>NZ_JBSXNL010000053.1:0-6709 GCF_056857615.1 Galbibacter sp. L-19
AGAAACTTGGTATAATAGAAAAAGATTACACTCAGCTTTAGGATTAAAATCTATTGATGAGTTTGAAACAGATATGTACAATCAAAAATTAGCAGCATAATCTCTTTTCTCTTTGTCTAGTTTTTTGTTGCAAGTCCATTCCTTCTCGAAATATCGTTTTTGGATTTAACAATATCGGGTATCGAATAATTGAACAATATGGAGATCACCGATTTTATTGTTTTGATGATCTAGGAGTAGAACCTATAGGACGCCATTTTGGAAAGGATTGTAATGTGTTGGGAGAAATCTTGTTATCTAGACATGAACTATTGTTGGGACATAAGGTAAAAACACATGCTACCACTAATCTAAATGCGAAAGAACTGGAAGGACGGTATGGAAACCGTGTGCGCAGTCGAATGCGTGAACTTTTTAATCTGGTAGCTTTTGATAAAGGGAGTGGGGATAAGCGAAGATAGGAAGAATAAAATATAAGATATTTCGTAAAAGTGATAGTCCGTTAACAAATTTAATACTTCAAACACTGGTAATGAAAATAGCAAGAATCCTGCTTAAAATGTACAAGAAATTAATTTTTTATGAATGATTTTTATCAATAGTGTGATTTACACACCCAGTTTATGATGATAAAAAAATATGGTCGTAGAAAATAACCATATACTTATAGCATTTTTTTGTTTGACCAAATATTGTATAAAAAAACTGATAATCAAATAATTATATTTGTAATAATTAAATGTAGTGGCTATGTAACCCTTGTTTTTTTTAAATCATACAGATACTTCTCAATTTTATACTCTAGAAAATTTTTGAATTACTGTGGTTTATTTTTCAAGGTGCAATTGTTAGTTTTTAAGATGAAATTTTATGAGAAGACTACTACTATTGTTTATTGTATTTATTATTGGTACTTCCCAAATTTTCTTAATAGTAGCAATGTCATATACTTTGATTGCATTAAAAATAGATTTAATAGTGGTAATAATGTTATTAATAATCCTATAAATTAGTTTCAAAGGAACTTACAAGCTATCATTAAGTTTTGTTATCCTTTTAATTTAAAATGAACAATTAATATAAAATTATTTATTATGAAGAGTTTGAAATTTTATACATCGATACTAATGTTACTAGTTACGGTAACAGTTTTTTCTCAAAATGAGAAAGATCAAAAAATTATATCGGATGCAGAAAAAGCTAAAAGTAAATTGATAAATACAGATGAAGGACTGAATAATTTTTTCTCTAATTCTTCCGGATATGTTATTTTTCCAAATGTGGGGGAAGGAGCATTAATTATTGGTGGTGCATCAGGTAATGGTGCGGTATATGAAAATGGAACACTAGTAGGAATGGCTAGTTTAAAAAAAGTAGATGTTGGACTTCAAGCTGGAGGTCAAGAGATTACGGAAGTAATATTTTTTGAAACTGAAGATGCTTTAAATGAATTTAAGCAAGGTGAATATAAGTTTACTGCTGAAGCTTCAGCAATAGCTGTAGAAAAAGGTGCTGCTAAAAATGCAAATTATAGTGATGGGGTAATTGTTTTTACTAAGCCTAAAAAGGGATTAATGGCAGATTTGTCTATAGGAGGACAAAAATTTAATTATAAACCAATACACAAATAAAATTCTTTTTACTTAACGTTTTTTAATAAGGAGGTTGGCTTAAAGCCAATCTCCTTATTTTTTAAAAGATTCATATTCCTTATAAAAGAGGACAAGAATCAAAATTATTCAGTTTTATAATTGACCATCCAATTGATGCCAAATTTGTCAGTACAACGTCCAAAATATCCCCATTCACGCTCTTCGAATTCATGATGTATTTGACCATCCGAAGCTAATTTTTTAAACACTTCTTCCGCTTGTGCTTTATCAGCAGAATCTACACTCATATGGATTTGATTTCCTTTGTTAATTGGGGTATCTGGAGAAGCATCATAGGCCATAAAGTAAACGCCATTACCTTTTAATTCTGCGTGTTGTAGTTTAGTACGATAGGAGCTAGGGATGTCGCTTTTAACATTTTCATATGTTTGTTTATTTGTAATAGTAGCATTAAAAAGTGAGCCATAAAAATTTAATGCTTCTTGGCAATTACCATTAAATGCTAAATAAGATTGAACTTTCATTATTCTATATATTTAAGGTTTATAAAATTTAATTTTTTAAAAAGTTTCATTGTTCAGTAAAAAAATAAAACAATGGTTATTGAAATTTAAAGGATAATTTCTTAAAACATTATTAATGAAATGGATATAGTTAATATAAAACTGTTTTGAGTTAATATTTAGGTGGCTTTCTCAATAAATTTATTAAAATTTTAATTTTATGAATTCAAAAACAACCGACCATAAGAAAATAGGGGGCGATATCGAAAAGTTCATAATCGATGACAACCATCCATGTTTAATGGCTCAATCCGTAATTTTAAATAATTCTTATAAAATGCTAATTTTAGAGAACTCTTCTTTGAGAGAAGTTCATAAATTATATAAGTTTTTAGAAGAGCATGTTGCCAAAGAGAAACGCCCTGCTAATTCATTTTATTCTACTATTGCTGTATTTCCAAATAATAATGTAAGCAACTCTCTAGAGTTTGAAGATTTTTTGTGGAACATTTTATACAAGCTTAATTCAATGGATACTTATGACTGGGATCCATCCGTGAGTAAACATTTAAATGATAATAATTATAGTTTTAGTATAGTTGGACGTGCATTTTATATTGTAGGGATGCACCCTAATAGTTCCCGGAAAGCACGTCAAATGCCCTATGCTACCTTAGTTTTTAATTTACATAGTCAGTTTGAAAAACTTAGAGAAATGGGCGCTTATAATCAAGTAAGAAATAGAATTCGTAATAGAGATATTAAGCTTCAAGGGACCATAAATCCTATGCTTAAAGATTTTGGACAAGAGAGTGAAGCCAAACAATACAGTGGAAGAAAAGTAGAAAAAAATTGGGAATGCCCATATTTTAAAGATGAAATAAAATGATAGAAACAATTCCAAAACGCAGTGGAACATCATTCATTTTAAAAAAAGGTCAGTTCTTAAAAGTTATTAATCCAGAAGGAGGACAAGTGTCTGATATGATTTTAATAAATAAAGATGATATTAGAGAAAAAATTTCTTCTGGTAAAACGTTAGATTATGAAGAAACCTTACTAATTACTACCAATAATTATTTATGGAGTAATCGAAGTAATAAAATGATGAAAATAATAGAAGATACGAATGGAAGAAATGATTTTTTACTTGCTCCCTGCGATCAAAAAACCTTCAATCATTTTTATAATATAAATTCACCGCAGCCAAGTTGTCTCTCAAATTTATATAAGCACTTACAAGATTATGAAATTCCTATTGATGCAATTCCAACAGCTTTTAATATATTTATGAATGTGACCTTTGCTTCGGATGGTACTTTAAAAGTGTTGCCACCTACAGCAAAATCTGGGGATTATGTACTATTTAAAGCAAAAATGAATTTAATTGTTGCATTAACTGCTTGTGGAGCAAAAGCTAGTAATGGCGGGGAGTTTAAATCTATTCAATATGAAGTTTTAGAAGATTATGAGTCTTGATGTTAGTAATAAAAAGCCAATTTACGGAGGATTGATAACGTTTTCAATTACAGCACTAGGTGTTTTTTTGCTAGGTAATATTTCTGGCTATGAGGCAAAACAATTAATTTCTTCTTCTTTGCAGGGAATTAATATGTTATGCAATACAATTGTTTTAGCCTCGGCTACTATTTTAGCACTTTTATTAACTCTTTTAGGAATTAGTACAGGAACCAAATCTAAACTTAAAGAAGCGCATTATCGTCAAGTTATTTCCATTGCTAAATATGATTCAGTTTTATTTATAGCAGCACTTATACTATTCCAGTTTTTTAATATTCCTATAACAGAAACAGAAAATGTCCCTGCTGAATGGTATAAATATGTGTATTGGGCTACTTTATTTTTTTCTTCTCTTATAAGTGGATTTATGGTATCTATTGTACTAATGCTTTATGAAACGATTAAAAATATTATTGATATTGTAGGTTTAAATAAAGACCATCGATTGTTATCTTCTGAAGAAAAAGAAGAGCAGCCTTAATACCCATTTTCATCATAAATTTACTTTGGATTATGGAAGATTAACTCAATAAAAACAAATGATGACTCATATGAAGCAATTACACCCATAAATTTCTATTTTCAAAATTATTAATTTAACTTTAAATTGGCTACACTTAAAACGATTATAATTAAAAACTAAATTAAACCTATTCTTCTCAATTTATGGATAATACATTAGATTTTTATATTCAAAAGGATCTTGATACTATCAATGATTCCAAATTATTACCACAGATACTAGATGAAGTTCTTGAAATAACACAAATGGGTTTTGTTTGTATTGCCAGAATGTCTGAAACGCAATGGATAACGTCACTTATTAAAAAAAACATAGAACTAAATATACCTAGAGGATTGTGTCTTCCTTTATCTCAAACTATTTGTAGTGAAGTTAAATTGAGTAGAAAGCCTGTTTTTATTGATGATTTAGAAAACAATCCTGATTTTTCTAATCACTCCTTAGTTGTAGATTATGGATGTAAAAGTTATGCAGCCTTACCACTGTATAAAAATAATGAAACCTTTTTTGGAACCTTAGTATTAATGGATATTTCTCCAAAAACATTCAATAGGTATAAAATGAAGACTGCATTGCAAAAATCGATTTTTCAGATATCGTCATATTTGGAAATGAAAGATACTATTTATCAGCTAAATAGGGAATTGTCTGAAGAAAGAAGACTTGCAGAGTTAAGAGATACTTTTATAGCCATATTAGGTCATGATTTAAGAAATCCAGTGGCAACTACACGGATGATATCCGATATTTTGATACATCAAAAGCTTCCTGAAGCTGTTACGAATCAACTTAAATTAATAAAATCATCTTCTTATCGAATGCAAGAATTAATTGATACTATTTTGGATCTAGCCAAAGGTCATATTGCTGATGGTATTCGACTAAATTTAGTGAGAAATAAAAATCATTTAATAAATTCACTCTCACAAGTAATCTCGGAGGCGAAGGCAATTGATCCATCTCGAACATTTAAAACAACTATCGAAATTGATAAAAGTTTCCCTTGTGATGTTGACAGATTAGGACAGCTCTTATCAAATTTATTAAGTAATGCTATAAAGCATGGTAACCGTAAGGATCCTATACTTATTTATACAGGAATTAAATTTAATTCTTTTATAATTTCTGTAACAAATACAGGTCCCCGCATTTCCGAAAATGTTTCAAAAAATTTATTTAAGCCGTATTATAAAGAAAACTCAATTAAAAATGCACAAGGTCTCGGACTGGGTTTATACATAGTTTCAGAAATTGCAAAAGCACATCAAGGAACGGTAGAAGTTAATTCAAATGATATACAAACTACGTTTTCCTTTAAAATGTCAATAAAAAAATTACTTTCAAAGTCTTATAGTTTTACTAAAACAAATACCAATATATTGGAGAAAAAAATGGCTAAGGTGTAAAGAACAAACATAAATTAAGGCTCGGTTTTATGTACTAAATAATTGGTTAGTTTGTTCCATTGTAAGTTTTGTATACCTAACCAACCACCAATTGCTATTATGGTGTTTATAATTTTACGATTTCCTGCTTGCTCGCCTTTATTGTTTATGAATTCATCACATCCCACTTCATAGCCAAAAATAGTATGCCCTTTTATTTCAACCTTAAATGTACTACTTGCATCCTCTACTAAAAAATGAGCTATTTGGTTGTTGTTTTTATTTGGATCTCTAGCAGGGCGTACTTTAATAAAAGCTAAGGTATCACTTTTAAAAATATCTGTTATTTTAACCCAATTATGTGGTAGGAGTTTAGAGAAGGAGATTTTTATATAATATCCAACTTTGATTTCACTATGAAATTTTTGTTGTACCGGATTGTAAACTTCAAAAGTAGCAGTATATCCAGGTAGGGCAGACCATTGTTTTACATCAAATAGTTTTTTCATAGACTCTATAAAAGCATTCCTAGCTTCTACTGTGGTTTTATATTCTCTATAGTTTTTAAAGCACCTATTTTTAAACATAGCTTTCTAGAGTTTTGAATTATAATATATTATCCGCCTATTATGGTTCCTCCATTAATATGCATGGTTTGTCCTGTCATATAACTACTATCTTCACTAGCTAAAAATACATATGCTGGTCCCAATTCAGCTGGTTGTCCAGCTCTGCCTATGGCAGTATCCTGACCAAATTTCTCATAATCATTCAACGTAGCGGGTATAAGTGGCGTCCATATCGGACCAGGAGCAACAGCATTTACCCGAATTCCTTTCTTTGCTAATGAGGTAGATAATGATCTAGTAAACGATAAAATTGCACCTTTAGAACTTGAATAATCTATTAAAGTAGGATTGCCTCGGTAAGCAGTAATGGAGGTTGTATTAATAATAGTGTCTCCTTCATTTAGGTAATTTAATGCATTTTTAGTTAAATAAAACAAAGGGAAAACATTGGTTTCATACACTACTCCCCATCTGTAAGACAGTTTAAATATATATCTAATTATTTATGATGCTATTCTTTTTGTATTATAAATTTGATCAGGTGGTACTTTTCCTATTTCAGTATGCCTTCTTTTGGTGTTATAGAATTCAATAT
>NZ_JBSXNL010000054.1:0-90538 GCF_056857615.1 Galbibacter sp. L-19
ATAGAAACTTGGTATAATAGAAAAAGATTACACTCAGCTTTAGGATTAAAATCTATTGATGAGTTTGAAACAGATATGTACAATCAAAAATTAGCAGCATAATCTCTTTTCTCTTTGTCTAGTTTTTTGTTGCAAGTCCACATTGGGCTTTATCATCTTTTTAAAATTCAAGCTTTACCGTAGAGCCGTGTCTTTCACCATTCGCATTTTTACCGGAGGGTAATAAAACAGCATTAAAACAATAGAACAATTATGAAAACACCTTATAAAAGCATAGCCCAGATATTAAAAAACAACCGCTTTGTGGTTATTACCGTGACGGTGATGGCTTTTACAGCAACTGTGGTATGTTCATGGTTTACCTATTCCATATATCAAAAATCGATAAACAACGCATTTGTAGTCAGCACAGAAGGGAGTGTAATCCCTTTAAAACTGGTGGCCCAAAAGCAAAACCTAGAAATAGAAGCCAAGGCTCACTTAGATAATTTCCACCGATACTTTTATGATTTGTCTCCTACTAACTATAAGGAACAATTGGAAAATGCCCTATGGCTGGGAGACAGTTCGGTAGACAATGTATATCGCCAGAAAAAAGCAGATGGTGTATATAACCGCTTATTGCAATATGCCCTAGTACAAAAGGTGAGCGATATACAATCAGAAGTGGATGTATCCCAAGAGCCATATCCCTTTAAGGTAAGGACCATTTTTGAAATTAACCGGGGGTCGGTAACCGACATTTATGAATTGATAACTACCGGGGAACTTATAACCATCACCCGGAACTTCCCGAAAAACCCGCATGGGTTGCTCATTACCCATTTTTTTGAAAACAGTTTAAAGAAGATTACCCATGAAGATCGATAAAAAGAAAATCTTGTTTGCCGCAATCATAGGAGCTATTGTCTTGTTTATAATTGGCTACGGAGTATTTGCATTAGGAGCGGATAAGGAAACAGACAAAGCACTGGATCAGACGGTAGTCCCGGAACTTGGAGAAACCGAAGAGCAATACGAAGACAGGCTGAAAGCAGTGGATCAGTTGAAAGAGAAAAAGAAATCCGATGCCCCGAGTATTTATGACGAAAGCCTGTTGGATTCTACCGGACTTTACGATTCGGAATTGAAAGAGAAACAAAAGGAACGTATGGTAGATAGTATCTATAACCGGGGAAGAATAGACTATACAGCCAGGGGGTATCGCAAGCGTAAGAGTATTGAATCAAAAGATACGACCGTTACTTTTAAAAAACGAGACCTGGACGCCCTGGATAAAAGCCAGCAGGATTTTTTTAAGGTAGGGAAGGTCATCTGGGAGAGTATAGCTCCAAAAGCCTATACTCAGCCGGTAATCCATGCGGTGGTACACGATGCACAAACCGTAAAGACCAACGGCAGATTGGAACTCCGCCTTACCGAGGAGGCTATCATTAACGATAGGAAAATCCCAAAAAACACCCTGGTCTATGGTTTTGTAAAGCTAAAAGAAAACAGGGTGATGATAAACATCACCAATATCAACCACCAACCCGTACATCTGAAAGCCTATGACCTCCAGGATGGCAATGAAGGGATCTATATCGAGAACAGTATCCGCGCGGAACTCACCCGACAAATGACCGATGATATGATTCAGGATATCAATATAGCCGGCGTACCCCAGGTGCGGGGGCTGAAAAATGTCTTCCGTCGGAATAACCGCAAAGTAAAAAATACGATTTACAACCACTACCAACTCATTTTAAAACCCGTACAGCAATGAAACTTATATACTTTTTTTTCAGTCTGTGTTTAATACATTGGCCTTTGATGGGGCAAGTGCAGGAATTGGACACCATATATGCTAATGATCATACTACCATATCCCTTTTCTTTCCTGAACCTATCCGGCAGGGAATTAGTGGCAATGCCCATTTTATTTTTACCTATAATAAGGAAAACCCACAATACCTGGGACTACTTAAAGCTACGCCCGGGCTTGACAGCAACCTTTTAGTCATAACCACAGATGGCCAGGTGTACAGTTATATCCTGAAGTACCGTAAAGATTTGCCACAACTCAATTATTTTATAGATAAAGAGCAGCGTATAGGGCATGAAAAAGGGACTCCTCTTACAGAAAAGAAGCCACAGAAAGAGGGAGAGAGGACGGTGAAAATAACCCCCTACCATATGAATGCCGTCAAAAAAGTATCGGAGTACATGAAGAGGCAGAACCAGCTTTTGGCTCGCAAAAACAGGAAAGGGGTAAAACTCATTTTAAAGGATATACAGTACCGGTGGCAGGAAGTCTATATTTCCTTTACCATTGAAAACAAATCGGGGATTGATTACGAAATAGATTACTTCAGGGTCTATGTGGAAAACGGGAACAGGAAGAAAAATGCCTCCTACCAGAAGATCCTTCAGAAACCTGTTTATGCCCATAAGTTACCGAAGATTGTAAAAGACAGTCAGCAAAAAAGTTTTGTGATGGTATTTCCGAAGTTTACGTTGGGAAAGCAGGAAAGACTATTAATTGAATTAAGGGAAAGGAATGGGCATCGAATAGTGAAACTAAAAAGGTGAGAAATACCAACCCCGTATCTGAGATAGTTTTGTTCTCGATTAGTTATAAGAATAATATACCAGAGAGAAATTATGTTTAAGGGTAGGGTTTTGATAAAAAGCTGAATCATCCTAATATGTGATTTATTGTATATTTAATATTAATGTCAATACGGAATGAACCATTCCGATATTGCTTAAAAAATTATAATAGATGGGAAGAGTAAAAAATAGGATGTTAGATTTAGAATCCTTGTACATAGGAAATGTTCCTAATAAGAATGTTTGTGCAAAACATATTGATAATCGATTTGTTAAACGGTTTATAAAGGAAAATTATGAATATGGTTATTGTGATTATTGTCGAAAGAAAGTTAAGGTGATACATTTGGAGAAGTTGTTAGAATTTATGATGGAAAGAATTACATTATGTTATACTGATGCTGTTAATTTTATGAGTTATGATGGTAAAAGAGGAGGGTATCTTGGAGAAACCTTTAATGCAGATGAATTAATTCAAGATAGAATTGGTTTAAAGGCAGAACCGTTTGAATTGACAGAAGATATTATTAGTGGAATTCAGGAAATTGCTTGGAGTCAACCAGACAATTATTATCCTACTCCAAATGAAGAACTCATGTATCATTGGGGGCAGTTTAAGAATATGATTATGTTTCGGTCAAGGTATTTATTTGAACCATATCAAACATATGATGGAGATAGTGTGAATCCATACATCATTTTAAAAGAGGTTGGCAAATGCATTAGGAAATCAAATCTAATTAAAAACATATCCAAGGACTCTCTAATATATAGATGTAGGCAGCATAAATCTAATATCTCTCTCGAGAGATTAGAAGATTTTACAGCTCCTCCACAGGAAAATTGCAAATTTTCGAATAGATTTAGTCCGGCAGGAATATCTATGCTTTATGCTACATTTGATTCAAGAACATCTGTTAAAGAAGTTATAGACGAAAATAATGAAGAAAAGGATTCCCTAACTATTGCTAAATTAAAAATAGCTAAAGATATCAAGGTTATTGATTTTACAAATCTTCCAAAATATCCAGATATCTTTGATTCAAAAAAGTTCAGTTACCGCTTTTTAATTCAATTTTTGCACAATCTAGTTAGAGATTTTTCTAAGAGAATTGAAAAAGACAATATAGAGCATATTGAATATGTTCCCACTCAAGTGGTAACGGAATATTTTAGGTATCCCTTTAATAAGAATCGCAAATATAAAGTGGATGGTCTTGTATATCCTTCTTCAAGAAATGAAAATAATTCTTCAATGGTATTATTTTGGGACGATAAGGAAAGTTTAAAACATTTGAAATTAATAGATATTGAAGTACAAAAAACGAAATCATTTATTTGATGATTAACATCTCATTTATTTTACACTATATGCCTTTTGCAGATTTCAGGAGACTACAAATGGTGGTTAGTGAATAATTTTTAATACATTATGTTACGTATTTCCGTAAACTTTCTGTTTGCAATATTCTTATATTTAGTGTTTGTCATTAAAATAGACCATGGAACAGATAAATAATACTGAAACGGAGAAGGAAACATTACCTCTACAGCAGATTGAATTAACCGATATACAAACACAGATTTATGATGGTCTTAATATCATTAGACCTGAAATTGCAGAATTATTTTTGGATGGCATTTTTATATTAAATTCTGATTTAAAATCTAAATCTTATTTATTAGCTCATATCCTAAGAGAAGTTGAAAGTGGTTTAAGAGATATTTTTGGTAATAAGAAATCACAAAAAGAGCTTCAAAAAAAAATAGACACTCAGGATCTTCAAAGGTTATTTGATGAAATCAAAAATGACTACCAAGATTATGAATATTTAAAGGATACATCATTTGAAAAATTTAAACAAAGTAAAGGACACATTTCATCAATATTAGTTGCTTTCGGTTATCCTATAGATCATCCTTTATCTAAACAATACATTAAAGTTGCTATTTGGTTGGCCAAATACGCACATAGAAGTAATGACTACAATCAACCCAGAAATCCAAAAGATATTATACGGATATGGAATGAATTTGAAAGTATTTTATTAAAGTTACTCGGTAATTATTTTGCTATTGCAGATCGTTTGGACTTGATTATAAAATTGCAAGAGCCAACAGAAGAAGTTATGAGGACTTTACCTAATATCATTAAGTTTGAATCTAGATATGTATATTTCTTTAACCATTTAAGCTCTCCACAATGGTTGCCATTTTTAGAAGAGAAAGGGTACTTCTACGGAGGTGATAATCCTAACCCAGTAGAAGTAGAAGATACCCCAGGTGCATTTATAACTCCTTTTTGGCCTGTTTTGGCTTACCTTCAGAAAGTGGCTCAATATAATAAGCAAAATGTTGATGAGGAGTCTACTAGGATGATTTTAGGTATTATTGATGATATTATGCAGTATAGAAATGATGATGGAAGTCGGGTAGATAATTATCATACGGATTATGCAGTTTTTAAGTTGATTTGTGATATCCCAGGAAACTACCTTGAAAACAAGCATTTTGAATATATCCGTACCATGTTGTACAGTAATAATTTCAATGGGATACGATTTTATTTTAATGAATTTGTGCAACAATTAATTGCTTATAGGGATAAAGACTTGCTTTTTAAAGGGTTGAATTTGTTGTTTGAATTTTATATTGAGGATGAATATTCTTATAAGGTTGAATCCATTTTTGGTGAACATGAATTTGAAAGAATACTCCTGCAATATAAAGAAAGTCTAATTGCTGTATTGAATATTGATCTATTACAATTTGCATTAGATAAAATACACGAGGTTCTCCAACAGACTGAATATACCTTTAGTACTTCGGATATTCCAGCCATTGAAAATCATACACAAACCTGGAACCCTAACGAATATGAATGTCAACTGATATATTTGATTAGAGATTGCCTGGAAAGAATTGAATTAAATGAAATTAGGGATGAATTGATAAAATTCTTCAAAGAAGAACATCCTATTTATAAAAGATTAGCTGTTCATACTATTCGTATGAGATATGAAGAATTTCAAGACCTATTTTGGGGTTTTGATGGTAATCCATTGGATTTACCTTCATGTAAGCATGAGCTCTATGAATTACTAAAAAGAAGAGTGCCTGAATTCACAGAGGAAGAAATTCACAAAGTTTTGAATTGGATAGAAACCTGTGATTATTATATACATGAGAGTTTAAAAAATGATCCTGATGCGATAAGTAAACACGTCATTGGGTGTAAGAAAGAATGGCTTACTGCATTGTTGTCTACGGAAAATGAAGTTGTGATTAAAAAATGGGAAGAGTTTCATGCCATAAACCCGATAACATTTGATCATCCAGGGATTGATTCTTGGACTGAAACTAAATTTGGAAATGAGTCACCAATCGGGTATGATGAATTGGCTTGTATGAGTATAGAAGAGATTATTTCATATTGTAGCGATTTCCAAAGCAAAGAGAGAGATTTTTTTGGTCCTGATGTGCAAGGTTTAGTTAATGAATTAAAACAAGTGATTATTGATAATCCGGATAAATTCAATGTAGAGAATAACCCTATAGTTGCTGCACCAGCTCCAGTTCAATATAGTTGGATTTGTGGGATTTCTCAACTATGGGAAAAAGACATAGCTAATTATCGATGGGAGCAGGTGTTGAATACTATTAGAGTAATAGTTACCAGAGATAACTTTTGGGTTCCGGAAAAAAAAGATGATTCATATCGCTCAATGTTCGTCTCCAATGTATTGTCTTTTCTAATAGATGGGCTAAAGGATGATGACCATGCTTTAGATCGTGAACAACTTCCGGCAATAAAAGAAATTCTATTTACCTTTTTAGAAAAGGATGTCATCAAAGTGCATGACTTTAAGGATTTAAGTACGACCGTTTTAAATAGCACTAAGGGTAGGTGTTATATGGCTTTAATGCAATATTCTCTAAGATATGCTCGTCTCGAAAATAAAGAAGACAATCGTTGGGATTCAGACATTAAATTATGGATTTCAAAACAGATCCTTGAGGGACAGGAGAATTCCTTATTGTTTTTTGTTTTGGGGCAATTTCTACCAACTATTCAATACTTGGATGAACCGTGGTTATTAGAGAATTTTAATATTGTATTTCCGTTAAAGAATAAATCTAATTGGAGTGCTGCTATGCAGGGTTATTTTGTTAATAATCGCTTGAACTCCAATTTAAGTAAACTTTTTTTAAAATATGACCATTTAAATAATGCGTTTAATGAAAACATCTTACTCGATAACAAACTAAACTATATTTTAAATCATATTTGTACTGCCTTTTTACTTGGGATTGATGGATTTGAATTGGAAAGTGAGATAATTCAAAAATTAATAGAGTCGGAGCAGGTGTATATTTATCATCCAATACAACGCTTTTTGGCAGGGAATTCTATTCGTAAGATAGAAGAGAAAAATAAAGTCCAAGCCTTGTGGAAGGCACTGTTTGACAAAGCTATTGTCCTTGCTAATGAGAACATCGATAAGGAAATACTTTCAGGTTGTTGTTTATGGCTTAAAAATGTAAATAGTATTGATGGTGTTGTTTTTAAGATGTTATTGAATTCAGTACAGTACATATCGAATCGTGATCAATTATTGTTGATGAAAGCTCTGAATATTCATATTAATGATACTCCTAAAGAAGTTGGGAAGATATTAATAAGCATGTGCAATTATAATGTGGCTTATTTGTCCAGAACCTTACTGCTGCAAATGGTAAATGTTTTATATGAGAGAGAATTAAAGGAAATAGCAGATAGAATCTGTTTAATAAACGCTGAGAATGGAATGAATTTTTTAAGGCCAGTTTATTCTACGTATAATATTTAAAAAAGATGAGATATGCTATAAAGAAAAATAGAAAAGTAGAGCCTCAAGTGTCTGGAGAAAGGGCATTATGTCTAGTGTGCAAAAGTGAAGTGGTTGGAAAAATTTATAGTACTAGAATAGATCATTGGGCACATCTAGTAAAAAGAGAAAGCGATTGTGACAGTTGGTATGAACCCATCACGGAATGGCATCTAAATTGGCAAAATCTATTTCCTGAAGAAAATAGAGAAGTTACTATTACTGAAAATAATATCTCACATAGGGCAGACATTTTATTAAATAATGAACTTGTAATTGAATTTCAAAATTCATCTATAAAGATTCGTGAAGTAGAACGTAGGGAAACATTTTACAATAAAAACGATAGAAAATTAATATGGGTTTTAAATGGCAACAGTTTGGCTGAAAGTACAACCATAGAAAAAGAAGAGGCTATCAGTAATATATCGGTGTCCATATCAATCCCAAGGTCATTGACGACAGTAGAAAATTACAGCAGTAGAAGAATATTAAAGGATAAACTAATAAGTTTTCAAAATTTGGATAAAAAGCAAACAGAAACTAAAGAGAATACTCTAACTTTTAAATATGCAGAAGGAGAGTTTGATATTGAGCAAGTTAAAGAAATATACAAAAACCATATAGTTTATATTTATGAAAGTTTATATGGTCGAGTTGGACTAAAACTCTTTAAGGGGCTTATAAAAATTGAGGTTCACCCGATAGAGGAGACAATCATTGAACCAAAGTTAAAAATACAGACTTGGAGAGCTTTTATCGACAAGATGCGGTCTCCTATATTCATTGATAACCTAAAAGGACTAGAAGAAGACGAATTGTATTACCTTTCTGAAAATAAAATAATTTCCAAAAAGAAATTTATAGAAAAAGCATTAAAGTACATTTAAAAAAATTTAAGCTACGCTATTTTGTTTATTTTTTTAGTATATTGAAAAACAGTGTTATACAGATTCAGGCTATGGTCTAAAAATGTAGTGATGAAAAAAATAATATTACTTTGTATTTCTTTTATAGGCTTAGTCTCTTGTTTTGATCAAAAAGAAACCTTTGGTGTAACAGATATAATCAAAGGAGGGCAATGGAATTTGAAAATCGGAAGTTCGCCTGTAGAAGTGTATGATCAGATTCAGGAATTAGGAAAGAAGAAAGGTTTTGATGATATTGCCTTGGTGGGTAAATCGGAGGAGCATTTGGCAAGTATAGGAGGTAATTTGTCATTATATAATGCGGTAACCATACTGAGGCCAAGATATGATACGGATAGTATTTATATTAAGTTTAAGAATGGAAAAGTTACTGATATCACCAGATGGAGGGATCCACTGTTCGTTTTAGAGGAATGGTTTGAAGATGAAACAGGAGAAGTTCCTATGCCTTTTGTTCCCGGGCATTTAAGGTTGAAAGCGGATATTTTGAAAAATTGGCCGGAAGAATTACCAGAGACTTCCATAAACCTCGGAGATCAGGTTAATCTGGCGTCGGAAAAGTTGGGGGAAATTCCAAACAGGTTAGGAAGAACTAATATGCCTATTGTTTTATCAGAGAAAAACCTGGAAAAAGAATATGACCCTGAGATGGCGAAATATACCCAATGGGAATTTTCCTTTCCTGAGATCAAGAAGGATGTCCAAATAGGGCGTTATTCCATATGCTTATATTTTTGTGATAACAGATTAGAAAAGATTCGAAGGGAATATCGGTAGCAAATTACCCTTGAGTATATTTAAAATGAGATATACTTTTTAAACATTTTTTTAAAAAACCTATCCCGTATGGTGTGTGAAAATTTTCCTAACCTCCCCATGAATCCTCAAAAATTCAGCATCTACATCGACGGTTATTCCAGAAAATGGAGGCAGGAATTTTTCAATTAGGTGTTTTTTAAATCGTACTCGTTTCTCCCTACCATCAGCAAAGGCTACAAATTCTCCTGGTTTTAAACGGAAAAAACGATCCGCCCGTATTTTAGCCACTTCCTTTTCACTTCTAGTTATCCTTGTACGTGGGTTCATCCATTCCCCTTTACTGATACTGGTGGTTTTCATTTTCACAATTTCAAAAAACTGTTCATAATATTTGGCTGTATCCGGATCATTGGCCTTTCCGAAAAACTGGTAGGAAAGATTACTTAGGATGGCTTTGCTTGCTTTGTCTCCATAGAGCAGGTCATTCTGTATCTTATCCTGTAGTACATATAGGGTTGCTATATCATAACTACGCAAACTTGCCGGTATACGGTGCATGTTGAGCAGCCGGATGGTAGGGGCTTCTTCCATAAGCAGAAAAGAAGATCGGCGGTGCCGGACGCTCATCTGGTTGGTCATGGTATGGAGGATGGTGGCCAGTATGGGTGAATATGAAGTTTCAAAAAGGGGATTGTTGACCAGAGACACTACCGCTGGGTTATCCGGATTATTGACATCTAGGGGCACTTCATCTACGGAGAGTAGGGCAAAGAGTCGCTTGGTTGAAATCTTTTTAAAGGCATTGGCCAATGTACTTTTCACCCCGGCTGTTTGACGTTCGGAATCCCTGCCGCTGATAAAGGCATCGGCCATGGCTTTGGCGGTCCGGTTGGAAACCAAAAAATTGATAAGGCTGTCGGTGTCCAATAACTGATATAACGCCATCATATGCGGTAAGGTGCAATACTGAGGATAATCTTCTTTCAGTTTCCAGATCATCCCTGCGATAAGTCCTTCCACGGCATCATTAAAAAAACGGGAAGTTCCGGTGGCACCAGATTCTTTCATTTCCAGCAGGTTTTCCAGAAGTACTCTAGAGACTTCATTGACGGATTCTTCGTGTTCCAAGTAGCGGGGTGCAATGGGGTTGACCCGGTGATAGATTTTATCTGGAGAAATGATATAGAAAGGAATGCCTGCTTGCTGAAATAAAGGATAGGCAATTTCTGTCAGCTCAAAATGTTTGTAATCATGCATGACGCCACAAAAGGAATGTTTTCCTAAGTGTTGCAGGAGGTTGAAGACCACGCTTTCTGTTTTGCCGCTCCCAGCTGCCCCAATAATGGATATACCCCGCCGGATATTATCCAAAACAAGGCTCCCGTTTTTTAAATACAGTTTCACCCTGTATTTTTTATTGGGTATCGGACGGATGACGTACAGAATGCGTACATAGAGTATACCTACACATAAAAGAGCCGGCACTTCAATATACAGGAATACTTGCATCCAGGCTCTGCCGGGAAGAAGATGCCATACCCAGATCAAACAGGAAAGCAGGGGAACGATCAGGGAAAAGATAAAACTCCGGTGCACTCCCAAAAACCGTACGCCTGTCAAAAACAATAACACAAGACTTAAAGTAATATACAGGTAGCAATACATGGAAATAGGAATTTTAATTAGTAGCCCTGGCTGGACTCCTTGGTGATATCGATGATCTTTCTCAACGACTTGATGGTTTTTAGAGCCATTTGGGTTTTTGTAACGGGAATGTTGAGCCCGGGTATCCTTATGCCGGATTCCCTAAGAATGGATATGGCAGTTTTCCGTTCCTTCTTCGGGGTTTTCAGCAGTAATTTAAAATACTTTTTGGGGTCAGTTACCATTAGTTTTCTTGTCTGGTAGTATTCGGCAAAGTTGCGCTGGTACCCGGTCATTCGGTCAAAGGTTTTTTCGGTATTTATAAAAAAGCTGTCCCTGTCAAAGCCCCGTTTTACGGTCTTTCCGTTCAACTCCACCTGTGAGGCTTTATATCTGCTTCCCGGGGACAGGCTAAAGGTGTTGGAGGCGTCCCTGCGGCTTATGACAATATGGACGTGGGTTTGCATCCCCGGCTTTTGCATACCCTGTGCAATGGGTTTGCCATCAACTTTATGAGGGATCTCCCGTAAGAGCTGGTCGATCTCTTTTTCCATTTTTTTGACGTTGCCTTTTATTTCCCCACGTTCTACTTTCCGGATATTGTTTTTGAGTCTGGCTATTTTTTTGCTATAGGGAGCATTTTCCTTGATTTCTTGATCAAAGCCCTTGTAGGAGCGTCGGTGTTCTATTTTTGCATAATACTTAATATCGTCCACTGAAACCTCCTTACCCCTGTTAAAGGATTGGGTATAGCCTTTCATAACTTCCCGGGTATAGGCCTTCAGGTTGAGGTCGCCTTGTTTGAGATGTTGGAGCTCCCGTTTACTGGGGTTGATGGTAATGGAGTAGAAGCGAGGTTCAGTTTTCCTAAGCTTAGCCGTATTTCCGTCGATATCTTTAATGACATGATCCCGGTCAACCGTATCCTCATGCTGGTTAAAGAAATGTTCCATTTCTTCCGGCGATTTCCCTTCGTTTTCTTTTTCCAAATACTCTACGAAATTAGTAACACTTACATTATAGGTGTCGCTCATATTTTGTGGTGTGATGGTGACGTACATGATTATTCATTTAAGTTTAGTTTTCGTTTAAGATGTTCCAGACTTTCTAGAGGAAGGTCGATACGCAGGTAGGGTTTCCCGAAATTGCTCCGAATGGGTTTTACTTTTTCGAGAAAACGTGAAACTTCCTTTCTGGTATCTGACAATTCTTGTGTTGCTTTGGCATGTTTATTCCGATATAGGGATATCTGTTCTTTAGCTTCTTCCAGTTCTAACCGTTTAGGAATATTATGGCTGCTCACATGCCCCGGTTTCAAATTTTTTTCCTTCCAACTTTTCTTAGTGTTTCCCGACTTTTTTTCGGAAGTACTTTCCGCCTGTTCAAAGAGGTTTTGAAGCATGGCTACGGTGGGCTTGGTCTGGTGTTTTTCCATATCCTTTATAATGGAGATCACTCCATGGATACGCCTTTTAATTAGACTCTCTAAGGTATAGGCATTGGGACCGATGGATTCTTCCGGGGAAAGGCCACTACTTTCAAAAAACTGTAGCATAAGCAATAAAGTCATAGATTGTGACTTGGAGAGTATTTTACAATACTTCCGGAACTTTCGGGCGACTGATTTTTTGATTCTCAGTCCGGCATATCCTTCTTTTTCAAATTCCTTATCCATTTTTTCATAAAAAAGTTTACTGTTTACAGGGGCTGCGTGTGTTTTTTCATAAAAAATCAAGGTATTTCCCTGATTATAAATTATCTGTAATTATATAAATATATGATTTTCAATAATTTAAAAAATAAATGAAATTGCAATGACGCTTTAGCGCATTGCCCTCTTGCTATTCCTTTTATCCCGTAGGGATAAAAAAACAACCGCCCAGTCTCTGGTTAAAAAACAAAAGACCGGATTTATCTTAACCGACACTTTGCCTATAACAAGACAAATCACGGTAAGAATCAAACCTTGAAAATTAAATTATTTATAAATTGATCCCATCAGTGAAAGTCAAAAAAGGGATGGGAATATTACTATATAAAAATAGGGTATTTCTTGATAAATTGAAATACCCAAAACTACTTATATAAACATAAATAAAATTAAATTAAGGCTTCATCGGCAAAACTGAGATAGTTTCCCGCGGGACTTAAAATAATATGATCAAGAATTTTGACATCCATATATGAAGCTGCTTTTACAATTTTTCTTGTGAGCTCCTTATCCAGTGTACTCGCTTTTAGGTTGCTACTTGGATGATTATGACATAAAATAATTGACGTTGATAGGCTTTTTAGTACTACGGCAAAAATAATTCGAATGTCTACCAGAGTTCCGGTAATTCCGCCTGTGGAATGGGTATAAATTCCCTTAACAGCATTGGCATGATTGAGAAGCAATACTTTAAAGGTTTCATTCATAGCTATTGTGTGTTTATCAAAAGATTGATATAAAAGGTCGGCTGCATCCTTACTACATTTAATATGTGTTTGATGACTTGTCAAAAAACTTTCTTTATACGAGAGTTGAATTTCATTAACTTTGTTTAACATAACTATTCAATTTTAAATTGATCCGAAATAGTTAAATACAGCAGGTCCCCCGACCTGCTGTATTCTTTTTTAACTTGCTTGGTTTCCTCCAAGAAATAGAATCTCTGAGACGATGACCTCGGTTACATAGCGTTTTACGCCTTCTTTATCCTCGTAGGAACGTGAGGACAGTTTTCCTTGAACGGCAATCTCTTTACCTGTAAATACATAGTCTTCGATTAGGGAAGCTACTTTACCCCAGGCAACGAGTTGATGCCAGTCGGTATTGGTCTGTTTCTCTCCCTTGGAGTTTTTGTAGTTCTCATTGGTAGCTAGTGAAATTCTGGCTACTTTTTTTCCGTTTTCCAAAACGGTTACCTGTGGCTCCTGTCCTACATTTCCGATTAACTGTACTTGATTTTTTAGAGTACTCATAATTAAAAGATTTAAAAAATTAAACATTGATTTACTTATTATATCCGGCAGCGTTTTTCTTTTTTGATTTTTTTTAGTTTCACTTCCGAATTGATATTTTACTGGTGATTTCATGATAAACTGGTTTTGATTTACTTCCCATAGTGCCGTATAGCTGTTATCTTTTTTTGATGCTGACACGATTTCAATATCTTGGATTGACAAGGACTTATAAAAAGAGCGACATAGGAGCCTGATTATGCAGTCCGCTCAACTCCAAAATGTTGGTGTTTTGCGGTCAAATAAAAGAGTAACAGCTACGGGATATAGGAGATTAAAACCTAATTTTGAAGAACCGGGAATTATCAGGAAGTGAAACTAAATGCAATAAAGGAATTCCGATAAGATGGACTTAGGATTCTAATTTTAGGTAAGCATTATATTATGATTTAATCTTTATATAAAGAAAAAGAGTAGCTGAAGAAGAAAATGCTTGAGCTTAAAGCTCTTAATTTTCGGGGATCATTATTTGAATAGCTATATATTTTTGCGGTGTTACGGGAAGTAAATGATATTAAATTGTATAGCGCTTCTCTCGATATTGTTATAGACTATCTGTTGTTTGTTTCATTATTTAATTGAAATAAATTATCAAATAAAATACAAAGAGAAGCAATCAAAAGAATAATGATTATTGTGAATGTAGGAGTATTATCCTATATTTAGACTCCCTTTATAATACCAAATAATGGATCATTCAAAGTTTAAATTCTTACAATCTGAATATCCAGAGTTATTTTCTATTGCTGAGCTTACAGAAAAGCTTATTCATGTGGATCCTAGCTCTGCATTAGCAAAAGCACGTCTGTTTTCTGAAAAGACATCTCAATTGATATGGAATTTTGAAAAATTAGGTTTTTTCAATGGAAAGCAGGTAGAACGTATAAATCAGCTTAAATACACGAATTCTATACCGGATCCTGTTGCAGATTTAATGCATGTTATTCGTAAATCGGGAAATAAGGCTTCCCATAGTGGATCAGGATCCTATAAAGAGGCGTTATTTATACTAAAGAAGTGCTATCAATTGTCAAAATGGTTTTTTGAAACCTATGAGAGTGATTATCTAGAGAATGAAACTTATGAGTTACCAGAAACGGAGGAGCAAAAATCGGTTGAAGAGTTAACACAACAGTTAGAAAAGCTATCTCAACAAGTGATTGATTATGAATCTAAAATTTCTGCCCTGAATGCCTCAACACAGATTATAGAAGAGCGTAAAGAGCGATCTTTTAAAAATGCTCGAAATATTGACAAGTCGGAGGCGGAAACAAGAGCACTCATAGATGAGCAATTGCGAAGTGTAGGATGGGAATGTGATACCGAAGAAATAAATTTTAAGAAAAATAAGTCTTTACCCGAAAAAGGAAAGAACAAAGCGATAGCTGAATGGCCATGCGAAGGAAAATGGGCAGATTATGCGCTATTTATGGGCACAGAACTATATGGTATTGTGGAGGCTAAAAAATATGCGACAGACATATCTACAGATTTACAGCAGTCAAAAATATATGCCGAGAAAGTGACTATGCTAGGTTCATCAAAATTAATAGGAGAATGGCATGGGTACAAAGTTCCTTTTTTATTTTCCACAAATGGGAGATCGTATTTAGAGCAATTAAAGACGAAAAGTGGTATTTGGTTTTTAGATATCAGAAATAAAAGGAATCATCCTAAAGCTTTGCACGGATGGTATTCTCCGCAAGGTTTATTCGAATTATATCAACGTGACACTGCTATTGCAGATGAGCGTTTAGAAGAAAGTGGTTATGAATATTTGCAAAATAAAAATGGCTTAAGTTTAAGGTATTATCAAATAGATGCTATAAAAGCTATTGAGAAAAAGATACGTCAGCACCCTAATGAGAAACGCTCATTATTGGTAATGGCGACTGGGACGGGTAAAACCAGAACAGTTTTAGGACTTACTTATCGACTTATAAAATCAGATCGCTTTAAAAGAATATTATTTTTAACCGATAGAACCTTATTGGCAGGACAAGCTAAAGATGGATTTCAAGATAATAAAGTTGAAAACCTTCAGACCTTTGCGGGGATTTATCAAATGGAAGATACCACGGTTGTTCAACCGGATTCAGACACACGTTTGCATTTTGCCACAGTACAAAGTATGGTAAAACGATTATTTTATTCTGAAGAGCCCCTTCCTATTGATACGTATGATTGTATTATTATAGATGAAGCACATCGTGGATATAATCTAGATAAGGAAATAGATGAAGGCGATTTACATTTTAAGGATGAAAAAGATTATGTGAGTCAGTATAAGCGTGTAATTGAGTATTTTGATGCTTATATAATAGGCCTTACCGCTACACCAGCTTTACATACAACAGAAATATTTGGAAAGCCAACGCACAGTTATTCTTATCGGGAAGCTGTTATTGATGGCTATTTGACAGATCATGAGCCTCCTTATTTAATAAAAACCAAGCTAAGTGAAGAAGGAATTGTTTGGCAAAAAGGAGAAAAACCGACTGTTTATAACCCTGAAACTAATTCGTTGGAGGAATTAGCGGAACTTGAAGATGAATTACTTATTGAGATAGAACAGTTTAATAAACTTGTTATTACAGAGTCATTTAATCGTGAAGTCATTAAACAATTGGTGCAAGAACTGGATCCTGAAAGTGAGGAGAAAACACTCATTTTTGCTGTACGCGATAGCCATGCAGATATGATTGTTGACATTTTACGTGAAGAATTTGCAAATATAGGTTGTGATATTGAGCAGGGAGCGATTGAAAAAATTACAGGTAGTGCATACGATCCAACTGGTTTAACCAAAAGGTTAAAGAATGAAAAGTATCCAACTATAGCCGTAACGGTTGATTTATTAACTACAGGTATTGATGTTCCGCAAATTACCAATTTAGTTTTTCTACGAAGGGTTCGTTCTAGAATTTTATTTGAACAGATGTTGGGGCGAGCAACCAGAAAATGCGATGATATTGGCAAAGAATATTTTAGAATTTACGATGCAGTAAAAGTATATGAAGCTTTGGAAGATTATACACAAATGCAAACAGTTTCAAACCCGAGTATTTCATTTCAAAGACTCGTAGAAGAATTAGATTTTATTGATACTCCTGAGCGAGCTGAAAAACAATTGCAGCAAATTATCGCAAAATTGCAGCGGAAGAAAAAAAATATAGAAGAAGAACGTCAGGAAGAGTTTATATATTTAGCAAATGGTGAAAGTCCTGAAACATTGATAGAGCGTTTAAAAGAGGTTTCTAGCGAAGAGGTACATAAAGTAGTGGCAGATTATGCTAGCTTATGGAAGTTTTTGGATAAAAAAGTGTATAGACCAAAAAAGCAATTGGTGTCCGATCATGATGATAAACTGATTGGAATTGAGCGAGGGTATGGGAAAGCTGAAAAACCGGAAGATTATATCGAAGGGTTTAAAAATTTCATACAAGAAAACAGAAATAAAATTGCAGCCATCAATATGCTTTGCACCCGTCCTTCTGAATTGGATAGAGCTTCATTAAAAGAACTTAAATTGTTATTAGACCAAGAAGGATATACCGACATTGGCTTGAATACAGCCTGGAAACAATGGAAAAATGAAGATGTAGCTGCCGATATTATTTCTTTTATTAGAACGATGGCTCTAGATACCGATTTAGTAAGCCATGAAGACCGTATTATAAATGCAGTTGATAAAATTAGAAAACTGAAAGGCTGGAATAAAATTCAATTAAAATGGATTGAGCGTTTTGAGTATCAATTACTCAAAGAAACTATCTTACAAATACCCGATTTAAATCAAGAACCTTTCAACAGGGATGGTGGATACCAACGACTCAATAAAATATTTGAAAATAGATTGGATGAAATTATCACTACGTTGAATGAAAATTTATATTCTGCCTAAATATGCGTATTAAAGACTATTCAGCATTGATCGAGAATTTACCTTATAAAAATCAGGCATTTATTGTCAAAGCTAATAATTGGTCTAAATATTCAACACTATGTAGTGATTATAAATTATTTGAAGACAATAGTGAGATTAGAATTTCAAGAAAAGATTTGTTTGAAGCGTCAACAAATACAAAACTTTTCATTATAAAAACTTTAATGTGGGGATACCCAAATGGTGGCAGAGGAGGAAATATTAAAAAGGTATTAGATACCTCGGTTTTATGTAAGGTTTCAGAAATATTAGACGGATACAGAAATCAAAATATTTCGCACGAAAGGTTTATAACCGACTTAAAGAGTATACACGGGTTAGGAATTTCAACCATTACCAAGTTTCTCTATTTTTTAAATACCAAAGTCGATGAACATCCATCGCTTATTTTGGATGAGCGTATTATGAGAGTAGTTAGCGAAGGTGTGTTTGAGGAGCTTAATGAATTAGGAAAATTAAGAAGAGAAAATGCTTCGAAAAAATATCCGAAGTATTTAAAATTGATGAATGAATTAGCTGAAGATATAAAAGTAAAACCTGACCAATTGGAGTTATTTTTATTTATGTTTGGACAGAATTTAAAAGAATAAACAAGAGATATAAACGATGAGCGCAGAAGAGATTGCAAACAAATTATGGAACCTATGTAACGTATTGAGGGATGATGGTGTTACATACCACCAATATTTAAATGAATTAACATATATATTGTTTTTAAAACTCTCAGAAGTCAAAAATTTTGAAGAGCATATTCCTAAAGAATACCGTTGGCGTGGCTTTGTAGAGGAACACGATAATAACGAGGCTTTTGTGCGCTATCGCAAGTTTTTAGCTGAAATTAGCAATGAAACATCTAGTGAAAGCATCAAAGAAATTTACACCAATGCGTCTACAAGTCTTCGTAAGCCAGTAAATTTTAACACCTTGGTACAAGCCATCGATAAGATAGATTGGTATGAGCAGAATGATCGCGATGTTATGGGAGACATTTACGAAAGTCTACTTGAAAAAAATGCCGGCGAGAAAAAGAGCGGAGCCGGACAATACTTTACGCCGCGTCCGCTAATTAATGTAATGATAGACCTTGTAGTGCCTAAAGTAGGCGAGCGATGGAACGATCCAGCAGCCGGAACTTTTGGCTTTATGATTGCGGCTGACCATTATTTACGAAGTAAAACGGATGATTATTACGAATTAAACGCCAAAGATCGTAAGTTTCAGGAAGAAGAAGCCTTTAGTGGGGTAGAACTGGTAAGTGATGCGCACCGATTGGCTTTGATGAATGCCCGCTTGCATGGCATGGAAAGTACTATAGATTTAAATGACACCTTAACCGAGTTTGGTAAAAGTTTAAAAAACTTTGATGGTGTATTGGCAAATCCACCTTTTGGAACCAAAAAAGGAGGAGAACGCCCAACACGTGATGATTTCACATACCCAACCAGTAACAAACAGCTTAATTTTTTACAGCACATATACAGAAGCTTAAAGAATAATGGGAAGGCCAGGGCAGCCGTGATTTTACCGGATAATGTATTGTTTGAAGATGGGGATGGTGAACGCATTCGGAAAGATTTAATGCATAAATGCAATTTACATACCATTTTACGCCTACCAACGGGAATATTTTATGCGGCGGGCGTAAAAACAAATGTACTTTTCTTTACCAGAGGAAAAACAGAAACCGACAATACCAAAGGTGTATGGTTTTACGATATGCGTACCAATGTACCTAACTATGGAAAACGTACCCCGTTTACCGAAAAAGCTTTTGAAGATTTTATCATCGCCTATACCGGAGGAATAACTTTTGATAAGGTCGAAAAGGACTATGAAGGGATCATTGATAATAAAAAAAGAGAAAAGATAAAGAACGAACGTTGGCAATATATTACCCGTGAACAAATTACCAAAAAGAATGATAGTTTAGATCTTGGGTTAATAGCCGATGACAGCATTAACAATGGTGAAGACTTAGGCGAACCAATTGATATAGCTAAAGAAGCTTTAGTAGAATTAAACAGCATTACCAAGGAGTTAAATGCCATGATAAAAGAATTAAGTTGATGGAGAGGGAATTACCAAAGAATTGGATTAAATTAAAATTGAAGGATGCTGTTTTTTATAAAAAGGGTAAAAAACCTAAGATTTTAAATGAAAGCTCATTTAGGAATTCAATTCCATATCTAGATATAAGAGGCTTAGAGAAAGGAGAAATTAGGAGATATGCAGATATAGAATCTTCTAGAGTTATTAATGATAATGATATAGCTATTGTTTGGGATGGTGCACGTAGTGGTTGGGTAGCTAAGGGGAAATATGGCGCTATAGGCTCTACAATAGCAATATTAACACCAAAAAAAATAGAGCAAGAGTTTTTATATCGATTCATACAATCTAAGTTTGATTACATTAATTCTAATACACGTGGAACTGGTATTCCTCATGTTGATCCTAAAATATTATGGGACATTGACTTCCCTCTCCCTCCACGAGCAGAGCAGGAGCGTATTGTAGTCAAGTTAGATGCTTTGTTTGCGCAACACGAAGCCATAAAAAACCGTTTAGAAAAAATACCCATTTTACTTAAAAACTTTAAACAGCAAGTGCTTACCCAAGCTATTACTGGGAAGTTGACGGATGTTAAAATGAATGAAGTTGAATTAGGAGGTTATTTGGTTGATGTTAAATATGGGACATCAAAAAAATCTTCATATGAAACTGATGGTATTCCAGTATTTAGAATTCCAAATATAGAAAATGGAGAAATAAATGATGAGGATTTAAAGTTTTCAAGTTTAGATGATAAAGAGGTGGAGAAATTATCACTGCAAAAAGATGATATATTAATAATTAGGTCAAATGGAAGCGTTAATCTCGTTGGAAGATCAGCTATAGTAAGAAAAAGACATTTAGGTTATTCTTATGCGGGATATTTAATCAGGCTTAGATGTAATGAAAATTTACTACCAAGTTACCTTAACTATTTATTTCAAAGTACGAAATTAAGAGAACAAATTGTTGATACATCACGTTCCACTAGTGGAGTAAATAACATAAATAGTACAGAAGTAAAAAGACTTCTTATCTATTTACCTAGCTCAATAAATGAACAACAGGAAATTGTCAACCGTGTAGAAAGTTTATTTGCCAAAGTAGCTGTTATTGAGCAGCAATATAAATGCCTTAAATCCAAAGTTGATACTTTGCCACAATCCATTTTACATAAGGCTTTTAAGGGGGAGTTGTTAGAACAACTGTCTACAGATGGTGATGCAAGAGATTTATTGAAAGAGATTGAGGGGTTAAAAAAACAAGTGAAAAATAAAAAACAGCCAACTAGAAAGAAGAAGGTTGTGAAAAAATAGACTTGAAGATGAATGAATTTCTAGAAACAAACAGATCGTATGTAATAAAATTTTTAATATTCATAGCGACTTATTTTGTATTTAGGCAAACAATTATTGAATTCTTAATTTCAATTTCAAGTATTATAAATTTTGAATCAGTTTCCTTTAAGATAGGCCTCATTCTCTTTTGTCTTGTAATATTCATTTTATATACTTCTAAATTTGATAATAAGTTTAAATTCAGTTGGCAATACACTTTAGCGGGAGTTTTATTATTAGTCATATATTTTCTAGAAAGATTTTTTTTCGATAGTATTTCTTTTTTACCGCACGGTACGTATATAAAATATGTGGATTTTATATTGATGTTTACTGCTGTTCATATTCTAGTGTTGAATAGATACAAAAAAAGAGATGTAGAGTCGAAATCTTTAAAAGAAAGTAAGGGAGAAGAATGCTTTTTCATAGAAGATAGAGTATATGATGGCGAAATTGACAACGAGTTAATATTAAAAAATCTTTTAGGTCGTTTAAATGGTTTTATGCCTGATTCCTCTTTTAGTATAGGGGTAAATGCGTCATGGGGCTATGGTAAATCTACTTTTCTCAATCGCTTTTATTATAAATATAAACAAGAAAATAAAGAAGGTATTATATTCTGGTATAATATCTGGAGAAATAAGGATAGTGAAGCTATAATAGATAATTTTTTCTCCGAATTATCAAATAATTTATCTCCATATTCTGGAGAAATTTCTAATGAGGTAGATAAATATGTGAATGCGATTCTTCATATTACTCCAAATGGTATAGGGAAAGCTATTGAAGCAGGGAAATCTATATTTGTTGAAGAAAGTTCTTTAGAAGTTCGTTTTAATCGCATTAAAAATGCAATAAAAAAAATTGACCGTCAAATAGTGATTTTACTAGATGATTTAGATCGATTAGAAAAGGATGAAATTCTTGCTACATATAAATTGATTAGAACTTTGTCGAATTTTAATAATGTAATCTTTATTTCAGGTTATGATGTTAACTATTTAGAGTTAATTTTAGGTACAGAGAAGAAATACTTTAGCGATAAAATATTTCAGACTATTATTAACTTATTGCCTCACGAGCCATTAAAAATTAATGATAAGCTATTTAAATATTTAGAAGTAAATTTTCCTAAACATGATGCATATGATGATAAAAATGAATCAATTAGAATTAGCTTTTCTAATTTATCTCATGTCTTAAAAGACGAATCTGAATCTATACCTAATTGTATTGAAAAACTGAATATTGGTTTTGAAAGAATTAGTTTTAATAGTTTTCTTAGAACAGATAGAGATATTAAAAGATTTATAAATGAAATAAAATTTATTTTAGTTAATAAAGGCTTAATTGAAAATATAAATATACCTGAGTATCTTTTATTGAAACTTCTTTCTTTTAAATATAGGTTTATAGATGCCGAATTCATTATAAAATTGGAAAATGTACTTGATGATTTTGGCGGAAACATTAATGATGCAGGAGTAAACTCTATGTATCTTTCAGAAGATAAATTTAAGATACTAAAAGATGACCAAATTGAAAAGTTAAGATGTTTTTTATGTGCAAAAAGCTTTAAAAATGAAGACATTTATGTAATATTAGCATCTTTGTGGATATTATTTAAAGAGAGAGGTGAAGAATATTACAAAAACAATAGAACTAGTATAACGAACCATTTTATGTTACCTTTTTATTTGAGAAATGGTATTGTAAGTGGTCATTATACTCTTTCAGATTTTAAAAAAGTTATTGAAAAAGGAGAGCTAGTTTCATTGACGAAGGAGTTGTCTTTAATAGAAGATAAACAAGTATCTACTAAAGCTTTTATTGAGTTAAGAGAGCTTCTAAGAAAAATTAATGTTAGTAAGATAGAAATACTTGAAGATATATTGAATGCTGCTAATGAGGGGTTATTTAGCAATTATAATCCTGACCAAAATCAATTAATGATTGATATTCTGGACAGAGCAAATAATAATATTTTTGATGGCAAAGAGTCTGATTTTATTAATTATATAAAAGAATATACTCTTAGGTTTGAAACTACTTTTGTAGACTTACTATTGTCTGATTTAAATTTAAACTTGAAAAGACAAGAAAGCAATTTCTATAAAAAAAATGAATATATAGGGTATAAAAACTACCAGGTTTTTAAACCTCATATTAAAGATATTTTAATCTCTAAATTAAAAAGAAACATTAAAGATGGTAGTTATATTTCAATTAGCAGATCATATCACTCATTTATTGAAAAAATAATATTAGATCAAAAAAAAATAAGGCCTATAGAAGTAAATGAAATTTTACAAGATAATATAAAGCAAAGGCCTGATTTTTACTTAGATAACGGGATGTTTGATTTTAATGAAGAGTCAGGCAATATGGCTCCTAGTGATTTTAATAAGTATCATACATCAGAGTCACTTCTTCAAATTTTTGCAGATAAAAGTGAACTACAAAAAATACTTGATAAACCGAAGGATAAGAAAATATTTGAAAGCCTAGTTAGTAATGGATGGAACAATTATTATGAATTCTTAAGGTCAATTGATAAAGATAAACTCAGTGAAAGTCAAAAAGAAAAGTTAGAACAAACTATTAAACTATTTGAAATATTTAAAAGGAAAAATTATAGTTTTCTAGACTATAACGAGTATTATGAGATTGTTGATCCATTAAAATTAAAAGATATATGAAATGTAGGTTATTAAATAATAGAGATCTATATACGTTTGAGAATTATAATTTTTTTGAATAGAACTTATTATTAGTCTAATTGAGTTCTACCAAATAGAAAATGTAAAAGATGGTAATAAAAGAATTAGTGCGAGGGGCTAATACTGCATTAATTTATAATAATTGTGGGAATCAATACTAATAAATAAAACAATTCAATTATGGATATCTTTACTGAAAAAGAATTTAATATTCTAAAATCAACTTCTAAAAAAAAATATAATAAAGATGATAAGGGATCAAAAGAACTTTTATAGTCAAAAAATAATTTATATATAAAGTAATTTGTATTATTAAAGAAAATCTCGTTATTTATATTTCATTACGTTTATTTTATATGCTTTCAGAAGAAAAAATCGATAAATTTATTTCATATGCTTTAGATAAGGTCTATTTTTATATAGAGTCCAAGTTTTGGTCAAAACCAAACATGAAAGAGCTAAATAATTGGCTTAGAAATTTCAGAACTTTAGAAGAAAGATATTGTGCTTTAAAACTATTAGATAGATTTGTATACTACTCAGAAGAAGATATTATTCACTTGATGAAGTATGGCATAAATGAAAAAATAATTAGAAATCATATATATAATATAGAGCAAAATAGTGGCTTTCTACTTTCTAATTGTGAAATTAAAAGAGCAAAGAAAAAATTTTTAGAAGGACTATATTTTATAAAATTAGATACTGGCAATCCCTCAGAAAGTTCAGGAGCTATGTTGAGATATTTAACTGTATCTCTTGGTTTTCGAGAATCCAATATTCTCGATATTAATAATTTGAATAGTATTGATCTTGAGAAATGTGATAATCTTATAATAATAGATGATTTTATAGGTAGTGGTAATCAGATAATTGATTTTTGGAATTATAAAAAGGTTAAAGTTAATGGAGAAGAGATGCTTTTTTATAAATTAGGAGAAAAGTTTAAGCACATGTCAATTGAGTATTTCTGTTTGGTCTGTACTGAAGAGGGGTACTATAATTTTGCATTAGATAATGATCCAGGAAGAAAAACAAATTTGAAAATAACTTATAGTGAAATGCTTTCAAATAGATTTAGAGTTTTCGGGAATGATTCGATGTATTTTGATGATAAAGAAATGGATTATTGTAAAGAAATATTACAAAATATATGTGTCAAAAATAATATCGACTTCCTAGGATATGAAAGCCTAGATTATGCTATAGCTTTACACCATTCAATACCAGATTGCTCTTTACCATTGTTTTACAAAAATAACGACTCATGGAATTATCTTTTCCGAAATAAAAAAACCGAATCTGATGCCAATATTTGAAAATCCATTTTCCACAGATAGAGCTGAGCAACTTGGTGATAAATTATTTGAATTTTACGCAAATAGTAATACATTTGAAGGGCTTCTACGAAGAAAATCATTGATATTAGAAGGAGGAAGGGGGTCTGGTAAAACAATGTTTTATTTATATCATTCTTATTTCAATAAGAAGAGAGAATCTCAAAGTAATTTAACTGAATTTAATGAATTTTTAAAAGGAGAAAAATTAATAGGTATCCACTTTAGAGCAGATTCCAATTTCGTTCCTGCTTTTCAGCACAAAGGAATTAAAGAAGAAGATTGGAATTTACTTTTTGCACATTATATGAATATAAATCTTACTAAAAGATTAGTTGAAATTATTTTGGATATAAATGAATCAGTTAATGAAGAAAAATTAATATTTGATGTTAAAGAAGAGGTCTGTGAATTATTTTCTGATGATTCTATAATTGATTTTCCATCTTTTTTTAAAAGATTGAAAACTCAAGAAATTCGTTTGATTTCTTTTATTAATAATCCTGTGGAATATGACAAACCAGGATTAATTATAAATGGTTATTTGCTAAATCTTTTGGCTAAATGTATTCTAAAACAACCAATTCTTAAAGATAAATCAATACACATTTTTATTGATGAATATGAGAATATGCTTTTATATCAACAAAGGATAATTAATACACTTATTAAACACCCTGATCCTGTTATTTTTAATGTAGGTATGAGAAAAGAAGGGCTTAAAACTCATGAAACTCTTGCTAAATCAGAGATAATTAGCGCTCCCCACGATTTTAAACCCTTTGATATGGAAGATTTATCAGAAGATGAATATGAAGAACTACTTTTGAAAATATGTGAAAAAAGATTGTTACGAGTAGCTGAGCTTAATTCTTTTAAAAATGATCGCCTTTTAGATATTAGATATTATTTAGGTAACTATGATTATAAAAAAGAAATAGCAAGTATTTTAAAAACAAGGGATATTGAGGATTTGAAAATTAGAATAAAAAATAGAGTGGGATTTTCTGATTCTAGAATGGCTCCTTTATTCGATTGTGATGATCCATTATTATTAAGGTTAAATATTGTGTTATTAGATAGAGGGAAGAAGCCAGAATTTTTGGTAGATGAAATAAATAAATTGAATAAAGGAAAAAAATCAAAATATCGTGATTGGATACATAACAATAAAATGGGGGTTATTTTCCTATTAGCCAAAGAGCATAAAAAGGAAAAAATTTATGCTGGTTTTAATACATTTAAATCTGTTTCATCGGGGATTAGCAGATATTTCATTGAATTATGTGAGGCTGCATTTCAAAATGCATATCGTAATGGCTTTTTATTTACCGAACCAAGAGAGATTAGTTATCAAGAGCAAACGGCAGCAGCAAATCATATATCTAAATATAAAATTAATGACATAGAAACATATACTCCCTATAGTATAAAGCTTAAAAGGTTTACTTTATTGATGGGACAAATTTTTCAAAAATTACATCGTGATATAAGATTGAGTGAACCTGAAAGAAATCATTTTTCAACAGACTATGATAAATTATCAGAGTCGACTAGAGACTTTTTAAATAATGCAATATTATACTCGGTTCTTCAACGAAGAGAAGAAACGAAGGATAAGGATAACTCTATAGATTCGAATACTTATGAGTATCATCTAAATCATATATATGCTCCTTACTTCAATATTTCAGCTAGGCGTATACGCAGTTTGAAGATTAATTTCAGCAATTTAGAAACCCTTATTAATGGCGATGTAAAGAGTGCTTATGCAATTGCCAATAGTTATGTTAAAAACATAACCAAAGATGATAATAACCAACTTAGGATTGATATTTAAATGCAAGAAAAGTATACTAGATACTATGAGCTGAAGTCATTGATAAGTAAAGATGGATTTGTCGAAAATATAGATATATTACTGTTTGGTAATAGTCGAGAGTTAAGAGCTCAGAGAATACCTTCATTACTTGATGATAACTTTAAAGGAAAAGCATATTCAATAAATTATGATGTTGAGTATGAGAAGTACTCAATTATTGAAACGGGTATTAAAGCTACACATAGAGAAGAAGACTTAAAGATAAAAGGAAAAGATTTAGTATCTACTTTTAGAATGGATTTAGAGAATATTAAAATTGATAATAAAACAGTCTTAATTGATATTACCTCATTAAAACATCCTTTGGTGTTTTTTGTGATAAATATTTTGAAAGAGTCTTTTAATCCGAAAAAATTTTTTGTCTGTTACACAGAACCTGAGCAATATTCTAAAAAATATGAAAGTGAAATCGATGTGAAATTTGATTTAACAGAAAAGTTTTGTGAAGCAAATACTCTCCCAGGATTCCTTAGAATACCTGATCATAATAAAGATAAATTATTAATTGCAATATTAGGGTTTGAAGGCTCTAGATTTAGTAAAGCTTTTGGAGAAGTAAACCCAGGGAAAAGAAAAACATATGCAATTGTAGGATTTCCTTCTTTCCATCCAAATTGGCAATATTATGTGTATTCTAAAAATCAATCGACATTAATTCAATCACAATCTAGAGATTTAATAGAAAGAACAACCGCAAATGAGCCTTTTGGTATTTATAATATTCTACAAAAAATTAAATTAAATAACCCTAATGAAGAAATTACTATTGCACCACTTGGAACAAAGCCACACTCACTGGGGGTTAGTATGTTTGCTGTAGATAATCCAGATGTACAACTATATTATGATTTTCCATCACATGGCAAAAAAATAAGAACAGTTGGAATAGGAAAAAGCTTATTATATAATTTAACTGAGTTTATAAATGAATAATAGTTTAGGTCAATTTTACACAGCTGAATGTATTTCTCGTCTATTAGTATCAAAAATACTTATAAAAAAGCCAAAATATATAATTGAGCTTGGAGCTGGAAGTGGGTCTTTATTAAGGGAAGCACAAAAAAAATGGAAAACTAGTAAATTCATAGCTGGTGAAATTGATTCTAAAAACCTAGATGATTTAAAGAATGAATTTCCAAATATTAGTGTATTTAAGATTAATGGATTGTCGTCAAAACTTAATAAGAGAATAAAGATTAAATTAGGAACTATAGATGTAGGTATTTGCAATCCTCCCTACTTAAAAGTAAAAAAATCAAAAGCAATAGCTAAAATTATAGAGAATAGTAATTTAGGCAAATTAGAGCACTATAAAGTGATTACTTCTGATTTGGTTTTTTTAGCTCAAAATTTATCATTTATTCGTGAAGGAGGTGAACTTGGTATAATTTTACCAGATGGATTATTAACTTCTCATCAGTTCAGAGTTTTTAGAGAGCATTTAATTAATAATCACCAAATATTAGGTGTTATTGAGCTTCCTGACCACGTTTTTAAAAAAACAGAGGCTAAAACGCATATATTAGTGATAAGAAAAGCCAGGCCTAAAGAAATGGAGGTGCCTTTGTACTTGTCTGATATTGAAGGGAAAATAATTGAAAAACATGTAGTAAATAGGAAAGACTTAATTTTCAGAATGGATTTTAGTTATAATAAATGGTTAAATTCAGATAAAGTAGTAGGTATAAAACTGAGTCAGATAGGAGCTCAAGTATTTAGGGGAAAGTTTTCTAAAAAACAACTTGATAATAATAAATATGAATTTTTGCATACTACAGATTTGAATCAATCATTTTCTTTTATGTCTTGTAAGCCAAATAAAGAATTGTTGAAAAAATTTAAATGTGCGCAAAAAGGAGACATTGTAATATCTCGGGTAGGAAAAAGATGTTTAGATAGAGTGCTTATGATAACTGAAGGAGCTATATTAATCAGTGACTGTTTATATGTTATAAGAGTTGATGAGAAGTATAGAAATGCTATTGTTGATACATTGACCAGCGATTATGGAAAAAAATGGATTGAAGCTCATTCACATGGGGTATGTGCCAAAGTAATTAGTAAGATTGATTTATTAAATTTAAAAATTCAATTCGATGAATTATAAAAAAATATATTTTTATGGATAATATGAGCTAAATTAATCGATAAGTAAAGACTTTGGTTAAGATTATAAATACAAGGACTGAAAATCCTTGGGCCTCTATGACCTTGAATCTTGTTGCTTAAATTTGAGTTGGATATTTTATTAAATAGATGGTGATCTCTTAGAAACCTCCTTCTCATTCACTTCTAATTTTTCTCTTAAGACTCTCATGTCATCACTAATTTTTCGGTCTATAATTTTTGCATAATGTTGTGTAGTGCGTAATGATTTATGGCCAAGCATACGACTGACTGATTCTATAGGAACACCATTGGAAAGAGTTACTGTAGTAGCAAAAGTATGTCTGGCTAAATGAGTGGTGAGATTTTTTTTAATTCCACACAGCTCGGCTATTTCTTTCAAAAATGCATTTGACTTTTGGTTACTTAGAACCGGTAGGATATATTTTCCCTTTTTAACTTCTGGATGTTCTTTGTATTTATCCAAAATTTCCAGAGCTACCGGAAGTAAAGGGATACTACTTACTGTATTTGTTTTAGTTCGTTTAGTACGAATCCATTGATACCCGTCAATGCCAATAATAATGTCATCTTGTGAAAGTTTTTTCACATCTGAATAGGCCAGACCTGTATAACATGAGAATAGGAATATGTCCCTGACCAAGCGCAAACGGTCGAAGTGTAATTCTTTTTCATATAATGTATTGATTTCCTTTTCGGTTAAAAATTCACGCTCTACAGGCTTAAACTTCACTTTATAATTAAAGAAAGGATTTCTGTCTATCCATTGATTTGCTATGGCAATTCGAATGATTTTTTTAAAATTATTAATGTATTTAAGTGTGGAATTATGGTTGCATTTCCGGGTGGTCTTGAGATAGTATTCCAGTTTGGTGATGAATTGATTGTCGATCTTCCTTAAAGGGTAGTCCGTTGCGTTATACTCACTCTTGATGAAGGATTGTAGGTGACGGTAGCAGGTCCAGTACCTAGTTGCTGTGGATACTGTTATATCCTTACCAGCTAAGGTGTCCATTTTTTCATTGTGCTCCTTGAATACTTCCAGGAGAAGTTTTGATTTTCTTCTGGAGCCGCCACGTAATTTGTACATCAGATCCTTGGCTGTTACCTCGATGTCATTATCAATAAAGGTTTGGTGAACCTTGTTGAGTTTATGCCGAAGGTTGGCCATATGGTCATTGACCTCTTTGGCCTCACGGTTGTTGCCCATTACTTTTTCACTGGTAGGATTCCAGAACATAGGGTTCACCTTTCTTGAGATGCTGTATTCTACTCTTTTACCTTGAACTACAAGTCTCAGGTAAATGGGTGCCATACCAGTCTTATTAATTTTTTCTTTTCTTATGTAAAAGTGAACGTGATAATCAGTCTTCATTATTATGCATTTTTAGGTGTCGATTTGTACTTAAAATTACCTAAAAAGCATATAAAGTAAAAATACTTTAACAAATGTAAAATACTGAATATAAGTGTTTTGTTGGTTTAGCGATACCTATTTTTGATGAGGCTTAGGGGGTATCCATATAGGTATCGTTTAGTGCCGTATCATTTGCTATTATATAAAGTGATAAAAAATAAAAAACCCTGTAAATCAATTCATTACAGGGTTTATGATATGGATTGTCGTCCAAAAAGTGGAGTCGGGGAGATTCGAACTCCCGTCCAAACAAGCAATCAAAATGCTTTCTACATGCTTAGTTTTTGTTCAATTGTCGACGTGCAGCTGACCAAAAACCGCCCACTACACGCTTAGCTTCTTAAAGTTTAAAACAGTGCCGAAGCTACACCATTTCTATGTTGACTTTTATGGTGTCTTATAACGCGTCGCCATCAACAAGGGCTACCCAGAGACATCTCGCCTTCCCGCCTTGCGGGAACGTGGCCAAAATCTTACTATAAATTCAGATTAGGCAGCAAGAGCGTAGTTATTCTCGCCATTTAAAAAAATGTGAAATATGAGATTAAAGAGCTGTATCCCAGCGCTCTGCATGCTTACACTTTCATTAGACTCGCTGTCAAAACCAGTCGACCCCATATTCAAAGAACTATTTTATGCAATTTTCATCGCTATAACATCCGCAATTTTAGGATGTATTTTTTGGGCATTTCCCTCGCAAAAAAAAAAGCTCGGGTCGGGCTATTCGCTATATCTTTTTTACAATTGTCACCTTGAGCTTGTTGTGAAATTGTCACCCTGAGCTTGTCGAAGGGACAATTATAAAAAAGGATGTCGCTACTATCCCTAATGCGGGGTGCAAATGTAATACAATTTCTATTAATCCATAGGGCAAACGTATACTTTTATTCGGCTCTAGTTAAAAGAGCGTTAATGGCTAGCGCAGCTAAAACCCTTATTCCTAGAATAGTGACCGAAGGCTCTGAGATCAGGAGTGCAGCGACGCAGAGTTTCGGGCACGGTTTTTCGACCCAGTTGTCAAAAAAATTCATTGGATAAGGTGCCTTTTTCTTTGTTTCGTTTCTTTTGGGCGAGCAAAAGAAATGAAAAGCACGAAATCACTAGCATTTGGGTTGATATTAGAGCCAACAAATAATCAACGTAATTCTAAACTAGAACCTTATTTCTACTATTTTTATGTGAAAAACTAATTCATTTTTTCAGTTTTAAGAATATTCAAGTTCGTTGAAAATAAAAACAAGTTTAATTCATTTGACGTAGAGTCCTTTGGTCTCAGTACAGGCTCTGGGTAATAAGACCCTCTTTGAGGGATTCAAATGGATTTTTACAAAGTGTGAGTTTGCCCTCGTATTAATCCATAAGAAACTTGTACATTTCCATCCTTCCGTGTAAATTAGAACAAAATTTATACCAAATTAGTATGAAGTTCGGAATTATCAAAGAACGTAAAACACCTCCTGATCGAAGAGTAGTTTTGTCGCCTAAAGCCTGTCAAGCTGTCAAAACACAATTTCCTTCAGCAGAAATTATTGTAGAATCATCAGAAATTAGAGTTTTCAAGGATAATGACTACCAAAGTGCAGGTTTTAAAATTTCCGAGAATATGGAACAATGTGATGTGCTTCTTGGAGTAAAAGAAGTGCCTATTGCTGCGTTAATTCCGAATAAAAAATATTTTTTCTTTTCACACACTATAAAAAAGCAACCTTATAATAGAGCGTTACTTCAAGCAGTTCTAGAAAAAAATATCGAATTATATGACCATGAAGTAATAACAAATAGCAACGGACAAAGGTTAGTAGCTTTTGGACGTTATGCAGGCATTGTAGGGGCTTATAATGGATTTAGAACATACGGACTTAAATACAATTTATTTGAATTACCCAAAGCTACCACACTTCCCAACCAACAAGCATTAATAGATGCTTTAAAACGAATTCCTCTTCCACCAATAAAAATATTGCTTACTGGAAGCGGTCGTGTAGGTAATGGAGCTAAAGAAATGTTGGACGCCAAAGGCGTAAAAGAAGTTTCAGTAAAAGAATATTTGGATAGCAATTTTGATGTTGCTGTATATTGCCAAATAGATGTGTTGGATTACAACAAACGTAAGGACGGGGCTTTTTCAGAAATAATAAATTTTTATAAAAATCCATCAGAATATGAGTCTAATTTTATGCGATTTGCAGCGGTAACCGATTTCTATATCGCAGGACATTTTTATGGAGATGGAGCTCCATATTTATTTACACGTGAGGATGCAAAAAAAACAGATTTTAAAATAAAAGTAGTGGCAGATATAAGTTGTGATATCGATGGTCCTGTAGCAACTACAATTCGGTCGTCTACTATAGCCGATCCAATTTATGGGTATAACCCGAAGTCGGAACTTGAAACCGATTTTAGAGATGCAGACGCCATTGCAGTAATGGCGGTAGATAATTTACCGTGTGAACTTCCAGCCGACGCTAGTGATGGCTTTGGAGAGAATTTTATTGCAGCTGTAATTCCTGCTTTTTTTAATAATGATAAAGATGGGGTTTTAGAAAGAGGACGTATGACTTTTAAAGGAAAACTTACAGATAGATACAGCTACCTTCAAGATTATGTATATGGAAAAGAGTAAATAGCTTAATTTAAAAGGGCTTATTAAAGATTTATTATGCTTTAGGATTAGTGAGAGAGGTAAAATGACTTCTAATTTTTCCTTAAGAGCATTTTTTAGGATTCATTCTAGCTTTTTACACTACTTTTAGGAGACAGTTTTTTAAAGAGTTACTAATAATGCGTAACTTGCGATGCTTAATTTTGTTAAAGTCGCAAAAGAAAACGATTATTTTATATTATTTTAAAGAAAGGTCTTGCAGATGTATAATTCAAAAATAACAGGTTTAGGGTATTATGTACCTGATAATGTAGTAACCAATAACGATTTATCTAAAATAATGGATACTAATGATGCTTGGATTCAAGAGCGTACTGGTATTCAAGAGCGTCGTCATGTGGTTAGGGGGGAAGACACTACAACAACTATGGGTGTGAAAGCTGCTAAAATAGCTATAGAGCGTTCTGGGGTTGATAAAAATGATATTGATTTTATTGTTTTTGCCACTTTAAGTCCAGATTACTACTTTCCTGGACCTGGAGTTTTAGTACAAAGAGACTTGGGTTTAAAAACTGTTGGAGCCTTGGATGTTAGAAATCAGTGTTCTGGTTTTGTTTATGCAATTTCTGTAGCCGATCAATTTATTAAAACTGGAATGTATAAAAACATTTTGGTTATAGGGTCAGAAGTGCATTCTACAGGTTTGGATATGACAACTCGCGGTCGTGGGGTTTCTGTAATTTTTGGAGATGGTGCTGGGGCAGCAGTTTTAAGTAGAGAAGAAGATACTTCTAAAGGAATTTTATCCACACATCTCCATTCAGAAGGAGAGCATGCTGAGGAATTGGCATTAATTGCTCCAGGGATGGGAAAACGCTGGGTTACAGATATTATAGAAGATAATAATCCTGATGATACTTCTTATTTACCACATATGAACGGACAGTTTGTGTTTAAAAATGCAGTGGTTCGTTTTAGTGAGGTAATAAACGAAGGATTGAAAGCAAATAATTTAACTCCTGCAGATATCGATATGTTAGTCCCTCATCAAGCAAATTTGAGAATTTCGCAGTTTATTCAGCAGAAATTTAAATTAAGCGATGATCAGGTGTATAACAATATAATGAAATATGGTAATACAACCGCAGCTTCTATTCCAATTGCTTTAACTGAAGCTTGGGAGCAAGGAAAAGTTAAAGAAGGAGATACAGTTGTACTAGCAGCCTTTGGAAGTGGTTTTACATGGGGAAGTGCTATTATTAAATGGTAGATTTTTAAGTTGAAAGTTATAAAGTAAAAAAGTTAATAAGTTATCGAGTTATATTGTTGTGATGTTTTAGAAAAGCTTTTTTTTAACTAATAACTAATAACTAATAACTAATAACTACCCTTTAAAGTTTGCTATTGCTTTTTTTACACTTTGATGCTCCATTAAAAGGGCTTTTGCTTTTTTTTCATCAATTTTTAAATCTTCCATAAGCATTTTAATACCTCGCTTTACTAATTTTTTGTTGGAAAGTTGCATGTTGATCATTTTATTGTCTTTTACCTTTCCCATTTTAATCATCAAAGCGGTGGAGATCATGTTTAAAATTAATTTCTGAGCAGTTCCTGCTTTCATCCGTGTGCTTCCGGTAACAAATTCAGGCCCTAGAATTACTTCAACAGGATAAGTTACATTTGCAGCTAATGGGGTGTTCATATTGCAGGTAATACAACCAGTTGTAATATTATTCTCATTGGCTTTTTGCACACCTCCAATTACATAAGGGGTAGTTCCAGAGGCAGCAATACCAATTACAGCATCTTTATCAGAAATGAGATGTTCCTGCATTTCTATCCATGCTTTTTCAGTATTATCTTCTTCATTTTCAACTGCATTTCGTAATGCCATGTCACCTCCCGCAATAAGTGCAATAACTAATTCTTTGGATACTCCGTACGTTGGTGGAAGTTCGGAGGCATCAAGAACTCCTAATCTGCCACTTGTACCTGCTCCAAGATAGAATAAGCGTCCTCCTTTTTTCATTTTTTTATATACAGCATTTACCAATTTTTCTATTTCGGGAAGAGCTTTTTCAATAGCATTTGGAACTGTTTTGTCTTCTGTGTTTATATTGATGAGCAATTTTTGAGTGCTCATTTTTTCTAAATTGTTATATTCTGAAGTGTTTTCAGTGATTAATTGCTGACTCATGTTTTGGTTTGATTAAGATTAGGAATACTATTGTGATTAGGGCGTTTATAAAAATATTCATAAATCCTAGATCAAAACTGTAATAATATATTAATACGTAATTTAAAATATAGGTTAGAACAGGAGCGATAATGCATATAAATGGCACGAGTTTGTCTATAATGTTTACTTTACTGAAAATTCCAAAGAGAAAGAGTCCTAGGAGGGGACCATAAGTATATCCAGCAACTTTAAAAATACTGGTAATAATGTCTCCTGTGCTATTAGCAAATGCCATGATAATAGCAAACACAATAATGTTAAACCCGAAGAGCGTTAAGTTTTTAGCTTTTTTTCTTTCTGTAGGGGTTTTCTTATCTATATTTAAAAAATCGTGGGTAAAAGAGGTTGTTAAAGCAGTTAAAGCAGAATCAACACTAGAAAAAGCGGCGGCAGTAATTCCTAAAATAAAAGTAATAGCGGCTGCAATTCCAAAATAATTTAATGATAGTTTAGGGAAGAGGTCATCTGTATTAATAAAAGTACCCTCTTTTATAGGGAGTGTAATGCCTTTGTTTTCTGCAAAAACATAAAGTAAAATACCTAAACCTAAAAAGAGAAATTGGGTAATTGCTAGGATAAAGCTAAAAACCAATGCGTTTTTTTGAGCCTCACTTTTAGATTTACAAGTGAGCGTTTTTTGCATGATATTTTGATCGAGTCCCATCATGGCTATAGCAATTAAAATACCTGAAACTATTTGTTTGAAAAAATTATTTCCAGATTTAGAATCCCAGTCAAAAACCTTAAAATACTTATGTGATGTTACAGTGTCTATGGTTTCTGAAATAGAAAAATTTAATGCATTTTTTATAGCGAAAATAGAAACGATTGCCGCAACAATTAAAAAGGTAGTTTGAAGCGTATCTGTCCATACAATTGTTTTTATTCCCGATTTATTAGTGTAAACCCAAATAAGGATTAAAATAATTAGCACGGTTATTGGGAAAGGAATCCCTATGGGAGCAAACATAGCATAATCTAGTACTTTAACGGCTAGTAGGAGTCGTAATGCAGCGCCAAAAGATTGTGAGATTATAAAAAGTAGAGAGCCAGTTTTGTATGAATAAAACCCAAAGCGAGTTGATAAATAGGTGTAAATTGAAATTAATTTAAACTTATAATAAATTGGAATAAGCACAAAAACTATAAAACTGTAGCCAATTACATTTCCTATAACAAATTGGAAATAGTATAGGTAATTGTTAGAAACCATTCCTGGGATCGAAACAAAGGTAACACCAGACATAGCTGCGCCAATCATTCCATAAGCCACCAATGGCCAAGGAGATTGTCTATCTCCAGTGTAGTATGCGTCTGCTCCCGATTTTCTAGAGACTATGTAGGAAATGGCAACTAGAACTACAAAATAGACTAGAAAAATAGTAAAGAAAAGAGAGGTATTCATGTGTTATTATTTATAGAGTAAAATGGATGCTATTTGTGTTTTGTATTCCTTTAAATTTTCAAAGTTTTCTAAATCTTCCATAGTGCCATTAGTGGTTACCCATTTTCTTAATTTATCGGTTCCGTTAATAATATCAATAGGCATATTTTTATAATCATACTCGTAAGGAGGTTCTTTCCATTCAAAATCTTTTCCTAAATAATGATAAAATTCTTTCATAAGAAATTGTCCTGTTCTCCATGGTTTGAATGTTTGTGAATCTGTAACATGAATTTGAAACCCACCACATATTCTATTCATATTCTTTTGAAAAGTGGGTAAAAATGTAATAGGTCTTAAAACGACTCCTTTTAGTCCAGATTTAGCGAAAGATTTTTCCAAATGATTTTTATAGTAACCAAAGGCTTCAATTTTTGGGCTTCCAACAATTTCTAATGATTGTGTAGTGCCGCGCCCTTCACTTAATTTTGTTCCTTCAAAAAGTACAGTCGTAGGAAATGTAAGAGTGCTAATAGCCCGTGGTAAATTTGGAGACGGCAATAACCATGAGAGTCCAGTGTCTTTATAGTACATTGTACGATTCCAATTTTTCATGGAAATTATGGAAAGATTACATTTTTTGTTTGCCCAATATTCTTGGTGCATAAGAGCAACTTCTGCAATGGTAAGTCCATGTCTAACGGGTAATGGATGTAAACCTATAAAGGATGAAAATTTTTCATCTAAAATATTTCCTTCAATGTCAATCCCATTTATTGGGTTGGGACGATCCAATATAACAATCTCAATATCTCTTTCTGCGCATTTATTTAATATATGCGTTACAGTATATATATAGGTATACATTCTGCATCCAACATCTTGCAAGTCGATAAATAGATAATTGATGTTTTCCAACATTTCATCAGTAGGAATTCGAGTTTCAGAGTAAAGAGAGTATACGGGGATATTGAAATATGGGTGTATAAAATGATTTGTTTCAATCATATTATCCTGCGCATCTGTAGAAAATCCGTGTTGTGGTCCAAATAGTTTTATAAATCTGTCGCCAAAAATATTCTTAAATAGTAATGCAGCATGATTTAATTTACCATCAACAGAAGCATTGTGGCACAAAAGCGCTACGTTTCCTTGATATTTTGATTGGATAGAGGTATCATTTACCAACCGATCCAAACCAGTATTTGTTTTCATACGATCAAATTTAAGTTAGGCATTTTTTTCTTTCTATTAAGATTTCATAAATTAATTTTGTGGATTTGGAGGAGTTTGGGTGTTGTTATCTCTTTCGGAGTTAGGATAAGGATAATAATTTCTGTTTCTTTCTGTAGTAGGTCTGTTAAATCTTCTGGAATCTTCTAATGATAAGCCACTTAAATAAAGTTCTATTCTTCTGTTTTTATAAATTTCATCTAAAATAGCTTCTTTGGTCATTTCTCCAGAATATGCAGGAAGCATAGCGGCTACGCCATAAATATCTTGCGCAGGAGTTTTTGTTATTACTTTGTTCAGTTTTATTGTAGCCTCTTCTAATCTATCTTCTCGAGCATAAGCTTCTGCTTGTATTAAATACATTTCACCTGGAAGATATACAGGAATTTTATCAGTATTCGAAGTAAAAAAACCTTTGACAAAATAATCAGGTTCCTGACCATCAACATAAAAATCAATGCGACCATCGTTTGTGCTGGGAGCTAAATTAGATGGCAAACCAAAGTTTTTGTCTTTTGCCTGACTTACATTATTTGATGAGAACCAAAATGCTAGCGGATTTGGATTTGCTTCTTCAAAAATCCAAGTAGATGACGTGTTTAGATTAACATTGTTTGCAGCAGAGATGGCATCAATATTATTACCTAACATTAAATGATATCTGGCTGTTAAGGCGTATACAGAATTTTTAAGGTCGATAGAATTAAACAATTCTGAAGTTACAGAAGTAGATAATCCATTATTTATATATTCTAAAGAAGTAGATAAATCGGTTAAAGCACTATTTAATACTTCTGTGCGTGTATTGAATGGGGCGTTTTTCTGAATAGAAAGCGGTAGACTTTCAAAAAACTGAATTAAAGTTCCGTGAGCAAGAGCGCGGTAGAAAAGAGCATATGCTTTTAAGGAATTAGCTATTTGAGAATCTTCTGTAGCAGTATTTGCATTGTCAATAATAGTGGTAGCTTCTTTTTTAATTAACATAATTTGCCCCCACATATTGATTAGAACTTCATTGTCTCCAGAAACGGTAGAGCCTCCAATTACTAATTCATTTTCTCCAACATTCCCAGGGTTTAGCAATCGCAATTCTCCAGTATTTAGTCCTGCTGCTGTTACTGTAGTATACATGGGACTGGGTCTATTGGTGCTCCATTGTTGTTGCATGCCGTTAAGGAGCATTATTTGCTCATCAACACTAGAGGTGAGCGTTGGATCTAATACAGAATAAGGATCCAAATATTCTTTATCGCAAGATATAAAAACGATAAAACTGCATATTATTAAGGTATATTTAATAGATTTCATAATCATTATTTTAAAAGTTAGCACTTACAGATAAGGAAAACGTTCTTGGGATAGGTGCATTTCCAAAATTTACGGAGCGGAGGAGATTTGATTGCCCTCCAGCATTAGTTTCAGGGTCATAACTAAAGAAATCATCAAATGAAAAGAGATTTCTACCTTGTACTGAAATTAGAACATTATTGAGGGCATTTCCAAGACTTCCCAGTTTATAGCTTAAAGAAATTTCTCTTAGTTTGATGAAGGAACCGTCTTCAATTCTGAATTCTTCAATAGGATATATAGAGGCAATATAACCTCTAGGTAATTCTCCAGTAAGCTCTTGTTCAGCCATTTTACCTACCCCAACTCCTTGACGAGTACGCTTATCGGCATCAAAAACATCAAACCCTTGAACCGATTCCCAGAGCATGGAAAAAGAGAGTTTTTTGTAGGTAAGATTGGTTCCAAAAGCAAGAATATAATCAGCATTGGGGTCGCCAATAACTTTTTTTAATTGATCTCCAACTGGTTGTCCGTTTGCATCTCGTTGAGGTAATCCAGTAGTTATATTCCCTCTTTCTGTTTGAGGAAGCCCATCTGGAGTTAATAGTAAACTACCATCTGTGTTTTGAGCGTAATAGGTTCCGTAAAAAACACCTAATGGTTCTCCTTCTCTTACCTGTGGTAAAGCTCCACTTACGGTAGCAATAGAAATAGGCCCTCCACTAGTATTGGTAACTTCATTTTTATTAGTGCTGAAATTAAAGTTTAAATCCCATTGCCAATCTTCATTTTTTATAGGACTTACATTTAGGTAAGCTTCATAACCGTGATTCTTCATATTTCCTACATTTTCTGTTCGCGTTAGTCCGCCTTCAGAAGGAGATAAAACCCGTCTTACAATTAAATCTGAGATATTCTGATTGTAATAAGTAAATAAGAAAGAAACTCTGTTATTAAACATATTTACATCCGTACCAATTTCAAATTCTTTTGTACGCTCTGGTTTTAGGTCTAAATTTCCTAATCTACTGTCTTGTACTAGGGTGTTCTGTACGCCGAAAAAATTATTTCTTGAATAGCTTCCAAAACGTTCATAAGGAGAAATTGCAGTTAGGTTTCCTGCATGTCCATAAGAAGAACGAAGTCTTACAGAGTTAAAAATGTTACTTAAATTACTGTTTTCCCAGAAAGGTTCGTTAGATAATAGGTATGAACCTGAAATTTTTGGATAGAAATTTGTGCGATTATCGGGAGCAAAATTGGTGGCTCCGTCTACTCTTCCAGCTACAGTTAAAAAATACCTGTCTTTATAAGCCAAGGATTCCTGAAGGAAAAAACCAAAAATGTCTAACCTATCTTCCGATAGTTTGTCTTCTAAAGGGACTGTAGGAATATTATTTGCATTAAGATCTCTTCCTTGAGTTCCGTTTAGTGTTAATTTACTTGATTGAAAATTATATCCAATAATAGTTTCGGAACTTAATTCATCAGAAAAATCAAAGTCAAAAGTAGCCGTAGCATCATAATTCCAATTAAATATTTTGGCTTCGGTATCGGACAAATACCCTTTGTCAAAGTAGGATGGATTTACATCAGGATATGGATAGGCAGGAATGTAAATATGACCAACTTGCGTGTACATATCTGCTCCATATGTTTGATTGATGGTTAAAAAATCAAAGGGTTTTATGGCTACCTTTAAATTTGGAATAAAACGGTTAATTTCTTGACTAATATCAAAATCTTCAATAATAGATAACGGATTAACTCGGGTAGGTTCTACGGCCATTAAATTACCATTTTCATCTCTTCGTGTAGCATCATAAATATTATTTGAAATATTAACAGAGTTAATTGGACTCCAAAACACATTTCCATCTGGCTTTTCATTAGATTGGCTATTTGCAAAATAAGCGCCTACATCATAAGACAGCCAATCGGTAACTTTATGGTTAAATCCCAATCGGGTAGAGAGCCTTTTAAAGTCTGTGTTTTTTATAATACCTTGATTTGTAGTATATCCAACAGAAGCATTATAACCAATGTTTGGAGCTCCACCTCTCATTGATAAATAATTATCTGTTCCATAGCCTGTATCAAAAATTAAATCTTGATAGTCGTAACGAGTTACATCAAATTTTTCTGAAGAAAGATTTTGATAGGGTGTAAGATTGCCATTTTCATCTTTTCCGAAAATTGGCCAAAGACGTTCTCCTAAACCACTTTCAAATTGTTCGCCACGTAAATTTGTAGGTACTTTTTTACGAACTGTATTTACATTAACGGAAGTTTTGAAATAAAATTCAGGTTCTTCATTCCCCATAAGCCCTTGTTTGGTATTAATAATAACAACACCATTGGAGGCTCTAGATCCATAAATAGCAGCAGCTGCAGAACCGTTTAAGATATTAATACTGGCAATGTCATTTGGATTGATATCTGCCATTCGGTTTTGTCCTGGCTGCGCTGCTCCAGCGTCTACATTTAAATTGGTAACATTGGTAGTTAAGTTACTAGTAATTACCCCATCAATTACATATAGTGGTTCTGATGAACCGCTAATAGTACTCGGACCTCTTAATCTTATAGAAAATCCACCAGCTGGATCTCCCGAATTTTGTGTAATTTGAGCTCCTGGAATTTTTCCTTGAATAGCTGCAGTTACACTAGGCGTGGGAGAACTGGTAATGTCTTTAGATTTTAATGTGGTAATAGCATTCCCAATTTTCTTTCTAGATTGTGATACACTCGACCCCATTACGACTACTTCCTCTAAAGCATTTGAGTTGCTGTTTAAATACACTTCAATAGTGTTTTGATCTAAAGCAATTGTAATTTCTTTAGAAGAGTAACCAATGTAGCTTACTACTAATATTTTCTCTTCTCCACTAATAGTTATAGAGAATTTCCCGTCAAAGTCCGTCACAGCACCAATAGTAGTGCCTTTAAACAATACATTAGCTCCTGGAAGCGGTTGATTGTCGTCTTCTGAAATAACAATTCCGCTAATTGTTCGCTCTTGAGCCATAGCAAAATTTATAATCAGAAGTAATACTGATAAGAATGTTAAATAGTGTTTGTTCATTTTTATGACCTTTAAATAGAGTAGTAATGTATAGTTTATTTTTCATATAAGCAAAAAAAATGCTAAATAATGCATATTTAATGCATTTATAGCTGTAAATTTGGACTTAAACTAATTTAATGCGTATATTTTTGCATGAATAAAGCGTGTTATTTATAATTTGTATGCAAAAAAAGGAAAGACAAGATCTTATTATAGAGGAGGTTAGGGTAAATAGAAATGTTACTTCAACCTACTTAGCTCAAAAACTAAATGTTTCTGAGGATACTATTCGAAGAGATTTAAATGAGCTCGATAAAAAAGGGTTGGTAATGAAGGTGCATGGAGGAGCGGTGTCGACTATTCAAAAACTATATCATTATAATGAAGAGGTTATCTTTAATAGGGATAAAAAAGATACAATAGCTAAAAAAGCTGGAGTGTTATTGAAAGATGGAATGGTAATTATAATAAGTGGCGGAACTACAAATTTAATGTTTGCAAAGCAACTACCAGAAACATTAAAAGCAACAGTATATACCTATAGTTTGCCAATTGCTATGCAATTATCTGATCATCCAACTGTAGAGGTTATTTTTATAGGAGGGAAGATCAATAAAAAATCGATGGTTACTGTAGGGATCGATGTGGTGCAATCGCTTTCTCAAGTAATGGCAGATATTTGTTTTATAGGAGTTAGTAGTATTAATGAATTAAATGGTTTGACCGATGAGGGGTATGAAGTATCTTTAGTAAAAAAAGCCATGATTGCTGCTTCAGACAAAGTAGTGGCTTTGGCAACTTCAAATAAATTAAACATTAGGCAAAATTATAGTGTATGTGGCTTAGAGGAAATTAATACCTTGGTAACAGAAATAGACGCTAACGATAGTATCTTGCAGCCATATAAAAACGCAGGGATATTAATAATGTAAATTATTTTTGAAAGTGTTTAATAAACTGACCAAATTAAAATTGTAGAAATTATTATTTAATAGTATTTTTAATACATCCAGAGAAAAGTAAAGACAATGAAAACAAACGCTGACGAAGTACAAAGTGTTAAGTATGTCAAGGTAGGAACGTATGAGTATAGTAGATTTGAAAAAATCCATAATGTGGTTTTTAAAAAATCTTCTAAAGCCTCTTACCTTGTAGCCAAAGAAATAGCCGATTTAATTCGCTCTAAAAACAGTAAAGGGGAAAAGTGCGTTTTAGGACTTGCTACGGGTTCATCGCCAATTCGAGTGTATGAAGAATTAATAAAAATGCACAAAGAAGAGGGGTTGAGTTTTAAAAATGTAATCACCTTTAATTTGGATGAATATTTACCTATGAATCCAAGTAGTATTCATAGTTATCATTACTTCATGCATGAGAATTTATTTAATCATATAGATATTCCCGAAGCGCAAATTCATATTCCAGATGGAACTATTTCACAGGAGGAGGTAAATGATTATTGTGCGGCTTACGAAGAAAAAATAGCAGCATGTGGTGGTTTGGATTTCCAACTTTTGGGAATTGGTAGAACGGGCCATATAGGATTTAATGAGCCTGGATCTCATTATAATTCGGCTACCAGAAGTATAACGCTAGATCAGTTAACAAGAGAAGATGCTGCAAGTTCGTTTTTAGGGATTGAAAATGTGCCTAAAAAAGCAATTACAATGGGGGTTGGTACGGTTACCAATGCAAAACGAATTGTGCTTTTAGGATGGGGGCATAAAAAAGCAGAGATTATAAAACAAACTATTGAAGGGGAAGAAACAGCTCAGATTCCTGCTACCTATCTTCAGGATCATCCAAATACTACTTTTGTTTTGGATACCGAAGCGGCTTCTATGCTTACTAGATTTGAGTCGCCTTGGTTGGTAGATACAGTGGAGTGGACAGCGCCAATGATTAAAAGAGCAGTGGTTTGGCTTTGTGATAAAGTAGAAAAATCTATATTAAAACTTACAGATAAAGATTATAACGAACATGGATTAGCTTCTTTAATTGCTGAAAAAGGTTCTTCGTATGAATTAAATATCGAAATGTTTAACCAATTGCAGCATACTATTACTGGTTGGCCAGGAGGAAAACCAAATGCTGATGATTCTAATAGGCCAGAACGAAAATCTCCAGAAAAGAAACGTGTTATTATTTTTAGTCCGCATCCAGATGACGATGTAATCTCAATGGGAGGTACATTTGACCGATTGGTACAACAAGGACATGAAGTGCATATTGCATATCAAACCTCCGGAAATATAGCTGTTTCTAATGCCGATGCTTTAAAGTTTGCTGAAGTGGCAATGGATTTCCTTCCGCAGGGGGAAGAATTAGAAAAATTAAAAGCAGTAGTAGAAGGGATTAATCAGAAGAAAGAAAATGAGATTGACCCGATACAGGTGAGAGAATTAAAAGGGTTAATACGTAAAAGAGAGTCTATTGCGGCTACCCGTTATTTTGAGGTTCCAGATGCGCAGGTGCACTTTTTAAATCTTCCTTTTTATGAAACTGGGGCTGTAAAGAAAAGTCCGTTAGGGCAAGCAGATATTGATATTGTAAAAAATTTAATTGCAGAAGTTAAACCACATCAAGTATATGCAGCAGGAGATTTAGCAGATCCGCATGGAACTCACAAAGTATGTTTGGATGCTGTATTTAAAGCGATGGCCGAATTGAAGTCTGAATCTTATATGGACGATTGCTGGTTGTGGTTGTATAGAGGTGCTTGGCACGAATGGGAAATCCATGAGATAGATATGGCGGTTCCAATGAGTCCAGACCAAGTGTTGAGAAAGCGAAAAGCTATTTTCTTCCATCAGACTCAAAAAGATGGGGTTTTATTTCAAGGAGAAGACTTACGAGAATTTTGGGTTAGAGCAGAAGATAGAAATAAAAAAACGGCAGCACATTACCGTAAGTTAGGATTGTCGGATTATGCAGCCATAGAGGCTTTTAAACGTTTTGATTATTAGAATTTTCAATTCAATTATGTAAAAAATCAAGAAGCTGTCTAAAAAGAATCTAAACTCTAAAATCATCCTGAACTTGTTGAAGGATGCCCTTGAGTGTTAGTTGTTTAAAACTTCGATAAGCTCAGTTTGACAACTAATGATTACTTTTTAAAACAGCTTCTTTTATTAATAGCGGGCAGATAACACTAACCATCAACTATATGAGAATATGCGTCGCTATTAAATCCCTCATTGAGGGTTTCATTTTCTAGAGCCTGTCCTGGAGTTAACCGAAGGGCTCTACGTTGAAACAGATTAAATTATTTTCCTTTGAGTAGCTCGTAGGCTTGCCTCGAGGGAGTTGGTTTTTTAGAAACCACCTCCGCTACTTTCTTTAGTGTTATTGTCTCTATTTTTACGTGCTACTTTTCTGTTTTTTCCACCGCCAAATCGATAAGATAATCCAGCAAATATGGTTCTGCTTTCCCAATTAAAAGCACCTTCTTGCATGTATGGACGCTCTCCTTCAAATCTAAATTGCATAGTATTGAAAATATCGTTGAAATTTAAACTAAAGGTTCCTTTGCCTTGCGCAAAGCTGTAACGTGCTCCTGTATTTACAAAATACATGGGTTGTGCATTCATTTGAATTCCTTTGTTTTCTCCTCTATAAAATCCAAATAAAGAAAGGGAGAGCTTTTTTGTAATCGTAAAATTATTATTCAAACGAGCGTTATACGCCACATTCTCAACTTTAATTTTTTCTTCCACAATATCATCCACAGATGGGGTGTCGCTTGGGTTTAATTGTTCGGTTAATCCACGTTGGGTTTGCGAGTATAAATCGAAACTTCCGTTAATGCTCCACCATTCTAATGGTTTATAATTTGTTGAAATTTCAAAACCGAAGGCTTCAGTGTCGTCAAAATTATCATAGGTAAGCACTTGCTTTGAAACATCCAATCGGTCTATATATAAAGCTCTGTTAATTTCGTCTTTTATGGCTCTGTAATACACCCCTAAAGTAATACTCCCGTGTTCCAATCTACGTGTGTAATTTGTTTCAAAGGAGTTTGTAAATTGCGGTTTTAGACTTTCATTTCCATAAGAAGAAATAATTGGGGTACTCCATTCTCTAATAGGATTTACCTGTGTAAGTCCTGGTCTATCTACTCTTTTACTATAACTAACTTGAAACTGATTTTTTTCTGAAGGAGAATAAGTTACAAAAGCCGAAGGATATAATTGTGAATAATTGTCGGTGAAACTACGAACGCTATTAGTGTCTGCCTTAACCGATACATTTTCGTAGCGAGCTCCAACTTGATAGCTCCATTTTTCGAAATTCTGACCAAAAGTAGCATACCCAGAATAGATATCCATTCCGTAGATAAATTCTGTACTTGGGGTAGGCACGAGTTGTCCGCCACTGTTAAAAGTAAATCCTGTTGAATTGTAATCTACATTGGTTTCAAAATTACGAGTTTCAACTCCAAGTTCTAATTTAGACTTTTCAGAAAGCGGATTTACATAATCTAAATTGGCAATAGTCTGTTGTCTTCTTGTATCAACAAAATCTAAATAATCGGGTTGAGTTGTTGCGCCAGAATAGTTGAAATCTGCATTTTCTTCATCTGAAAAATTACTGTAATCCACTTCCAATTCAATATTGTGACCTTCTTTCTCAAAATCTCTTTTATAATCAAAATTATATTGTTCGTTTTGGTTGGAATTATTGCTTATAAATAATTGTTGTGTGTCTCCAACCGATGGGTCTATATTTGTAATTCTTGTGTCTCCAGAGCCTTTTCCATCGTAGATATTCTGATTTGTAAAAACAGAAATAGTATTGTTGTCATCTAAGAAAAAGTCAACTCCTAATTTGTATAAATGCGATTTGTTATTATTGAAAAAATTAAAATTTTGAATCTGGTTTTCATTAAAATTAGCAGATGCTTCATCGTCAAAACGTTCTATTCTTCCATCGTTCACATATTTCCCAATATTGTTTCCGTAATTCCCGTAAAAGTTAAATTTTCCACGTCGGTAATTTAAATCTATAGAACTATTAAATTTAGCTTCCTCTTGATAAGACAACCCTAGATTTAAATTTCCATTAAAACCAATATTAGCATCTTTATACAATACAATATTAATAAGTCCGCTCATCCCCTCAGGGTTATATTTTGCTGAAGGATTTGTAATTAATTCTATCTTTTTGATAGATGTTGACGGGATTTGTTTTAATAATTGTGCAACAGGGACGTTGGATAATTTTCCGTCTACCATAACCCGAACATTAGAATTTCCTCGCATAGATAAATCGCCTGTTTGTTGATCCACATTTAGTGATGGAATATTATTCATAATATCACTAGCGGTAGCTCCTTGTGTGGTTAAATCTTTTCCAACATTAATAACTTTACGGTCAATTTTCTGTTCAATACTAGAGCGTTCTGCAACCACATCTACGCCTTCAAGCTCAGTAATATTTTCTTCAAGAGTAATAGTTCCAAGGGCTACTTTTCTATTTTCTTTTGAAATTGTTATTGCTTTACTAAAAGTGTTGTATCCTATAAATTGTACTTCAAATAAATAGGATCCTTCTTCAATATTGGAAAGTTCAAAAGTACCATCGTCGTTTGTAATGCCTCCAACAATTGTATTTCCTTCTTTTTTTATAACTACAGTAGCATATGGAATTGGTTGTTGAAGTGATTTGTCGATTACAGTTCCTGAAACGCTCCCAAGCTTAGCAAAATTTGTATTGGGAGCGCTGTTTTGTGCATTTAAGATAGTTGATAAGGCTATCATGCAACATAGAATGAATTGTTTCATTGATTGATTTTTTTGATTGATGATTTTTGTTTAATTTCATTTAAGCTGTTACCTAATTGACGACTGTTTAAGCAAGCTGTTACAGCTTTATTAAATCTTTAACATTATTTAACAAATGAAGAAAACACTAGTAATGGGCGCTTCTTTAAAGCCTAGTAGATATAGTAATATTGCGATAAACAGATTGGTTTCGGCTGGTAATGAGGTTGTTGCATTTGGTTTAAGAAAAGGAGAAGTGGCAGGAGTGGAAATAGATACAGCGCTTTTAAAATATAAAAATATTGATACCGTTACGTTATACTTAAATCCAAAAAATCAAGAACAGTATTACGAGTATATAATTGGTTTAAATCCAAGCCGAATTATTTTTAATCCAGGTACAGAAAACCCCGATTTTTACGCAATGCTTCGTAAAAATAATATTGATTATGAGGTGGCTTGTACGTTAGTTTTGCTTTCTATTGGGCAGTATTAAATAGAATTTCTTTTTCTGCTGAAGTTGGTTTACTAGAGATAAGAAGTAATCCTATAAAAGTTAGAGCTCCATTGAGAATTAATACAAAAAAACCAAAATCAAATCCAAACTGAGTATTACTCCAGGTGCTTATTACATAAGCTAAAATTGGAGATAAAATAGCTATAAAAGGCACCCATTTATCGTTTGCTTTAAGTTTTGTGAAAAGTCCAAAGCTATAAAGTCCCAGGAGTGGACCGTAGGTATAACCAGTAAAAACAAAGAGTTTAGCAATAACGCTTTCGTCTTTTATAATATATTTAAAGGCAATGATTACTAGAATTAAAACCAATGAAAACAGAACATGGATATTTTTTCTGATTCTAATCTGTTTCTTAGCATTGTATTTTTTTTCAATATTTAAAATATCAACACTAAATGAAGTGGTAAGAGAGGTAAGAGCACTGTCTGCGCTACTGTATGCCGCTGCAATAAGTCCAATTAAGAAAAATATAAACACGCCAATTCCTAGATAGTCTTTAGCAAGTACAGCAAATAAATCGTCTTTATGAGCATCAATACCTAGCTGTTGCGCGTAAACGGTCATTAACAATCCTAAACATAAAAAAATAAAATTTACTACTGTTAGTACAATTGTGAACCAGAACATATTTTTTTGAGCATCTTTAAGAGAACGACAAGTAAGATTTTTTTGCATCATATCTTGGTCAAGTCCTGTCATTACTACAGAAATAAATGCTCCAGAAATAAACTGTTTCCAGAAGTAATTTCCGCTTTTAAAATCGTCAAAAAAGAACATTTTAGATAAGTCGCTTGAGGCAATATAATTTGCCATGGTCTCGCCACTAATATTTAAATCGTTGTAAACAGTAACAATGGCAACCCCTAATGCTATCAACATAAAAAGAGTTTGCAGCGTATCGGTCCAAACAATAGTTTTGATGCCGCTTTTAAAAGTATAAAGCCAAATAAGTATAATGGTTAGCGTTACGGTAGCCCAAAAAGGCACGCCCATTTCATTAAAAATAATTACTTGTAAGACATTGGCTACAAGGAATAATCTAAAGCTAGCTCCAACAATTCTAGAAAGTAAAAAGAAAGAAGCGCCGGTTTTATAGCTATTATTTCCAAATCTCTTTTCTAGATACGTGTAAATAGAGGTGAGGTTTAGTTTATAATATAGGGGTAATAATACAGTTCCAATAATTAGATACCCAACAATATAGCCAAAAACAACCTGCATATAACCAAACTTAGACTCTTCAACCCAGCCGGGTACAGAAATAAAAGTAACCCCACTAAGAGAGGCGCCAATCATCCCAAAGGCTACAATATACCAAGGCGATTGTCGGTTTGCTTTAAAAAAGTTATCATTACTTTCTTCATCTTTGCTTGTTAAGAAGGAGACTAAGATTAAAATTCCGAAGTAAGCAGCAATGATTAGGAGGATATAAATAGGCTTCATGTAATTTTTTTCTGAAATGAATATACAAAACTATGTTATAAAATTTATTTATGACACTTAAAATTGTAATTTCGCAACAATGGAATTTTCATCTAAATTATTAGAAAGTGCCGTTTATGAAGTTTCTCAGCTTCCAGGCATAGGAAAGCGTACTGCGCTTCGCTTAGTACTGCATTTATTGCGCCAACCCGAAAGTCAGACTACCAATTTGGCATCCTCACTTTTAACCCTTAAAACAGAAGTAAAGTTTTGTAAGAGCTGTCATAATATTTCTGATGTAGAATTATGTGAAATTTGTGCCAACCCAAAGCGACAAGAAAAATTGGTGTGTGTGGTAGAAGATATCCGAGATGTTATGGCTATTGAAAATACAGGGCAATACCGTGGAATTTATCATGTTTTGGGAGGTAAAATATCTCCAATGGACGGAATTGGTCCTTTAGATTTGAATATTGCTACCCTTGTGGAAAAAGTAAAAGAAGGAAAAGTAGATGAAATAATTTTTGCTTTAAGCTCGACAATGGAGGGAGATACTACCAATTTTTATATCTTTAAACAGTTGGAACCTTATAAAGTGGTAACATCTACAATTGCGCGAGGTATTGCGGTTGGAGATGAATTGGAATATGCAGATGAGGTTACTTTAGGAAGAAGTATTTTACATAGAATACCTTTTGAAAATTCTTTAAAAAGTGATTAACGTAGAATTATGATATTATAAAGAAAAATTAATAACGAAAAAGCTTATTTTTTATTATTTTCGCAAAATAAGCAACTTAAAATAGCTACAAATTATTGATATGGCAAGAATTGAATTAAAACTCCCACAAATGGGGGAAAGTGTCGCAGAAGCAACGGTAACTTCTTGGTTAAAAGAAGTAGGTGATACCATTGAAGCAGATGAGGCGGTACTAGAAATTGCAACCGATAAAGTAGATTCTGAAGTTCCAAGTGAAGTAGATGGAGTTTTAGTAGAGAAGTTTTTTGAAGTAGATGCTGTTGCGAAAGTTGGAGATGTCCTGGCTATTATTGAAACAGAAGGAGAGAATGAAGATGTTAAAGAAGCTTCAGAGGAAAGCGCTTCAACAGCTGTAGAAACAGAAAAAGAAGAAGTGAATGGAACGTCTGTTAATGAATTAGAAGACAATATTTCAGCAATAAAAGAAAGTGTTTCTGCACCAGTAGCAGATTTTAATGATTCTGAAAGATTTTATTCTCCTTTGGTGAAAAATATTGCTAAAGAAGAAAATATAAGTCTAGGAGAATTAGAAACTATTAGCGGTACAGGAAAGGATGGGCGAGTTACTAAAGACGATATTTTAAAGTATTTAGAAAATAGAGGCTCAGCTTCAAGTACTAAACCAGTATCTGTAGCTCCAGAACCTACTAAAAAAGTAGAGTCGCAAAGCAAGCCTACACCTCCAGTAGGACAAACAGTACAAGCATCTCCAGTTTCTGTAAATGGGCAAGATGAGGTAATTGAGATGACTCGAATGGGGAAATTAATTTCGCATCATATGGTGCAGAGTGTTCAAACTTCTGCACATGTACAGAGCTTTATTGAGGTAGATGTAACAAATATTTGGAATTGGAGAAACAAAGTAAAAAATGAGTTTCAGAAAAGAGAAGGAGAGAAGCTTACTTTTACGCCAATTTTTATGCAAATAATTGCTAAAACCATCAAAGATTTTCCGCTAATTAATATTTCTGTTGATGGCGATAAAATCATCAAAAAGAAAAATATTAATTTAGGAATGGCGGCTGCGCTTCCAGACGGGAATTTAATTGTTCCAGTAATTAAGAATGCAGACCAGTTAAATTTAGTTGGAATGGCAAAGCGTGTAAACGACCTTGCAGGGCGTGCACGTGTAAATCAGCTTAAGCCAGACGAAATCCAAGGTGGAACTTATACAGTAACCAATGTTGGGACTTTTGGAAGCGTAATGGGAACTCCTATTATTAATCAACCTCAAGTTGCTATTTTAGCGTTGGGTGCCATTAGAAAAGTACCAGCAGTTATTGAAACTCCAGAAGGCGATTTTATAGGAATAAGACATAAAATGTTCTTGTCTCATAGTTACGACCATCGTGTAGTAAATGGAGCTTTAGGAGGACAATTCATACAAAGAGTTGCTGAGTATCTCGAAGCTTGGGATGGCGATAAAGAAATATAAAGAAAATAAACTTTTGAAAAAATAAAACCCTGAAAACTCAGGGTTTTATTTTTTCAATCCCTAATTTTATAATTTCAAAATAAAATCATGGAATTAAATTTATCTAAACCTATCTGTTTTTTCGATTTGGAAACTACAGGAATTGATGTAGCTAGAGATAGAGTCGTAGAAATATCAATATTAAAAGTATTTCCAAACGGAAATAAAGAAAGTAAAACTTGGCTGGTCAATCCAGAGATGCCAATTCCACCAGCATCGTCTGCAATTCATGGAATTACCGATGAAAAGGTAGCTAATGAGCCTACTTTTAAAGAGTTATCTAAAACTATTTATAATATGATTAAGGATAGCGATTTGGCGGGTTATAATTCTAATAGATTTGATATTCCTGTATTGGCAGAAGAATTATTACGTTCGGATATCGATTTTGATATGGGAAGTCGGGTTGCGGTAGATGTGCAAACTATTTTTCATAAAATGGAACAACGTACCCTATCTGCTGCCTATAAATTTTACTGTGGTAAGAGTTTAGAAGATGCGCATACAGCAGAAGCAGATACCAATGCAACCTATGAGGTTCTAAAATCGCAATTGGATCGTTATAAAGATGATTTAGAGAATAATATGAAGTTTTTAAGTGAGTTTACTACTAGGAAACAAACCGCAGATTTTGCTGGATTTATTATCTTTAATGAAGATGGAGAAGAGGCTTTTTCTTTTGGGAAGCATAAAGGTAAAAGAGTGGAAGATGTTATGGAACAAGAACCAGGTTATTTTGGCTGGCTCCTAAATGCAGATTTTCCTTTGTATACCAAAAAAGTACTCACAGCTATAAAATTGCGTAAGCTAAATAATAAATTAAATTAGTAGTCTTAAGAATGAAGATTATTTGTATTGGTAGAAATTATACCGACCATATTGAAGAGTTGAAGAATGAAAAACCAACAGATCCAGTAATTTTTATAAAACCGGATAGCTCTGTATTGAAAAATGGTCATGATTTTTATATTCCAGATTTTTCAGATGATGTACATTATGAGGTAGAAGTGTTGGTGAAAATTAACAAGGTAGGAAAGTTTATCGAGCAGAAATTTGCACATAAATATTACGAGGAAGTAGGCTTGGGGATAGATTTTACAGCTCGCGATGTACAAGCTAAATTGAAAGAAAAAGGATTGCCTTGGGAAAAGGCAAAAGGTTTTGATGGCGCTTCTGTAATTGGAAAATGGATTGATAAAACGAAACTACCTTCTATTAATAATATTGATTTTAGCTTAATAAAGAACGAAGAAGTAGCTCAAAATGCAAATACTTCTTTAATGTTATGGAAAGTAGATGAGTTAATTTCGTATATTTCCACGTATTTTACACTTAAAATTGGAGATATTATTTTTACTGGAACTCCTGCTGGAGTAGGAAAAGTTGCATCAAATGATAAGTTAGAAGGCTTTTTAAACCAACAAAAAATGTTTTCAATAAAAGTGAAATAATGTATAATTAATTCGCTTTGATATCTATATAAAGAAACAATAATAACTAATGAAATACAGCTTAGACAAACTAAACGAACTATCTGGTGGAGACAATGAGTTTAATGCCTCCGTGATAGAGACTTTTTTGTTGGAAACCCCCGAAGACCTAGCAAAATTGCAAAAATCTGTAAGTAATAAAGAGTTTGACTTAATTTACCAATTTGCGCACAAAATAAAGCCTAATGCAGATTTATTAGGAATTGAAACTGTGAGAGAGCATATGTTGGCAATGGAAGGGCATGCGCGAGGAGATAAAGATATTGATGCAATAAACAGTCTTTTAAAAGAAGCGGAATCAGAATTACAAAATGCATTTTCTGAGTTCAAAGCGTATTTAAGATAGTCATGTTTGCAGAGATAATTACAATTGGCGATGAGATTCTCATAGGTCAGATTATAGATACCAATTCAGCTTTTATAGCTAAGCAATTAAATCTTATTGGAGTTTCTGTATATCAAATCACCTCTATTCAAGATGATAAAAAGCATATTCTAGAGGCTTTAAAAGAAGCGGAAGAAAGAGCGGATATTATTATAATTACTGGCGGATTAGGACCTACAAAAGATGATATTACAAAACATACCATTTGCGAATATTTTGATGATGAGTTGGTAGAAGATGCTACTGTGTTAGCGCATGTGGAGCATTTGTTTAAAAAATATATCTCTACCCCAATTTCCGATTTAAATAGAAAGCAAGCCTTAGTTCCTTCTAAAGCAAGAGTGCTAAAAAATAACTTTGGAACTGCGCCTGGAATGTGGTTGGAAAAGGGGAGTAAAACCTTTATATCTCTACCTGGAGTGCCTTATGAAATGGAAGCGTTGATTACGGGAGCTGTAATTCCGAATATCCAAGAAAAATATGAGCGCCCCTATATTTTACATAAAACTATAATTACTTATGGGTTAGGAGAAAGTGCTTTAGCAGAACGAATAGAGGCCTGGGAAGATAATCTCCCTCCATTTATAAGATTGGCTTATTTGCCGAATTTAGGAAAGGTAAGATTACGACTTACAGCCAAAGGAACGGATAAAGATATTTTAGATTCTGAAGTAAAGAGCCAAATTGAAAAATTAAATCCGTTGATAAATGATATTTTCTTCGGAATGGAGGAGGATAGTGTATTGGAAATAGTAGCAGGGAAATTACTGAAACAAAATAATGAAACCGTTGCTACAGCCGAAAGTTGTACAGGAGGAAAAATAGCAGAAACTTTTACAGCAATCCCTGGTTCTTCCGCTTATTTTAAGGGGAGTGTAGTAAGTTATGCCACGCAAGCAAAGATAGATGTTTTGCATGTGGATAAAGCTTTGGTAGAACGCCATTCTGTTGTAAGTAAGCAAGTTGCTGAGGCAATGGCATTGAGTGCGCAAAAACTTTTTAAATCTACCTATGCAATTGCCACTACAGGAAATGCAGGGCCTACAAAAGGCGATTCTAATGCAGAAGTAGGAACAGTTTTTATAGCAATTGCTACTCCAAAAGGAGTTATTTCAGAAGAATTTAACTTTGGGAATCATCGGGAGAAGGTAATAAATAAGGCAGTTAACAAGGCTTTTGAAATTCTTTGCAAAGAAATTTTAAAAAAATAGCATATTTACTTGTCTTACAAGTGAAAAATTCGTTAATTTGCACCCTGTTTTTAAATAACATAAAGTTTTAGAAGAATGTCAAGAGTTTGTGAACTTACTGGAAAGAAAGCGATGGTGGGAAATAATGTTTCTCACGCAATGAACAAAACCAAGCGTAAATTTGATGCGAATCTTATCAAAAAACGTTTCTTCCTTCCTGAAGAAGATCGTTGGGTTACGCTTAAAATATCTACATCTGCGTTAAAAACTATTAACAAGAAAGGTATTACTGCGGTTTTAAAAGAAGCTAAAGAAAAAGGGTTTATTAAGTAATTAATAATCCGTTAAAAAGATATAAAGATGGCAAAGAAAGGTAATAGAATACAAGTTATTTTAGAGTGTACCGAGCATAAAACTTCTGGGCAACCAGGAACATCTCGTTACATTACTACGAAAAATAAAAAGAATACACCAGATAGATTAGAGATTAAAAAATTTAATCCTATTCTTAAGAAAATGACTGTTCATAAAGAAATAAAATAATAAGCCATGGCAAAGAAGACAGTAGCATCCTTACAGACAAGTTCAAAAAGATTAACCAAAGCAATTAAAATGGTTAAGTCTCCGAAAACTGGCGCTTACACTTTTGTAGAAGCTGTAATGACTCCAGAAGCAGTTAATGACTGGTTAAATTCAAAATAAGAAGTTCACAACTTATTATATATTAAGGCTACTTTCGTATAGAAAGTAGCCTTTTGTTTTTATATCTTTGGAGTTCATAACCAAAAGGGTTGGTTATAGTCCGTCAACTAACGTATACGTTGTAAAATGAGTTTTTTTAAGAAAATATTTTCATCAGAAAAGAAGGAAACTTTAGACAAAGGCCTAGAGAAATCTAAATCAAGTTTTCTTTCCAAGTTAGGAAAAGCAGTAGCAGGGAAGTCAAAAGTAGATGACGAAGTGCTAGATAATCTTGAGGAGGTTTTGGTTACAAGTGATGTAGGAGTTAATACTACACTTAAAGTTATTGAGCGTATTGAAGCTCGTGTTTCTAAAGATAAATATCTTGGTACAGAAGAGTTGAATCTTATTCTGAGAGAAGAAATAGCTGGATTATTATCGGAAACTAATTCGGGAGAAGAAAAAGAATTTGTTATTCCTGCAAATAAAAAACCTTATGTGTTGATGGTAGTAGGGGTAAATGGCGTAGGAAAAACCACAACGATAGGGAAATTAGCGTATCAATTTAAAAAGCAAGGAAAAAAGGTGGTTTTAGGAGCTGCCGATACTTTTAGAGCTGCCGCTATAGACCAATTGCAAGTTTGGGCAGATAGAGTAGAGGTGCCTATTGTAAAGCAACAAATGGGGAGCGATCCTGCTTCTGTAGCTTTTGATACCTTAAAATCTGCCGTAAATCAAGATGCAGATGTTGTAATTATCGATACAGCAGGAAGACTTCATAATAAAATAAATTTAATGAACGAGCTTACAAAAGTTAAGCGCGTTATGCAGAAAGTGGTTGGAGATGCTCCTCATGATGTTCTTTTGGTTTTAGATGGCTCTACAGGACAAAATGCCTTTGAGCAAGCCAAACAGTTTACAAAAGCAACCGAAGTTACTTCTTTGGCGGTAACCAAATTAGATGGTACTGCAAAAGGTGGCGTTGTTATTGGAATCTCCGATGAATTTAAAGTTCCTGTAAAATATATTGGTGTAGGAGAAGGTATTGAAGACTTACAAGTTTTTAATAAGTATGAATTTGTCGATTCATTTTTTAAGAAATAAAATTTAATGCCAAATAGAACGCTTGTAACCGTTACCAAAATAATAGCTTATTACTGTATGTTTTATGCTGCAGTTAAATGTTATGCTATTATAAATGGGATGTGGCTTTTTCCAAATTTAATTGTAGGAATCTTTTTAGCTATTATCGCTTTTATAGGTTTTTGGATTATGAAAACTGAAAAGTATAATTGGTATTATTTGGTGGTTTGTGTAGTCCTTCTTTCTGCATTACGCTATTATGAGCCTACTTTAATCCCGTATTTACAAGAAGTTTTAGGTTAAAATTAATATTAACTCGAATTATCTTCGTTTTATACACTTCCAAGTTGTAATTTTGCCCACTGTTTTAAAATAAGCATTTTATGATGGATTTTTTGTTTTTAGATGATGTATCTATTAAAGAAAATCTTTCAATTTAAATAAGAAATCGGTTGTTATGAGAACAAAATCATTGAAGAAGAATAAGATTAATGTTGTGACTTTAGGATGCTCTAAAAATGTATATGATAGTGAAGTACTTATGGGGCAACTTAAGGCAGGAGGAAAAGAGGTTGTTCATGAAGAGGAAGGGAATATTGTAGTGATAAATACCTGTGGATTTATAAATAATGCAAAAGAGGAAAGTGTAAATACAATCCTTGAGTACTTAGAAAAAAAACAGGAAGGAGAAGTAGATAAAGTGTTTGTTACAGGGTGTTTGAGTGAGCGTTACAAGCCAGATTTAGAAAAAGAAATTCCAGATGTAGATCAGTATTTTGGTACTACAGAATTGCCAAGTCTGTTAAAAGCACTTGGGGCAGATTATAAGCATGAGCTTATTGGGGAACGTATGACTACAACTCCTAAAAATTATGCTTATTTAAAAATTGCTGAAGGTTGCGACCGTCCTTGTAGTTTTTGTGCTATTCCTTTAATGAGAGGAAAACATATAAGTACTCCGATTGAAAATTTGGTCAAAGAAGCCAACAATTTAGCTGCCAATGGGGTTAAGGAGTTAGTGCTAATAGCGCAAGATTTAACTTACTATGGTTTAGATTTATATAAAAAAAGAGCTTTAGCAGACTTGTTAAAGGAGTTGGTTAAAGTAGAAGGGATTGAATGGATTCGTTTACATTATGCGTTTCCTACAGGGTTTCCAATGGATGTTTTGGAAGTAATGAAAAACGAACCTAAGATTTGTAATTATATAGATATTCCTTTACAACATATTGCCGATCCTATTTTAAAGTCGATGCGACGAGGAACTACAAAGGAGAAAACAACAAAGTTGCTTCAAGATTTTAGAGCCGCTGTTCCAGAAATGGCTATAAGAACAACATTAATTGTTGGGTATCCTGGAGAGACAGAAGAAGATTTTCAGACTTTAAAACAATGGGTTAGCGAAATGCGTTTTGAGCGTTTAGGCTGCTTTACTTACAGTCATGAAGAGAATACGCATGCGTATAATTTAGAAGATGACGTTCCTGAAGAGGTAAAGCAACAAAGAGCTTCAGAAATAATGGATATCCAATCGCAAATCTCATGGGAGTTAAACCAAGAGAAAGTAGGGAAAACTTTCCGATGTGTAATTGATAGAAAAGAAGGGAATTATTTTGTAGGACGTACGGAGTTTGATTCTCCAGATGTAGATAATGAGGTGTTAATAGATGCGTCTCAGTATTATTTAAAAACTGGGGAATATGTTGATATTTTGGTAGAAGAAGCGGGAGATTTTGACTTGTATGGTAAGCCAGCAGTGTAATTTTAAAAATATAAAAAGGAGGCTACATTTTTAAAAATGTAGCCTCCTTTTTTATGAGTTTGTTTTAGTTTATTTGTTAACTACATAATCAATCTCCATAAAATCTACAACCTCTTTTTTCCATACATTTTCTACAAATGCTACATGGTCTGGATGATTGCTATAGGTGTCATAATCTGCTTGACTTTTAAATTGCATAGTTAAGCCCCATTCAAAATCGTTCTTTTTACCAATTTCCTTAACGCTTGTCATATTTAAAACGGTTGGAATGGATTTAAGTGCTACTGCTTTTTCGATAAAAATCTTCTCCGCTTCAGATCCTTTTGGATGCTTCAATTTAAAGAACACAGTATGTGTAATCATATCTTTATTTGATGAGGAATTGCAACTTGTTATAGCAAGTGTTGTTAGGAAAGTAAGTAGTAAAAATAGTTTTTTCATTTTGGATAAATTTTCTTTTTTCCGAAGTTACAAAAATGGGATTTAATGCGAAACAAATTTTAAACCTACTAAAGAAATAATTAGAGTTGAAATAAAGAATAAGCGCCAGAAATCAACAGGTTCATTGAAAAGAAAAATCCCAGCTAACACGGTTCCTACCGCTCCAATTCCTGTCCAAACGGCGTAGGCTGTTCCTATGGGGAGTGTTTGGGTAGCCTTCATTAATAAAAGCATGCTAATTGTTAGGCACACTAAAAACCCGAGATACCAATAGCTAGCTTCATTCCCAGTACTATTTTTTGCCTTTCCTAAGCATGTAGCAAATCCAACCTCAAAAAGTCCTGCTATAATTAAGAGTATCCAATTCATAATATTAAAAAAATATTGCCTCGTGATATACTATCCACGAGGCAATAAAAATAAAGAAATTATTAAGACTATTCTTCTTTAACTTCTGCAACTTCGTATTGATTCTTACCATCAATTTTTACAGGTTGATAGTAAGTTTCTCCATATTTTACATAGGTTTGATCTCCAATTCTTACTTCTTCTGCGCCTTCTGGTAAGTTTTCTACTACTGTTCCAGCAGTTGGAGGAACAACAGTATAACCATCACTATCTTTTTCATAATAAGCCCCACCGTAATAATAATTGTTTGTGCTATCTCCGGTACTTACAGTTTCATAACCATCAGGAAGAACTTTTATAGTAGCTCCTACCGGGGCTTGTACAACAGTATAACCATCTTTTTCTTTAACATAGTAATTCCCTTGATCATAGTGGTATTGTTCATTTTCAACAGAAATAATAATAGCAGTTGTTGCTAATGAGGCTACGAAAAATCCCCATGGATGCCAAATAGGTCCCCAGTAAAAAGGGGTAAATGGATGGTAATAATATGGGTGGTATGCATAATAATGAAAACCTCCGTAGGAATATGGTGGCCTGTAATAAGGTCTAGGATTAGGTCTTACTACTGTATGACGGTTGTTAATGTGAACGTTATTATTACGATTTACATTGATGTTTACATTATTATTATTGTTATTATGCGGTCTGTTAACAACATTTGAATTTGATAAGTTTCCATTATGATTAGGTCTTGAATTGTTGTTGTTAGGCCTGTTTACCGTAGATCTAGAGCTGTTGCCAGTTGAAGGTCTGGTAGATGGGCGAGACGTAGTTGTTGGTCTACTAGGTCTAGTAGCTGGTCTGGTACTAGGGATGTTTCTACTAGGTTGTTTATGAAACCCACCGTTAATAGGTTGTCTCCCTGCCGAGGGGCGAGATGCAGTGTGTGGGCGACTCATACTTGCGCCATGACCAAAGCGTTGAGCTTCTATTGTTATTGGGAAGATTAGCAATAAAGCAAAGAAAGCTATTTTGCTATAATTTATATGTTTTATTTGAATTTTCATGTGTTTTAACTTTAGTGTTGTATAAAGAATGAATTATTCAGCTTTAGCCATAATATCTATGTTTCTAGAATTTTCTGGCGGATAGAAATTAAAAATAGCATCATCAATTTCAGGATTGATAACCCAATCTTTAAAGGTTACTTCGTATTGGTTGTGGTTGCCATCTTTATGAATTATTACCATTTTTTTTGGGAGTGGGTCTTCATCATTTTCAATCCATAATTGAACATTCAATTTATTATTTGAAGCTAGCACATGATAGCACAACACATTGTCTATATAATCATTCCCCATATAAATTATATTACTAAAATTTTCAATCATATCATCTGTTAAGCTGGGGTAGAATATATCGGCAGCTGGAAAACGGATATCAAATTTTTTATGAAACCCATCAATGAGTTTAATAATATTATCTGGGGCATCTAAGACAGAATAATTGTTTTCATCTACAGAATAGTAAACAAACTTTGTTCCGTTGTAGTAATAGTCTTTATTATGTTGTGTGCCTCTTGTTTGCACTAGCATTTTATTTGGACCAATCATACTAATATTATCCGTATAAAAGTGTTTTTCTAATCCATAATATCCATCATAGTCTGTGGAACGTTCAAGAGTAAGGGTGCAGGCATCTATGGAGCCTATGTATGCCCCCATGTTGTCAATAATATTAATGGCAGCAGAATCTATTACCGATTGATTATTTTGTGCAAAGCTTGAAATTCCGCACAAAAAGCATAATGCTAATACAATTTTTTTCATGTGTTTATCTTTATTACTTTTTTAAAAGACATGTTAGGCATCTAATTTATTTAATTAATAAGATGAATAAAACCTATTGTAAAACGGTCTCATTTATATAAATAAATAGAAAATATAATTTGTAGTAATAAGGAGGAATAGTGTGTAAAGTACTAAGATACTACATTAAACTAATAAAAAAAAGTCCCAATTTTAAAAATAGGGACTTCATATAGTATTATTTTTTGAATGTTATTCTTCGGTGTTTGGAGCTATAATTTTGTAAACAATACCAGCAATTGCAGCACCAATAATAGGTGCAACCCAAAACAACCAAAGTTGTCCCATAGCCCAATCTCCAACAAATAGAGCCTGACTTGTACTACGAGCAGGGTTAACAGAAGTATTGGTAACGGGAATACTAATAAGATGAATTAAAGTTAAGCCTAATCCAATAGCTATTCCAGCAAATCCACTAGAAGCATTTTTGTGGGTAACTCCTAAGATGATAATTAAAAACATAAATGTCATCACAATTTCTGTAACCAGTGCAGCTGTTAAATTATAACCATCTGGAGAGTGTGCTCCATAACCATTGGCAGCAAAACTCCCTATAGAAGCCCCGTCTTTACCAGTAGCAATTAAATATAAGATACCTGCTCCAGCGATACCTCCAAGAACTTGAGCGATGATGTATGGTAAAAGGTCTTTACCGTCAAAACGTCCACCAACCCATAAACCGATTGAAACAGCTGGGTTTAAATGGCAACCAGAAATATGCCCAATAGCATAAGCCATGGTGAGGACTGTTAAACCAAAGGCCAAAGCAACGCCTGCAAATCCAATTCCTAGTTCTGGGTATCCAGCAGCAAGCACGGCGCTACCACAACCACCAAGTACCAGCCAAAGGGTACCAATAAATTCTGCAATTAGTTTTTTCATTTTTTATCGAAATTTGTTAATAATAAAAAATGTAAGCTTGGTGGTGGGAAAAGTATGTATGTTTGTGGGGTAAAACGTATGTTATACGTAATTATTATTCTATAAATGTAATAAAAAAATCTAAATGATAATTGTTTTTTTATTACAAAACATGAAAGATAAAATTGTAAATTATTGTAAGAAAATTATAATTTTAGAGTAAAGTGACCTTTGTATTCTTTCCCATCGGGAAGTTTAAAATAATACCAGTAATCATCTGGAGGTAATAGTTTTCCATTATACTTTCCATCCCATCCTATTGATTTTAAAGGATCAAAAGCACATATTAATTTACCGTACCTGTTATAAATTGAAACATAAGTAGCTTGGTTATAAAGAGATGGATTTAAGCCACTCAAATTCCAAGAATCATTTATAGTATCATTATTAGGAGTGAAGAATTTAGGGAAACCAATTATAGCAAAATCTTGAGAAACCGTTGTACAATTATATGTGTCTTTAACATATAGCGTATGTTCACCTGGAGGTAAATTTGCAAAAGAATTGGATTCTTGATAATTGCTAAACTCATTATCTACAGCGTATTCGACCTCTCCATTATTAGAATTTACTATAACCTCAATATTTTTATCGTCAATTTTAATTTCCTCAATTACTGGGACTTCAACTTCATTTACCGTTACATTTATAGATTGACTACAGCCTACTATTGGGTCGGTAACTGTTAATTGGTAGACACCTGAAGCGTTAGCGCTTATAATATTTGTTGTTTCTCCAGTATTCCAAAGGTAATTGTATTGTGAGGCGTATGTAGTACTTATGCCAGAGCTGATAATGACAGGGAAGTTTTGTGTGCAAGCTATACTTTCTTTATCTTCAATAAGAGGGAATGGTTTAGTTATCAGCTCAATCGACCCGCCACCATAGCATGAATTTCCATCAACAGCTCTAATGTATACTGTTGTATTAGAAGACTCATAATTGTCAGGAATTGGATTGATTCCAATAGCAGCATCTTGAGGATTCTCGTGTAAGGTAACAATAACTCCTGACTGTCCAATATTACTTACAATATTTGACCTTATAGATGAGATATCAAAAATAGCGATACCATCATTCTCATAATCACAACCATATTGATCTGGAGCTGTTATTGGAGTTGCAGCATTTGTTTGCAATTCAATGGGGACTATTTCATAACATTCTGGGTTTGTTCCGTATACTTTAGCATATACAATTTGGTTCATGGTAATATTCCTATAAATAGGATCGATATAATCTGTATTATCTACATCAGCATCAGCATCTGTGGCACTTAAATAGAAATTAGCATTCACAAATTGTGTAGTGTTTAAGGTAATGTCTGGAATTGTATTATTTAAATTAAATGTAGCAATACCGTCATTTGGATTATTATCAAAAGAGTCGCATTGCGTAAAAGGGAATGTTCCGCTATATACATTTGGAGCTTCAGAAATAGTAACCTGTTTAATAAGTGGGTCGTATGCTACTCCATTTGTATATAATTGGAGAGATACCGTATAGGTGCCAGGGTTGGTATATTGATGAGTTGGGTTTTCGACTGTACTAGTATTTGAGCCATCTCCAAAATCCCATTCTACACTTGTATATGGGTCTTCAGAGGTAATTGTAAATTCAGTAGTATCTCCTAAACAGGTATTTTCATAATCAAAAGAATAGTAGAAAATAGATTGGATAAAAGCTGGCAATCCTTGTCCAGTTACCCGGCCATTTAAATCTGTATAATCGGGTTTATAATCACACGTAGTTCCTAATTGATTTGGGGTATTAATTACAGAGAGTTTTGTTCTTTTATCGTTTAATTGATAAGATGTTCTGTATATTTTTCCATTTAGGGCTAATTGTAATGCTCCAGTTATTGTAGATGAATTATCTATTATTGTTTTACTATTTGCTATATTGTTACTTTCCAAATTGTATTGGTAAAGTAAGCCCCTTTCAAATAGATCATTAGAATTAAAAATAGAGGAAGTAATATACAAGACCTTAGAGTTTGGAGAAAACTCAACTCCGTATGGGTACTCATTATCTAATAAAGTTTCTTGATTGCTTACCATACCTGAAGCATTATCAAAGTTGTATAATAATACTTTTCCATTTTTTCTTAGCCCAGTTCGCGGGTTGCCTAAATTGGTAGAAGTGTGAGCAATTGCTAACTTTTTTCCGTTAGGAGATACTTTTAGGTAACCTATAGCCGTAGGATTAGCTCCTTTGCTAGCACCATCAGGATATAATCTTGGGTTAACAGTTTGTTGTACTGTAGAGATTACAGGATTGCTATTCACTCCGTTTGCATCAACTTTAAAAGCGTAAAACTTATTTACAAATTGAGTAATTACCCAAATGGCAGTCCCATCGTTATTAGTAACAGCAGTTATTTTTTCTGAAGCTTTAAATTCCCTTTGTATAGCATCGTTAGTATCATAAGTTATTAAATGAATATTCTTTTTACCAGTAATAACATCTCCATAACCTCCATTTAATGTCATATCTACTTCTGAATAGTTAATTCCTTCAATTGTATCGCCAGCGTCAGCTTGAAGTTTGCCAGGCTCATCAACCGTAAAAATATAATATAAACCTCTTCTAACAGGATTAGGTATAATAATAGCAGATTGTGTACTCGATTTATCTCCTAAAAGAGCATAACCATTAGGCATCTCAGTATGGTTTCTGTCCCAAACAGATATTCCATCTGTATAAAAAAGTAAACTTCCATTAGTGTCAGAAATAGCAGCGCATCCTTCTCTAGAGTTTAATTGTCCATTTGTTAAAGGAGTGGGAGGTTCTGTGTTAAAATTTAAACCTGCTCTTTCGCCAAAATACCAATAAGCGGACTCTTTTTGCGCTAATAATTGATTGCTTAAGAGCAATCCTAAAGTAAGTATGAAGAATTTTAGAACTTTCAAATTTTAGATATCTGTGAATTAGTAGCTTAGATTTGGCTAAAAGTAAGAATAAACAGTAGTTATACGAAATAATTTTACGACAGAATATTTTAATTTTAAGATTAAGTTATTTTTATTGTATTATTAGCTAAAATTAAAAAAAGCACAACCTATGCAGCTCTCAGATTACATTCGTGATATACAAGACTTTCCAAAGCAAGGGATTTTGTTTAAAGACATTACACCACTGTTATTGAGTACTAAAGCAACCCATTTGGCGGTGGATGAGTTGTATAAAAAAATAGAGGGTAAAAAAATAGATGTTGTAGTTGGAATTGAAAGTAGGGGCTTTTTCTTCGGGACATTATTGGCTCAAAAACTAACATGTGGTTTTGTGCCAGTTAGAAAACCAAATAAGTTGCCAGCAGAAACTACTTCACAAATATATGCTTTAGAATATGGAGAAGATAAGTTAGAAATCCATACCGATGCTATAAAAAAAGGAGATAGAGTTCTAATCCATGACGATGTTTTAGCAACTGGTGGAACTGCCGAAGCGGTATGTAAATTAGTAGAAAAACTAGGTGGAGAAGTGGTGCAGTGTAATTTTTTAATGGAATTATCTTTCCTTTCTGGAAGAGAAAAATTGAAAAATCATGAAGTAAAAGCGGTTATAACTTATTAGTCCAAAGCATTTTTGGTAACATAGGCACGCCAGCCAATAATAGCTAATTGGAATTTACTCGCTTTTGCCAAATCCAGTTCTTTTTTTGTAAAAGAAGGGAGGATTAACTTATTTATTCTTGCTAACAGTTTAAAAAATTTCTTTTTCATATAGTTATTTTTCTTGTAAAGGTAAAAAATATAGAGATAATTATCGGGAGTATAGTCGTTTATCTCTTGTGGCGGATTTTGCTCCGTAATCAAGTTTTTCTTTATTTTTTTTGATAAAAAATCAGTAAAAGTATACCGAAAACTAGCCGTTAGAATCCTTACTCAAAAAAATAGCTCATTGCTTTTCTATAAATGCAATGAGCTAATATAAGCTATACGATGTATTAAATTTAAAAACTATTTTTTGAACTTCCTTTAGTTTGAATTATTATTACTCCATTTTTACCTTTTTCACCATATTTTTCAACGGCATCTCCATCTTTAAGAATGATAAAAGCTCTAATTTCTTCTCGATCTATTTTGGAGTATTCTTCATGACTTATTTCTTTTCCATCAAGAATAATTAATTGATTGGGGTCAATTTTTTTAAATTGAATTGAAGTACTTTTATTCTTTGCTTCACTAGTATTAGTTTCCAAAACAATCTCAATTACTCCATTTTTACCTTCATCTCCATATTTTTTAGTAGCTTTAGCATCTTTGAGTACATTAATATGATTAATTGTGGAAGGATCAATCGTATTTATATCAAAATCTTCATGGAGAATTTTGCCATCTAAAACATAAAGTGGCTTTTCTTTTTGATCTATTGTAGTTGAAGATATTTTAAAACTATTTTTACTATCACTACTGTTTAAGTTTATTTGGTCACTAACTTTTAAGAATATTTCTACAACTCCATTTCTGCCTTTTTCACCGTATTTTTCAATAGCACTCTCTCCTTTTATAACATTCATGCTATAAATACTTTCTGGGTCAATTGACTTTACATCAAAATCTTTCGGCATTATTTTACCATCTACCACATAAATAGGATCGCCTAATTGTTTGCTTAAGGTTTGTTCTGTTAGTAGGTTATTGTCTGTGGACTTTTCAATATCTAAATAAACAGTGTTGTTGTTTGTTCCGAAATATAAATTACCAATCCCTTCTTCTTTACTGAATTCCGTTGGTCCTGCTTTTATGCTTCCTACAATATACTTAATCTTAATATTTTTTATTAATCCAGACGAATTGCGTTTAAGATTACTATAGATTAATTTATTGCCCTGTTTTTGGACTTTATTTTTTAATTCTTCAAGCTCATTATCTGTTGTTTGTTTTGTAATTACGTATTGATTGGTAGTGTTTTCATTTAAATGATTAAACTTAGTAACTGTTTTAAAACTAAAAAGCATCATAAAACCAGCTAATAACGGGAGGATTAAACTGTACTTCCAAAGGTTCTTTTTGTTTGATTTTTGTTTTTGTAACATAACGATTCGTTTTTTGATTAATGAATTATAAAATGGATTGATGATGGAATATTGCATTCCGTTTAATTGCTTCAATAGTAAATATTGATATTCTTTTTGGGTATTGAGTTTATTAGAAGTATGTAGATCTGTTATATACTCTAAGTTTTGAGTGTGTTCCTTTTTATACAACCAAGCAATTGGGTTTATCCAGAATACAATGGTGTATATATGAAGAAAAATAACATCAATAGAATGGTGCTGCTTTGCATGAATTTGCTCATGGGTTAGAATGGCTTCTAATTCCTTCTCTTTATATATGTTTGGATTGTAAACTATATAGTTGAAGAATGAAAACGGACTCATATTTTCGTTTGTTAGCACATAGTTAAAATTACCTTTCTTGAGAGTTCCTTTTTTTATAAACCGATATAATGAAGCTAATTGAATTAATAGCTTAGTGCTAAAAAATAATATTCCTAATAGATATCCATAGAAAGCATAAGTTAGTAATTTACTGGCTACAGAAATTTCTTGTGCTGTTTCATTTGTTATTGTAGGTAGAGAAGTAGGAGTGTTTGTAGGAACTTCAATAATATTTATAGTTTTAAAATAAATAAAAGGGATAACGATGGAGGCAATTAATCCAAAATTTAAAAACCATCTAGTTGAATTAAAAAAAGTTTCTTTTTTTAAAAATAGGTGGTAAACTGCCCAGAATAATACCAAAATCCCAGACGATTTTACGAGATGTATAAAGAAAACTTCCATTAGTTATTTTTTTCTATTTGTTCTATAATTTCTTTTAATTCTGCAACGCTAATCTTTTTTTCATCAGCAAAAAACGAAACAATGTTTTTATAGGAGTTGTTGAAATAATCTTCAACTGCTGTCGATACAAATCTTTTTCGGTAGGCTTCCTTTTTTATAATAGGGTAGTATTGATGTGTATTTCCAAAAGCATTATGTGCTACGTATCCTTTTTCTTCTAAATTTCTAATAATAGTAGAAAGGGTGTTGTAATGGGGTTTATCTTCCCTTATTTCTGCTTGAACTTCTTTTACAAAAGCTTTGTCAAGCTTCCATAAAATCTTCATAATTTCTTCTTCTTTATTTGTTAGCTTTTGCATGAGTAGAAATTTATTTCTTTTAAGTTGAAACGAATATATAACTATTATTTTAGTTATACAACTATAAAAATAGTTAATAAACTATTATTGTAGTTGTTTATTGTTTTTGTTGTTGGTAATTTATAAATACTGTTATGTTTTGCTAAAGGAAGAAGTATCTTTGTTTAGCAAAATACTTTGTAAGAATTTTTTATATGAATTTACTCTTTATTGTTTCTGGATTAATCTTATTGATATTAGGAGGAAATTGGTTGTTAAAGTCGGCAGTTAGTATTTCTTTACGACTTAATATTCCTAAAATAGTAATCGGAATGACGGTGGTTTCATTTGCCACATCAGCTCCAGAATTAATTGTAAGTGTAAAATCGGCTTTAAATGGTTTTCCAGATTTAGCAATGGGAAATGTGGTTGGTTCTAATGTGGCAAATTTAGGATTGGTTTTGGCCGTAACTATTATTTTATCTCCTATACAAGTGGAACGAAGCTTTTATAAAACCGATTGGCCAGTAATGATGATTTCTTCTTGTGTGTTATTTGGTTTTGTAGCTTTTGACAATTCTCTACAGCGCTATGAAGGGATTATCCTAGTGCTCTTTCTAATAATTTTTTTAATCTACCTTTTAAAAGTTCAAAAACCTGCAGTTGTGGAGGAATTGGAGGTAAAGGAGGAAGCGCCTTTATCGGTTTTAAAAACAGGGATTCTCTTAGGTTTAGGAGGAGTCTGCTTATGGGGAGGTTCGGAATTACTAATTAGCGGAGCAGTTGGAATGGCCGAATTTTATGGAGTAAGTAAAAGGGTAATAGCGGTAACGGTAGTTTCTATAGGAACAAGTGTGCCCGAATTGGCAGCTTCTATAATAGCAGTAATGAAAAAGGAAAAAGCTATCTCTTTAGGAAACTTAATAGGTTCTAATATGTTCAATATTTTGGCGGTTCTTGGAGTTACTTCAATTATTCAACCAATTATAATTAACGATAAGGGCTTACTTACTAACGATATTTATTGGATGTTAGGAATCTCATTTATTATCCTACCATTGGTTTTTTTGCCAAGAGGATTACGATTAGGTTGGCGTGATGGAATAATTTTATTAGGGCTATACGGTATTTTTGTCTGGACTATACTTTAGATTAAGTATCTGATTTACAAGGTTGTAGGATGTAATAGTTTTGCTGTTTTAACGGCTATATCGAACCGTTTTTTTAGTTTTCTTCTAGTGGTTATTGACCTATTTTTATGGTGTTCTATAAAAGAACAAAAAAAATGCTGCCTAAAATAGACAGCATTTTTATATATTAAATCTTAAAAGTGTTTAGGCTTTTACGTCTTTCACTGTTTCAATAATTCTTGAAGCAACTTTGTATGGATCTGCATTAGAAGCAGGACGTCTATCTTCTAACCATCCTTTGTATCCTTTTTCTACTGTAATAATTGGAATACGGATAGAAGCTCCTCTATCAGAAACCCCATAACTAAAATCGGTAATAGAAGCAGTTTCATGTTTTCCAGTTAAACGCTCGTCGTTAAACTCACCATAAACAGCAATATGTTCTTTAGTTACTGGTCTAAAAGCTTCACAAACTTTATCGTAAACATCTTTAGAACCACAAGTTCTCAATAATGTATTAGAGAAGTTAGCGTGCATACCAGAACCATTCCAATCTCCTTTAACTGGTTTTGGATGGTATTCAATATAGTAACCATATTCTTCACATAATCTATCTAATAAATAACGAGAAATCCAGATTTCGTCTCCAGCTCTTTTACCTCCTTTGGCGAAAATTTGGTATTCCCACTGTCCGCATGCAACCTCTTGGTTAATTCCTTCAAAGTTTAATCCTGCGTCGATACATAAATCTGCGTGTCTTTCAACAACTTCTCTTCCGTGAGTGTTTAAACCACCAACCGAACAGTAATATAATCCTTGTGGACCAGGGTAACCTCCAACAGGGAATCCTAATGGAAGTTGTGTTTTAGCATCCATAATAAAGTACTCTTGTTCGAAACCAAACCAGAAATCTTCATCATTTTCATCATCAATTGTAGCTCTCGAGTTGGTTTCATGTGGCGTACCATCGGCATTTAGAACCTCTGCCATTACCAAGTATCCATTTCTTCTTGCTGGATCTGGGAAAATAGAAACAGGCTTTAATAAACAGTCAGAAGAACCTCCTTCTGCTTGTTTTGTAGAAGAACCATCGAATGACCAAATTGGACAATCTTCTAGTTTACCGCTGAAATTATCTTCAACTTTAGTTTTACTTCTCATGTTTTGGGTTGGAAAATATCCATCTAACCAAATGTACTCAAGTTTAGCCTTGCTCATTTCTTATAATAATTTTTAATTGAACTTTACTCGTAGACAAAAATATGGTATTTTGTTTCTTGTCCCGAAAATTAAAGGGGTATTTTTGAAAAAAGTTTGCTATTTTTATTAATACCCTATTTTTGTAGGGGGTATTTTCTTTTTTATATAAATATCCTGAAATTTGTTAATAATAATTTAATATTTTATTTACTTAAAGGTATCGAATAAAAAGCTTAAATAGCACTTTTGTTATTTATCAAACATTTAGAATTTAAAATCAACTTTTTTATAACGAAGCAATATGTCAACAATTAGATTTAAGGCAATTAATAAAACTTTTGAACGCAAACCTTTACCAGTTGAAGTAACTAGTAAACGTTCTGAAATATTTGGAACCAATGTTTTTAATGAAATGGTAATGCGTCAAGTTATGTCTAAGGAGGCGTACAATAATGTAATTTCTGCTATAGAAGGCGGCTTGAAAATTGATAGGAAGTTGGCAGATGAGATTGCATCGGCAATGAAAAATTGGGCAATTACTAAAGGAGCAACTCATTATACACATTGGTTTCAGCCACTTACTGGAGCTACTGCAGAAAAACATGATTCTTTTTTTGAGCCTATAAATAGTTCTCAGGCGGTAGAAAAATTTGGAGGCGATCAATTAGTGCAGCAAGAGCCAGATGCTTCTAGTTTTCCGCATGGTGGAATTAGAAATACTTTTGAAGCTCGTGGTTATACAGCTTGGGATCCAACTTCTCCAGCTTTTGTTTATGGTACAACATTATGTATTCCTACTGTTTTTGTTTCCTACACTGGGGAGGCTTTAGATAATAAAGCGCCACTTTTAAGAGCTTTACAAGCGGTAGATAATGCCGCTACAGAGGTTGCTCGCTATTTTGATAAAAGTGTTTCTAAGGTAAATGCAACTTTAGGTTGGGAGCAAGAGTATTTCTTAATAGATAAGGCATTAGCATATTCAAGACCAGATATTGTTTTGGCAGGAAGAACGCTTTTGGGGCATTCGCCAGCTAAAGGTCAGCAATTAGACGATCATTACTTTGGTTCAATTCCAGATAGAGTGCTTAATTTTATGAGAGAATTGGAAAACGATTGTGTTAAATTGGGAATTCCAGTAAAAACACGTCATAATGAAGTAGCACCAAATCAGTTTGAATTAGCGCCACTTTTTGAAGAAGCTAATTTAGCGGTAGATCATAATTCTCTTATAATGGATTTAATGGATAAAACTGCCGATAAGCATAATTTTAAAGTGCTTTTTCATGAAAAACCTTTCGTGGGAGTTAATGGTTCTGGAAAACATAACAACTGGTCGTTGGCAACAAATAATGGAATAAACCTATTAAGTCCAGGGACTACACCTACAAAAAATCTTCAGTTTCTTACATTTTTTATTAATACAATAAAAGCAGTTCATGATAACGAAGAGCTTATTAGAGCTTCGGTGGCTTCAGCTACAAACGATCATCGTTTGGGAGCAGGAGAAGCACCGCCAGCAATTATTTCAGTATTTATTGGTTCTCAGTTAACAAAGGTTTTAGATGAATTGGAAGATGTTTCTAAAGGGAAGTTATCACCTCAAGAAAAAACAGATTTAAAACTGAATGTAGTTGGAAAAATTCCTGAAATTCTTTTAGATAATACCGATAGAAACCGGACTTCTTCTTTTGCTTTTACAGGAAATAAATTTGAATTTAGAGCGGTTGGTTCAAAATCTAATTGCGCTAAACCAATGACGGTTTTAAATACAATTGTAGCAAAACAGTTAAAAGAGTTTAAAAAAGAGGTTGATGGTTTGATTGATAAAAAAGGATTGAAGAAGGATGAGGCCATTTTTAATGTATTGAGAGAGTATATCAAAGCTTCTAAGAAAATTAGATTTGAAGGAGATGGTTATAGCGAGGCTTGGGAAAAGGAAGCTGAGAAGCGTGGGCTTAGTAATAATAAAAATACCCCACAGGCACTAAAAGCGGTGGTTTCTAAAAAAGCAATCGATTTATATGAAGAAATGGGGGTGATGAATTCTGTAGAAATAATAGCGCGTCAAGAAATAGAATTAGAAGAGTATGCGCATAAAGTGCAAATTGAAGGTCGTGTTTTAGGAGATATCGCTAGAAATCATGTTATTCCAACCGCTATTAAATATCAAAATACATTAATTCAGAATGTAAAAGGATTAAAAGAGGTCTTTGGAAGCGATTTTAAAAAATTAGCTCCAGAGCAAATAGATTTAATCGAAGAAATATCAAATCATATTTCAGAAATAAATTCGAAGGTAAAATTTATGATTGAGGAGCGAAAAAGCGCCAATAAATTAGAAAAAGCACAATTAAAAGCCGAAGCTTATTGTAATAAAGTGTTACCTTACTTTGAGCAAATACGCTACCATTGCGATAAATTGGAATTATTGGTGGAAGACAATATATGGCCACTAACGAAATATAGAGAGTTGTTGTTTACACGATAGTTCTGCTTAATGATATGAAAGAATATAGAGTAAATAAATTTAGTGATTTACACGAATTATTTGATTCCTCTGAGAAGTCAACAATATATCGTGGGCAATCAAATGCAAATTGGGAACTTATTCCAAAAGCAGGTAGAAAACCCTTTAATAAATTTAATGATAAGTATGCAATAAATTATTTTAAAGATAATTCCTTAGCATTTTTAGATATAATCCCTGAAAACAATTGGGAATGGCTAGCTTTAGCGCAACATCATGGAGTTCCTACTCGGTTACTTGATTGGACAAAAAATCCAATGATAGCGGTTTTCTTTGCGGTTGCTTTTGATGAAGATTGTGATGCCGCAATATATAAATTTAAGTATGAAACATACGCAAAAACGGAAATTGACCCATTTGATTTTGAAATAGTAACTGTATACAAACCTCGTTCAGTAACTAAAAGAATTATAGCTCAACAAGGATTATTTACAATACATCCAAATCCTGAAAAATCTTTTTCTAAAGCTCCTGCAAAAGGAAAGTTGGAAAAAATAATTGTCGATAAAGATTATCGAAAGAAATTAAAATTTGAATTGAATAAATATGGATACAATCATTTTTCTGTTTTCCAAGATTTACAAGGACTATCTGACTATATCGAATGGAGATTGATAAATCAAGAATAAAAAAGCACTAAGCATAATAATATATCATCGCAATTATGGCGTGTTCGACTACGTCCGAATCCATTCAGAATTGCTAACGCTAGTGCTAAACCAAAAAATAAAGCAAAAAAACCGATAACTGACGTTTATACGGACTATTGAATTTTTGGTTTCCAAACATACTTTGAAATGTTAAAACTCGATTATCGAGTAATTTGTAATAAGATGCACACAACTTTTGTTTGTGTGCTTTTTATTAATAGGCTATTTTTGCACAAAATATTGATACATGAGTTCAGAGATTAGCAAAAGGTACGCGCAAAGAGGTGTTTCAGCATCAAAAGAAGATGTTCATAACGCTATAAAAAATGTAGATAAAGGATTATTTCCACAGGCCTTTTGTAAAATCGTACCCGATTATCTTACAGGGAGCAACAATCATTGTATTATTATGCATGCCGATGGAGCGGGTACAAAATCATCTTTAGCTTATATGTATTGGAAGGAAACTGGAGATATTTCAGTTTGGAAAGGAATAGCTCAAGATGCGTTGATTATGAATATCGACGACCTTCTTTGTGTGGGGGTAACACAAAATATTATGCTTTCTTCAACTATCGGAAGAAATAAAAATCTTATTCCAGGTGAAGTAATTTCTGCTATTATTAATGGAACCGAAGAGCTGATTGCTGAATTGAAAAAATTTGGTGTTGAAATTCATTCTACTGGAGGTGAAACTGCCGATGTAGGAGATTTAGTACGTACTATTATTGTAGATTCTACTGTTACCGCGCGTATGGAACGTAGTAAGGTAATTGACAATGCTAATATAAAACCCGGAAATGTAATTGTTGGTTTGGCTTCTTTTGGACAAGCAACTTACGAGACTGAATATAATGGGGGAATGGGGAGTAACGGACTTACCTCTGCGCGCCACGATGTTTTTGATAAGTATTTGGCTGAAAAATTTCCTGAGAGTTTTGATCATGCTGTTCCTTCTGAATTAGTGTATTCTGGAAAAGTAAAGTTGACAGATAAAGTAGAGAATTCTCCAATAGATGCAGGAAAATTAGTACTATCTCCAACAAGAACCTATGCGCCAATAATTCAGAAAATATTAAATACCTATTCTTCAGAAAAAATTAATGGAATGGTTCACTGTAGTGGAGGAGCGCAGACTAAAATACTTCATTTTGTAGATAATGTACACGTTGTAAAAGACACTATGTTTGATGTGCCACCTCTTTTTAAATTAATTCAAGAGCAGTCTAAAACTTCTTGGAAGGAAATGTATCAAGTTTTTAATTGTGGACATAGAATGGAGTTGTATGTAGACGAAAGTATTGCGCAAGATATAATAGCTATTTCTAAATCTTTCAATGTAGAGGCACAGATAATAGGTAGAGTAGAAGCTTCAGAAACTAAAAAACTTACCATAAAAAGTACATACGGTACTTTTGAATATTAATTAATCCCTCATAAAGGGTTTTATTCCCTAGAGCCTGTCCGGAGTTGAAGAACTCTGCGCCGAAATAAGATTGTTTCGTTTGGAAATCCTATGGGCTACCCCGATGTAGTTGATTTAATTTTTGTTGAAAATAAAAGTAAGAATAAGCCTATATACTTTTGTTAAAATAGGTATCTAATTCATAGTTTTTTATCCAAAAAACTAGCATTTCCTTTGAGATAATCATAAGGTTTTAATCGAATAAAATATTGATTTTTAATAAATTAAATTTCCTTACAATTAAAAAAGTTGTAAACTTTTCATTGTTAGTAAAATTGTAAAATATTGATAATTAGGTGTTTAAGTGCTTTTTCTTGTAAACTTTTTTAAAATAATTTTAATTCGTGTTTTAATTTTAATTAGTTTTGTGGTGTTGACAGCTTAGATGTTTTGTAAGTTGTTGAACATTCCCCTATACAGTTTAAGTATCCACACAAAATCATTATAAAAATGCAAAAAATAGAGACTTCTAATTTGAAAAAAACATATACACAGGAAGAAGCTATAAAAGCCTCTTTAGAATATTTTAAAGGAGACGATTTAGCAGCAACGGTTTGGGTAAATAAATATGCGCTTAAAGATTCTCAAGGGAATATTTATGAGGCTACTCCAAACGATATGCATCGTAGAATTGCAAAAGAAATTGCAAGAATAGAGGAAAAGTATGTTAATTCAATGACAGAAGAAGAGGTGTTCGATTTGATAAAAGACTTTAAATATATAGTACCTCAAGGAAGTCCGATGGCAGGAATTGGAAACCCATACCAAGTAGGGTCATTATCAAATTGTTTTGTAATTGGTAATGATGGAAATTCTGATTCTTATGGTGGAGTCATGAAGATTGACCAAGAGCAAGTGCAACTAATGAAACGTCGTGGAGGTGTGGGTCACGATTTATCTCACATCCGTCCAAAAGGATCGGAAGTAAAAAATTCGGCATTAACATCTACCGGAATTGTACCGTTTATGGAGCGTTATTCTAACTCTACTCGTGAGGTGGCGCAAGATGGGCGTCGTGGAGCCTTAATGCTTTCTGTTTCTATAAATCATCCAGATGCTGAAGATTTTATTGATGCAAAAATGGAGCAAGGAAAAGTTACTGGTGCAAATGTATCGGTGCGTATTGATGACGATTTTATGAAAGCGGTTGATGGGAGATTAAATTACACACAAAAGTACCCTATTCATAGTCAGACTCCTAAAGTAGAAAAGGAGATTGAAGCCTCTAAATTGTGGGATAAAATTGTGCACAACGCATGGAAATCTGCCGAACCAGGAATTCTATTTTGGGACACTATTTCTAGAGAATCTGTTCCAGATTGTTATGCCGATTTAGGGTATAAAACAGTTTCTACAAATCCATGTGGGGAAATTCCGTTATGTCCGTACGATTCTTGTAGATTGTTGGCAATCAACCTTTATTCGTATGTTGAAAATCCGTTTACAGACAAAGCGAGTTTTAATTTTGATTTATTCAAAAAGCATGTTGGTTTAGCACAACGTATTATGGACGATATTATCGACCTTGAATTAGAAAAGATTGATAATATTTTAGCTAAAATAGATGCAGATCCAGAAGGAGATGATGTAAAATTGGTTGAGAAAAACCTTTGGCTTAATATCCGTAAAAAAGCATATGAAGGAAGAAGAACTGGAGTTGGAATCACTGCGGAAGGAGATATGTTGGCAGCGCTAGGTTATAGATATGGAACTGAAGAAGCTAATGAGTTTTCAGTAAATGTACATAAAACAATAGCTTTGGCAGCATACCGAGCTTCGGTTGAAATGGCTAAAGAACGTGGAGCTTTTAGTATTTTTGATGCCGACCGTGAGAAAGATAATCCTTTTATACTTCGTCTAAAAGAAGCAGATGATAAGCTGTATTACGAAATGTTGGAGTACGGGAGAAGAAACATTGCGCTATTAACTATTGCTCCTACTGGAACTACAAGTTTAATGACGCAAACTACTTCTGGAATTGAGCCTGTATTTTTACCAGTATATAAAAGAAGAAGAAAAGTAAATCCAAATGATAAAAATGTACGTGTAGATTTTATTGATGAAGTAGGAGATTCATGGGAAGAATATGTTGTTTTTCACCACCGATTTAAAGAGTGGATGCAAATAAACGGAATTGATACTTCAAAAAATTATAGTCAGGAAGAAATTGATGAGCTCATCCAAAAGTCGCCTTACTATAAAGCTACTTCTAATGATGTAGATTGGTTGAGTAAAGTACAATTGCAAGGAGCTGTGCAAAAATGGATAGACCACTCAATAAGTGTAACCATAAACTTGCCAAATGATGCCACAGAAGAATTAGTAGGACAATTGTATTTAGAAGCATGGAAGGTAGGATGTAAAGGTGTTACCGTGTATAGAGATGGTTCTCGTAGTGGGGTTTTAATTTCTAATGAAGAAAAGAAAGAAGAAGAAACTACAGAAAAGAAAGTATTAACCACAAAACGACCTCAGGTTTTAGAAGCCGATGTGGTGCGTTTTCAAAATAGTAAGGAAAAATGGATTGCCTTTATTGGTTTGATTGACGGAGAGCCTTATGAGATTTTTACAGGATTAGCAGATGATGAAGACGGAATTTTAATTCCGCGTTGGGTTGAAGATGGAGTAATTATTAAGAATAGAAATGAAGATGGAACCTCTCGTTATGATTTTCAATATAAAAACAAGAGAGGGTATAAAACTACTATTGAAGGGTTGTCTCATAAATTCAATCCTGAATTCTGGAACTATGCTAAACTAATTTCGAGTACACTTCGACATGGAATGGAGATTGAAAGAGTAGTGAATTTAATTAACAGTTTACAATTAGATTCTGAGTCGATTAACACGTGGAAAAATGGTGTGGCAAGAGCTTTAAAACGATATGTTCAAGATGGAACAGCGGCAAAAGGGCAGAAATGCAGCAACTGTGAAGGAGGTAATTTGGTATACCAAGAAGGTTGCTTAACTTGTAAAGATTGTGGATCTTCTAAATGTGGATAATTACTAAATAATTAATATTTGAATACTCAAAAGCTTTTCCTGAATTTTCGGTAGGGCTTACGCAGAAAATTTAAATATTTTAAAGGTGTACAAATGCTATATAAAAAACCTCAGAATTTACTTGAAAAAGTAAGCTCTGAGGTTTTTTATCTTGAATTCTTCACCCAAAGCTTTTTACTTTCATCATGATGATGTCACCCTGAGCTTGTCGCCCTGATTTTTTTAATTGAGGAGCTTTTCACCCTGATCTTTTCACCCTGATCTTTTTGCTGTGGAGCTTTTCATCATGAGGATGTCACCCTGAGCTTGTCACCCTGAGCTTGTCGAAGGGGTCATTCTGAAGAACTTCAAAAGGCGTATTTTCTTGAAGAACTAACTTACCAAATAATGTTCGTTTACTAAATCTTGCCGAGAAGAAACCTGCTTTGTATGTCCGTTTCTTAAGAGGTATAAATCATCACATATATCTATTACATGTTCATATAAATGATCTGTAATAATAATTCCTTTTTGATCTTTTTCTTCATCAATAATTTCTATAATTTTTTCAATATAGAGTGGAGCAATATGAGAAAAGGGCTCGTCTAAAAGTACAAATTTTGCTTCCGATTTTAATATAAGATAGGTCTCTATAACTCGTAATTCTCCTCCAGATACTTCTTTTGGCTTTGCAGTTTTATGAGTTTCAAAACTCGGGAAAACTTTTACAAAATCGTTCCAATTTACACTCATCAGAAAAAAGGCATCCTTTAATTTTATGTTGTTAGGAAGCATTTGGTGTTGTGGTAAATATTTAACTAAACCTGTTTTATAAAATGCTTTTAATAGGGGCTTTTCATCTATGCGAAGAAGTTTGTATTTTGGTTGCAGACTTCCGAAGATGATTTTTAAAAGACTACTTTTTCCGCAGCCATTTCTTCCTAATACTCCTGTTACTTTTCCTATATCATTCTTAAAATAAATACCAGCCAATATTTTTTTATCAGCATAAGAAAGCTCGATATTATCAATTTCTAATTTCAAAATAGTGGGTTTAAAAAAGAATACATAACAATGCTTACAACAAAATCTGTAAATAAAACTCCGACAAATAATTTTGGGATGGAAACAGAAAGATTTTGATAAAATGTAAATTTATTGTCATTCCCAATTTTGGCTGTAGTAAAAAATAAAGCACTAAAGAAAAGGGTTTTTGTAAATAAAATAGCGGGAATGGGAAATTTTATAAATAGTAAAATAAACTGTATAAAAACAGAAATTAGAAGGTAGCTTTTATAAAAGTTGAAAATTAAGAATAGGGATTTCACACGAATAAATTTAGAACAGGGATGATTTTAGTCATTATAAATCTCTCAATGAGAGTAAAAGTATTATTTTTTATAGATAAATGCTTATAATAAAGGAAATTTTAACTGAATAACATCTAACTATAAAAACAACAAAAATAATCGTAAATTTGCATTTCGAATTAGAGAATAATTATGTTAGATAAATTAAATATTGTAAGACAACGTTTTGATGAGGTATCGGATTTAATCATCCAACCAGATGTAATTGCCGATCAAAAGCGTTATGTACAATTAAATAAAGAGTATAAAGAACTCAATGAACTTGTACAAAAGCGAGATGAGTATGTAGAGGTTACAAGTAATATTGAAGAAGCCGAAGAGATAATTGCTGATGGAAGTGATGCTGAAATGGTCGAAATGGCTAAAATGCAGTTAGAAGAAGCTAAAGAGAAACTTGGGCCATTAGAAGACGAAATCAAGTTTTTATTAATACCTAAAGACCCAGAAGATTCTAAGAATGTAATGATGGAAATTCGTGCAGGTACTGGAGGAGATGAAGCTAGTATTTTTGCAGGAGACCTACATAGAATGTACACTAAATACTGCGAAAGCAGAGGATGGAAAGTTAATGTGGTAGATTTTAATGAAGGAACTTCTGGAGGCTATAAAGAAATTATTTTTGAGGTTAATGGAGAGAATGTCTACGGAACTTTAAAATTTGAATCGGGGGTACACCGTGTGCAACGGGTACCTCAAACAGAAACCCAAGGTCGTGTGCATACGTCTGCAGCTACAGTAATGGTGTTGCCAGAAGCTGAAGAGTTTGATGTAGAGCTTGATATGGGAGATGTAAAAATTATCAGAACAACTTCTACAGGACCTGGAGGGCAGTCGGTTAACACCACATATTCTGCTATCCAATTACAGCATTTACCTACAGGGATAGAAGTGCGTTGTCAGGATGAAAAATCGCAACATAAAAACTTAGAAAAGGCTATAAAAGTACTTCGTTCACGTTTGTATGAGCGTGAATTGGCTAAAAAGCAAGAGGAGGATTCTGCAAGACGTAAGAGCATGGTTTCAAGTGGAGATAGAAGTGCTAAAATTAGAACTTATAATTATCCGCAGGGGCGTGTAACAGATCATAGAATTGGATTAAACCTTTACGATTTATCGAATATTATGAATGGCGATATTCAGAAAATTGTGGAAGAACTTAAAATGACAGAAAATACAGAGAAGCTTAAAGAAGCTAGTGAAACAATGTAAATTGGATGTTATTTTGAATTTTAAATGATAAATTTTAAATGAAGAATGTCATGCTGAGCTTGTCGAAGTATGGCATTTTTTATATCAGAAATAAAACAAATGCAAACAGAACAATTAATTCAACAAATAAGAACTAAAAAATCATTTTTATGTATCGGCTTAGATGTTGATATCAAAAAAATACCGAATCATTTATTGAAGGAAACAGATCCTATTTTTGAGTTTAATAGAGCTATTATTGATGCTACCCACCATTTGGCTGTGGCTTATAAACCTAATATTGCATTTTACGAAGCTTTTGGAATTAAAGGATGGGAAGCTTTGAAAAAGACAATTAATTATATCAATGAGAATTACCCAGAATTGTTTACCATTGCCGATGCAAAACGAGGAGATATTGGGAATACTTCTACCATGTATGCAAAAGCTTTTTTTGAAGATATGGAGTTTGATTCTGTTACCATAGCGCCTTATATGGGGAAGGATTCTGTAGAGCCGTTCTTAGCTTTTAAAGATAAGCATACCATTCTTTTAGCACTCACTTCTAATGAAGGAGCATTTGATTTTCAGACATTAAAAGTAGGAGAAGTTCCTTTATATCAAAAAGTATTGGAGACCTCTAAATCTTACAAAAACTCAGAAAATTTAATGTATGTAGTGGGCGCTACAAAAGCTGAATATTTAAAAGAAATTCGACAAATTGTTCCTGAAAGTTTTTTACTTGTTCCTGGAGTAGGAGCTCAAGGAGGAAGTCTGGAAGATGTTTGTAAATATGGGATGACAGAAAATATTGGCTTGTTAATAAACTCTTCTCGAGGAATTATATATGCTTCTAATGGAGAAGATTTTGCAGGCAAAGCAAAAGAAAAAGCGTTAGAAATGCAGCAACAAATGGCTTCTTTTTTATAAAGCTGTAATTTGAAAGATCAATTAGGGCGACATATTAATCTAAAAAGTACTCCACAAAGAATTATATCTTTAGTGCCTTCGCAAACCGAATTGTTATACGATTTGGGTTTGGAAGAACGTATTATTGGAGTTACAAAATTTTGCGTGCATCCCAAACGAGCCCTTGTAAATAAAACGGTTGTTGGAGGAACAAAAGATGTAAAATACGAACTTATACAATCGCTTAAGCCAGATGTTATTCTTTGTAATAAAGAAGAAAATACTAAGGAAATAGTGTCGACTTTAGAGAAGATTTCAACAGTTCATGTTTCAGATATTTACACGCTCCAAGACAGTTTAGCACTTATTAAACAATATGGAGAATTATTTTCCGCAGAAAATTCCGCAGAAAATTTAATTACAACCATTACGAGCGAATGGAAAAGTTTTAAAGCTTTTGTTAAGGATGCTTCAGAAAGAAAAGTGGCTTATTTTATTTGGAGAAAACCATGGATGGTGGCTGGTAATAATACTTTTATTGATTTTTTGCTGAAAGAGAATAGGTTTATAAATGCATTTGGAGAGAAAGCTCGCTATCCAGAAGTATTGCTTTCAGAATTAAAAATGATGGAAGATTTAGATTACATATTATTGTCATCTGAGCCTTTCCCGTTTAAGCAAAAACATATTGATGAAATTCAACGAGAGCTTCCTTCTGTAAAAATTATTTTAGTGGATGGCGAATACTTTTCATGGTATGGCTCTCGACTCCAAAATGCATTTAAGTACTTTGAGAGTTTGCATAAAAAAATATAATAGACAAAGATATAAGACCGCTTCGCTGTAAGAAAAAAGAGAAAATATTTTAAAAATGTCTTTTAACCCTTAATATTAGGATGCTTTTCAGTGTTTGAAAACATTTTATTGGATAATGGGAATTAACTTTAAAGCATAAAAAAAACCGATTCGGAAAAATCGGCTTTTCTAAACTAACTAACTGCTAACTCAAACTATTCAAGTATGAAACTCATTTTGATGGTACAAAGTTGCATAAACAGAAAGGAAATAGTGTTAACTAGAAATTACCAAAATATTAAGTTGAAGGTAATTTTGTTTAGAATTGTTGCGCTAGAAGAGTCTGCTTTGAGAATCAGCTAAAAATGATTGTTTTGTTATTAAAAACCATCGTTTTTCTATCGATATGAAGTTTAATTCCCCGTGCCAAAACTATTTTTTCCAAATCTCTCCCTTTCATAACTAAATCGTCTATAGAATGGGCATGTGTAACACGTGCAACATCTTGTTCTATAATAGGGCCTGCATCTAATTCCTCGGTTACATAATGGCTAGTAGCTCCTATAATTTTAACCCCGCGTTTATAGGCGGAATGGTAAGGTTTTGCACCTACAAAAGCAGGTAAGAAGGAGTGGTGAATATTGATAATTTTATTTTGATAACGCTCAATAAGTTTTTCTGATACTATTTGCATATACCTTGCCAATACTATAAAATCAATTCCGTGTTCTTCTAATAGTTTTAATTGCTGTTGCTCGGCAATTTCTTTGGTGTTTTTTGTTACTGGAACATGGTAAAAAGGGATTTTAAAACTCTCGGAAATATGTTTTAAATCGGGATGGTTGCTAATAATAAATGGGATTTCAACATTGAGTTCGCCAGCATTATAGCGACCTAAAATATCGTACAAACAATGATCGTATTTCGAGACAAAAATTGCCATTTTAGGTTTGTAGTCATCTGTATATGCCTGCCATTCCATTTCATATTTTTCTGCAATCAACTCTTGGAAAACCGATTTAAAATTTTCGTAATGAAAGGTTTTTGGGTTGAATACGCTTTCGCATCGCATAAAAAAAGTAGTGTTCTGTCTATCTACATGTTGGTCGATATACACAATATTTCCATGGTTTTTATGGATAAAGTTGGTTACCGATGCTATAATTCCCGATGTATCTTTACAGTGAATGAGTATTGTTATTTTTGCCATATTTTTAAAAATAGCTTTCCAAAAATGGACGTGCTACCAGGTGTTTGGTTAATTTATTATTTGTAATATTCAGCCGTAATGCACTGAGTATCTTTTTCTTTCAAAAATAATAGCTTTTAGATTATTATGCATATGGTTTCTTAAGTTTTATAGTTACTTATTGTTGAAAAATGTTATAAAAAGACTTTAGGATTTTCCTTAAGTTTGAGTAGAATTACAACGTAAGAAAATAGGATTAACTTATTCTTAAAATAAGCCCCTTTTTTATGCAAATTCTGTAAATTGCGTACGTATAAAACACATCTTATTACAAATGAAGCAATCAAACTCATATATACCTAAGAATAAAATAAGAATTGTAACTGCAGCTTCCCTCTTTGACGGTCATGATGCTACCATAAATATTATGCGCCGTATTATCCAAGCAACTGGAGTGGAAGTAATCCATTTAGGACACGACAGAAGTGTTGAGGAAGTGGTAAATACTGCTATCCAAGAAGATGCAAATGCTATAGCGTTGACTTCTTATCAAGGAGGACATAATGAGTATTTTAAATATATGCACGATTTGCTTCAAGAGCGTGGTGCTTCGCATATCAAGATTTTTGGTGGTGGCGGTGGTGTTATTCTTCCGGAGGAAATAAAAGAATTAATGGATTATGGTGTTTCTAAGATTTATTCTCCAGATGATGGAAGGGAATTAGGATTACAAGGAATGATAGATCATTTGGTGGAAAATTCTGACTATGCAAACCCGTCCCTAACCCTTCCCGAGGGGAAGGGAATAGAAGAAGCATTAAAGGAAAAAAATATCAATACTATAGCAAGACTTATTACACTAGCTGAAAATAACCACGATATATTTCTTAAAAAATTTGAAAAAATGAAGAATTCCTCTCCTTCGGGGAGGTCAGGAGGGACTATCCCTGTCTTAGGAATTACAGGTACTGGTGGTGCTGGGAAAAGTAGTTTGGTAGATGAGGTGGTACGTAGATTTTTAAACGATTTTGATGATAAAAAAATTGGAATTATTTCTGTAGATCCTTCCAAAAGAAAAACTGGAGGCGCTTTGTTAGGAGATCGTATTCGGATGAATGCCATTAATAATCCACGAGTATATATGCGTAGCTTGGCAACGAGGCAATCAAATCTAGCGCTGTCGAGACATGTTGCTGAAGCTGTAGAGGTTTTAAAAGCTGCTGAATACGATTTAATCATATTGGAGACATCTGGAATAGGACAAAGCGATACCGAAATTCTAGATCATTCGGATGTATCCTTATATGTAATGACTCCAGAATTTGGTGCAGCCACGCAGTTAGAAAAAATTGATATGCTCGATTTTGCCGATTTGGTGGCCATCAATAAATTTGATAAACGTGGGGCGCTAGATGCACTCAGAGATGTAAAGAAACAATACCAGCGCAATCATGGAATGTGGGAAGCTAAAGCAGATGATATTCCTGTATTTGGTACCATAGCCGCGCAGTTTAACGACCCCGGTATGAATACACTTTACAAAGAAATAATGAAAAAGATTGAAGAAAAAACTGACGCTCGTTTAAAATCGAGTTTTGAGATTTCTTCAGAAATGAGTGAAAAAGTATTTGTAATTCCTCCAAATAGAACTAGGTATTTATCGGAAATTGCTGAGAATAATCGCGCTTACGACAAGAAAGTGGATGAGCAGGTAGAAGTGGCTCAAAAGCTATATGGCATTTATCGAACCTTATGTAGCGTAACCAATACAAATTTGAGCTTATCGAAGCATGGAGTTGAAATTTCTTCGGAAGATAATAAGCAATCCGAATTTGTTAAACTTTTGGTAGGCGAATTTGATAGGGTAAAGCTTAATTTAGACCCTCATCATTGGGAGACAATTTTAAGTTGGAAAGATAAGGTTGCCAAGTACAAAGCACCATTATATACTTTTAAAGTTAGAAACAAAGAAATTAGTATGCAAACGCATACCGAGTCGTTATCTCACACGCAAATTCCAAAAGTAGCATTGCCAAAATACCAAGCTTGGGGCGATATTTTACGTTGGGTTTTACAAGAAAATGTGCCGGGGGAATTTCCGTATTCTTCAGGTTTATACCCTTTCAAACGTACAGGGGAAGATCCTACACGGATGTTTGCTGGAGAAGGAGGACCAGAACGAACCAATAGACGTTTCCATTACGTAAGTTTAGGAATGCCTGCAAAACGTTTGTCCACTGCTTTTGATTCGGTTACCTTATATGGGAACGATCCCGACCATCGTCCAGATATATACGGAAAAATAGGGAATGCAGGCGTTTCCATTTGCTGCTTAGACGATGCCAAAAAATTGTATTCTGGCTTTAATTTAGCAGATGCTATGACTTCGGTAAGTATGACTATTAACGGACCTGCGCCGATGTTATTAGGCTTTTTTATGAATGCAGCCATAGATCAGCAGTGTGAAATCTATATCAAAGAAAATGGTTTAGAAAAAGAGGTTAAAGCGAAAATCAAGGCAATTTATCAGCAAAAAAATAGTGAACCCCCAAAATATCAGAGTTTTTCTCGTAATGAAGGCGCAGATGAAGTAGGGTTGCCAGAAGGAAACGACGGACTCGGACTCATGCTTTTAGGGGTTACTGGAGATATGGTGCTTCCAAAACATGTGTATCAAGAAATTAAAGAAAAAACTATAGCACAGGTTCGTGGAACGGTTCAAGCCGATATTTTAAAAGAAGATCAAGCGCAAAATACCTGTATTTTCTCTACCGAATTTGCATTGCGATTAATGGGAGATGTGCAAGAATACTTTATAGAAAACAATGTTCGTAACTTTTATTCCGTATCAATTTCTGGTTACCATATTGCGGAAGCTGGCGCTAATCCTATTACCCAATTAGCATTTACTTTAGCAAACGGATTCACTTATGTGGAGTATTATTTGAGTAGAGGAATGGATATTAATAAGTTTGGGCCTAATTTATCTTTCTTCTTCTCCAATGGAGTTGACCCAGAATATGCCGTAATTGGAAGAGTAGCTCGTAAAATTTGGTCAAAAGCATTAAAAGAAAAGTATGGTGCCGATGCACGTTCACAGATGTTAAAATACCATATCCAAACTTCAGGTAGGTCTTTACATGCGCAGGAAATCGATTTCAATGATATCCGAACAACGCTTCAAGCACTGTACGCTATTTACGACAATTGTAATTCATTACATACCAATGCATACGATGAGGCAATAACCACACCTACAGAAGATTCTGTGCGCCGTGCAATGGCAATTCAGCTTATTATCAATAAAGAATTAGGCTTGGCAAAAAATGAAAATCCTATTCAAGGGAGCTTTATTATAGAAGAATTAACCGATTTGGTGGAAGAAGCTGTGTTAAAAGAATTTGACAGAATTACAGAACGTGGAGGCGTATTAGGAGCAATGGAAACCATGTACCAAAGGTCAAAAATTCAAGAAGAAAGCTTGTATTATGAAACCTTGAAGCATACAGGAGAATACCCAATTATTGGAGTGAATACTTTTTTAAGTAGTAAAGGTTCTCCTACAGTAATTCCTTCGGAAGTAATCCGTGCAACAGAAACGGAAAAACAATTACAAATAGCTACTTTAGAAAAGCTTCATAGCATTTATAGTGAAGAATCAAAAGATGCGATTGCTAAAATACAAGCAGCAGCTATTCAGAATAAAAATGTATTTGAAGCTTTGATGGAAGCAACTAAAGTGTGTTCATTAGGACAAATAACACAAGCATTGTTTGAAGTAGGAGGGCAGTATAGAAGAAATATGTAAACTGATATACATTACAAGTATAGAATTATAAGATTTAAGCTAGGAAAAGAGGCTCTCTAAAAAGCAATCTGTACTTGTCTAAAGGAGCTTGTTGAAGTTTTTAAACAACATATAATCAAAATAATCCTTCAACAAGCTCAGGATGACGTATAGATTATACTATAGATACTTTTAGACAATTTCTTTTCTTTAAAGAGGGGCTATATATCAAGAAACCCCAATTAAAAAGAAACAATTTTTTAAGTATCTTCGTCTTCAAAATAATAGAATTGGAAAAGAAGCGAATTTTAATTACTGGAGCAGCAGGTTTCTTAGGATCTCATCTTTGCGATCGGTTTCTTGCCGAAGGCATGTATGTTATTGGAATGGATAATTTAATTACTGGCGATTTAAAAAATATAGAACATTTAAGAAGCAGTGAGTATTTTGAGTTTATCCATCATGATATAACTAAATATGTTGATATTTCTGGAACTTTAGATTTTATTTTACATTTTGCTTCTCCTGCTAGCCCCATTGACTATTTAAAAATTCCAATTCAAACATTAAAAGTAGGAGCCTTAGGAACGCATAATTTATTAGGATTAGCCAAGGATAAAGAAGCTAGAATTCTGGTAGCATCGACTTCCGAAGTGTATGGAGATCCATTGGTGCACCCTCAAACAGAAGAATATTACGGAAATGTGAGTCCCGTAGGACCTCGTGGTGTTTATGATGAAGCAAAACGCTTTATGGAATCAATCACAATGGCATATCACCGTTTTCATGGGGTGGATACGCGTATTGCCCGTATTTTTAACACTTATGGACCAAGAATGCGTCTCAATGACGGACGCGTAATTCCAGCTTTTATAGGACAAGCATTGAGAGGAGAAGATTTAACCGTTTTTGGAGATGGTAGTCAGACACGCTCTTTCTGTTTTGTGAACGACCAAATAGAAGGAATTTATAAACTTTTAATGAGTACTTACCACGAGCCAGTAAATATTGGAAACCCTACTGAAATTTCTATTAAAGATTTTGCTGAAGAAATTATAAAACTTACAGGAACAGATCAAAAAATAGTATATAAGCCTTTACCTACAGACGATCCACTACAACGGCGACCAGATATTACCAAAGCAAGAGAAGTATTAGAATGGGAGCCAAAAACTTCAAGAACAGAAGGGATGAAAATTACCTATGAATATTTTAAAAATTTACCCGAATCGGAACTTTATAAAAAAGAACATCGCGACTTTAGGAGTCACACAAAAGGGTAATTTCATTCCTATAAAAAATTAATGCTTTTAAAGATTCAGGTAAGTATTTGCAGCCAATATTTTATACATTTTGGTATGATACCAAAAATCCATGAATTTTTCATGAATTTGATTAAAATAATCCCTCTCAGATACATTTTAATCCCTTACAGACATGTTTACCTCCTTAATTTTATCATTGAAATCCAGTGAAGTGCAGATATCCAAACGGATCTGATGCAACTTTAAATAATGGGGTACGGTCAAAATCCCAGATTTTTATAAAAAATAGCCAGATTTTGACATTTAGTATTTGATGAAAATTAAACATATTAGCTATCTGGAATTGTTCCATTTGATATATGGAATGCACCCTTTACGATTTTTTCATTAGCCCAAGAACAAGGAATGGGCATTATGCCCCCGACCTATAAAAATATAACATACCATATGTTAAATTTTGATGCTATGAATAACGCTTTAGAGAACCACTGGATCAAAGGGTACATGTATAAAAGAGTGGTATGGATAGGTCATTGATATGCCCCTTTTTGAGCCCCAGACCGCACTTTACAAGGGAAACGGTTTTTGTCATACTGAAATGCGCCCAGACGGAAAGAAATATACATGAAGATCACTGAAGGTATAAACGGAGTCTCTCAAAGTAGACTAAATGTATACTTTTTTTATCCATAACGGCTACCTGGGCTGCGTTCGAACTTATTAATTTTAAAGTTTACTACCCTATAAAATAGGGTGGGAATAGGAGAAAGGTGGGATATGAGAAAGAGTTACCACATATTGTATATTAATGTTCCTTGGCATGTAATGGAAACATTTGAAAGAGTAATCCGTGAAGTTGAAAGGGAAAAAGAGATTCAATTCCGAGTAAGCAAGGCCTATACTCTGGAGCAAGCTCTCAGCTTTGTGGATGACGGCTCCATTGATTTGATTTTTTTGGATGTTTATATATTTCCCTCTACGGATTGGGAGGGGTTGTCAAGGAATACTTTGGTGAAGAAGTTACATGAACTTCCCCCTAGGATTGGGGTAATAATCTTTTCGAGTTATACAGACCATTTCCATATCCGTTACATGTTCAAAAACCTTCACCCTATGGGTTTTGTAATTAAAAAAGAGATGTGCTATAAGGAGATGGCCATAGCCCTATACCGTCTTATAGACAACACCCCATATTACAGCAAGACAGTCGTAAGATACCTGACCGAACAAGGAGCTAACACTTACCTGCTGGATGAAGAGAATCATCTGTTGCTATACCTGCTCTCACGCTTTTATACCATGAAAATGATCACTAAAAAAATGACACTATCCTTATCTGCTTTAGAAAAGAGGAAACGACGTCTTAAGGATCTCTTTGGTGTAGAAAAAAGCTCAGAGCTTATTAAAAGGGCT
>NZ_JBSXNL010000055.1:0-226038 GCF_056857615.1 Galbibacter sp. L-19
CCCGTAAGTTTTCTGAAGCGTATAAAAAATCTATTGTTGCAGATTTTGAAAGTGGTAAATTTAGCGTGTCCCAATTGGAGCGATTGCATAAGATCAGTAATCGTTCAATCTATCGTTGGATTTATAAATATTCCCCTTCAAATGAGCAAGGTCAACGTATTGTAGAGATGAAAGATAGCAGCACACAAAAATTAAAAGTATTAGAGCAAAAGATCAAAGAACTTGAACGTACCGTTGGTCAAAAACAAATACAGATTGATTACCTTGAAAAGATGATTGATATTGCCAAGGACGAATTAAATATCGATATCAAAAAAAACTCCAACACCCCACCATCGAGTGGTTCCGAAACAACCAAAAGAAAATAGCATTCTCTATGAACCAGTTGTACAAAAGCATTGGCATTAGTAAACAAGCCGTTTATCAATACGCTAAACGCCAAGCTTCTTTTAATCAAAAGATAGCTGATTTGCTTATGGAAGCAGACCAGTTAAGAGAAGACCATCCCGGTTGTGGGGTTGAGAAAATGTATCATACCCTAAGACCTGATTTTATAGGAAGAGACCGCTTTGTAGAAACTTTTATGGAATTGGGGTATCGTTTAAAACGTAAGAAAAACTATAGAAGAACAACCTATTCAGCATCTGTGTATTACCCTAACCTAATCAAAGGAATGCAAGTAAAGGCTCCTTCTGTAATTTGGCAATCCGATATTACCTATATCCGTGTTGGAGAAGCCTTTTATTATGCAGTTTTCATCATCGATGTTTATACCAAAAAAATAGTGGGGTATCAAGTCTCAGACCACATGAGAGCTCAGGCAAATATTAAAGCACTTCAAATGGCTTTAAAAAGTAATAAAGTTCCTGTAATACACCACTCTGACAGAGGTAGTCAATACACATACAAAGAATATATAAATCTTTTAGAAAGTAAAGGATGTAAAATAAGTATGGCTAAAACAGCTCAGGAAAATGCCTATGCAGAGCGAATAAACAGAACCATAAAGAACGATTATATTGAATACTGGAAGCCTAAAAGTTTTGAGAGCTTAAAGCGAATGATAAAAAAAGCAGTCAATCACTATAATACCATAAGACCGCATGATAATATTGGAAAAATAAGTCCAATAGCGTTTGAAAAACAGTTTTTGATGAAAAGTACTTTTCATCAAAAAACAATTACTATTTTTAACAATGAAATTAATATTTAAAAACGGTCAACTCTATTCAGGGAAGTTCAGTAAAAAAGTAGGAAGTAAAAAAGTTAATGAGTTAAAAGAGAAGAATATAGAATATAGAGAAAAGAATATAGATTTTTCTTGACTCTTGATTCTTGATTCCTGACTCTTGATTCCTGACTTCTGTCTTCCGACTTCAAACTTTAAATACTATGTTTATGAAATCGGTGTATATTTGAAATTCAATAAACTTAATCAATCTAAATATGAGAAATATCTTCTTTGTAGGAATTATTTTAATGCTTGTTTCGTGCGGTCAAAAGGAAAAAGTAGCTTTAGTAGTTATCAATGCAAATGTATATACGGTAGATAGTTTAATGTCGAATGTAGAAGCTTTTGCAGTAAAAGACGAAAAGTTTGTTGCGGTAGGAACATCCGATGAGATAACAAAAAAATATACTTCAGAAAAAATAATAGACTTAAAAGGAAAACCTGTTTATCCAGGATTTATAGATGCACATTGCCATTTTTATGGATTAGGACTTCAAGAGCAAAATGTAGATTTAGTAGGAACCCAAAGTTATGAAGAGGTTATTCAGCGGGTGGTCGATTTTCAGAAAAAAAGAAATACCGATTTTATAGTAGGTAGAGGTTGGGATCAGAATGATTGGGAGGAAAAGGAGTTTCCTACAAAAGAAGCTTTAGATTCTTTGTATCCTAACACGCCTGTGGTTTTATCTAGAATTGATGGACATGCTTATTTAGTGAATCAAAAAGCCTTGGATTTGGCAGGAATTACTCCAGAAACAAAAGTTGACGGGGGAGAAATAGTTCTTCAAGATGGAGAGCTTACAGGAGTTCTAGTTGATAATCCAATGGGATTAATAGATGCGGTTTTTCCTGAAACAACACCTGAAGTTGCAACAAAAGCTTTAGAAGATGCTCAGAAAATTTGCTTTGATTACGGACTCACAACTGTAAATGATGCTGGTTTAAGTAAAGAAACTATTTTATTGATAGATAGTTTGCAAAAAGCAGGAGTACTAGATATGCGCATTTATGCAATGGTTAGTAATACTCCAGAAAACTTAGATTACTTCCTTGATCGTGGGGTTTTAAAAACAGATAAATTAGATGTACGTTCGGTAAAAGCGTATGCAGATGGAGCTTTAGGATCGCGCGGTGCAGCTTTAAAAGCGCCATATTCCGATAAACATAATCATTTTGGAGCGATGGTAACGCCTGTAGATCAGATTTATAGTTTGGCAGAAAGGTTGGCAGAAACCGATTATCAATTAAATACACATGCTATTGGAGATTCTGCAAATGTGGTGGTGCTTCGTGCTTATGAAAAAGCGTTACAAGGTAAAAAAGATAAACGTTGGAAGGTTGAACATGCTCAAATTGTAGCTGTTAACGATTTTGATTATTTCTCCAATAATATTATTCCTTCTGTTCAGCCAACACATGCAACTAGCGATATGTATTGGGCAGAAGATAGAGTAGGGGCGCAACGTATTAAAGGTGCTTATGCTTATAAAACCTTATTGGAAAAGGCTGGAGTTATAGCCTTGGGTACAGATTTTCCTGTAGAGCATGTAAGTCCTTTTTTAACTTTTTATGCAGCGGTAGCTAGAAAAGATATTAAAGGTTATCCAGAAAATGGTTTTCAAACAAAAGATGCTTTAAGTAGAGAAGAAACTTTAAGGGGAATGACTATTTGGGCAGCCTATTCTAATTTTGAGGAAAATGAAAAGGGAAGTATTGAAGCTGGAAAGTGGGCAGATTTTATAGTATTGGATAAAGATATAATGAGGGTGCCAGAGAGTGAAATTCCAAACTTAAAAGTGGAGGCTACTTATGTTGGTGGGAAGCAAGTAAAATAAAATAGTATATTTACTGCACTTATAGAATGTGTGCATGTGTAGAAAACTAATTGTTTTAGTTGTTATTGCTTCTTTTTTATCCTGTCATCATGCTAGATATATAACTAGCACTGGGGCAAATGGGGCTCTTGATTTTACGGAGGGAAGATGGGTTTTGAATGACGCTACTTGCGTGAATTGTGATGGGGTTAGATTAGAAAATAAATTAATGGAATTTTTAAAAGAATGTATTAAAGATTCTATTGTTAATCTGCATCAAGAGCGGCAACACAAGCTTATAATGTCTAAAATTTCTTTTGAGCCTTCCAAAACTGAATTAAGGGAAATAAGTAAAGGAACAGATGCGTCTTATCTAATAACGCTAGAAGGGAAAATTGTGAAAAACGAATTTGGAGGGATGGGGTACCAACGAGATGAACCCTATGTTGATGATGAAAATATTGCTGAGGTTTCTATTGCTTTTTACGATTTAAAAACTCAAACACAAATACATTATATAAATACTAGAGGAGCTGTTTCTGTATCAAAAGATGAAGATGACGATGATGGAGATTTTGTTTTTGCGCCTTCTGCTTATAATATATTGTCAAAAGCAATAAGAAAGGATATAAAAAAGATTAAGAAAAATTGTAAGTGCAAATAACGCTCAATTTAGAGATGAGGGAGTTAAAATAATAAAGGAGATTATCTTAAAAATAACGAAACCTAAAATACAATTTCTTTTAGTTGTTGGATTGTCGTTCTGAGTCCGTTGAAGGATTGTTAAGTTTTCGCCACGAATTCACAAATATATAATTCCATTTTCCTTTCAATGGCATGCCAGTAGGACAAGGCAGGAATAATAAATGTATTTGTGAATTCGTAGCAAAAAACTTTTCATTAGTATGCTAGAAATATTAGCATTTATATATGAAGTGGGTTTATTTCTGAACAGTAATAGGTACTTCTACCCGAACTTTATCCCATCCCATAATCATTTTTGCACCGTTTTCCATTGGAGCAAACATGATAGAGAATGCTTCAAGAGATTCTTTTTCACTTGATGCTGGAACATTAATACGAGCAACATCATTAGCTTCATTATAAGAATAAGCTCCCCAAACATCGGTGTCTGTACTTAAAATAATTGTCCATTGATCCTTTCCAGGAATAGAGAACAAACTGTAAGTTCCAGCTTTGATAGGTTTTCCACCTAAAGTAACATCGTTAAAAAACTTAATTTCTGTAGCTTCGTTTGCTCCAGTTCTCCAAACATCTCCATAAGCAGCAAGATCAATACCTACAACACGACCTTTTAATTGAGGTCTTCCGTAAATAACTTTAATTAATGGAGCAGCATTTTTCTCTGGTCTAAAGTAGGCTATATCAGCAGGACTCTTATCTAGACCGCTAAATTTTTGAGCCTCTACTTGTGTTGTGAATGATAATAAAGCTATGAAAATCATAGCAACAATGGTTCTTTTCATTATGGATTATTTAATTGTTATTAGCTACAAAGTTATTTATAAACTTCTTTAGTTGTAGTAGTAATAAAACTTTAGAACTTACAAATCTTTAAAAAAAAGCAGTTATTTTTTTGATAAGAGTTTATTTCTATTATATTATTTCTATTTTTAGTTTATATATGTAAGCTATAATACACTTTTTGTTTTTAATATAAAACTAAGATTGCATATTTGCCTTATAAATAATCAGAAATAAAAAATTAAATATATAGTTATGTGTGGAATTGTTTGTGCATTTGATTTAAAAGAAAAGGCAGAAGATTTAAGGCCTCAGTTGTTAGAGATGTCTAAAAGAGTGCGACATAGAGGTCCAGATTGGAGTGGTATTTATAGTGATGATAAGGCTATTTTAACACATGAGCGTTTAGCTATTGTTGATCCAGCTTCTGGGAAACAACCTTTATTAAGTGAGGATGGCAAATTAGTTCTAGCTGCCAACGGAGAAATCTATAACCACAGAGAGCTCCGTAAGCAATTTGAAGGAAAGTATAGCTTTAAAACGGAATCCGACTGTGAAGTTATCTTAGCATTATATAAAGAAAAAGGAGTTGACTTTATAGATGAAATGAACGGGATTTTTGGTTTTGCTATTTATGATGCTGAAAAGGATGAGTATTTTGTAGCGCGAGATCATATGGGAATTATTCCGCTTTACATTGGATGGGATATTAACGGAACCTTTTATGTAGCATCAGAATTAAAAGCTTTAGAAGGAGTGTGTAGTAAAATTCAGTTATTTCCTCCAGGACACTATATGCACAGTTCGGATGGTGAGTTTAAAAAATGGTATGTTAGAGACTGGACAGAATATGATGCTGTAAAAGATAACGAAACCAGTATTCAGAAAGTAAAAGATGCTTTAGAAGCTGCTGTACATCGTCAGTTAATGTCGGATGTGCCTTATGGAGTATTGCTTTCAGGAGGTTTAGACTCTTCAGTAACTTCAGCAATAGCTAAAAAATATGCAGAAAAAAGAATTGAATCTGATGATACTTCAGAAGCATGGTGGCCACGTTTACACTCTTTTTCAGTAGGACTAGAAGGATCGCCAGATTTAGCAGCAGCACAAAAGGTAGCCGATCATATTGGAACTGTACACCACGAAATTAAATTTACAATTCAAGAAGGATTAGATGCTATAAAAGATGTAATCTATAACTTAGAAACTTATGATATTACCACCATTAGAGCTTCCACGCCTATGTACTTAATGGCTAGAGTAATTAAATCTATGGGGATAAAAATGGTTTTATCTGGAGAGGGAGCCGATGAGTTGTTTGGAGGGTATTTATATTTCCACAAAGCGCCAAATGCAAAAGAATTCCATGAAGAAACAGTTCGAAAATTAAGTAAACTTCATATGTACGATTGTTTAAGAGCAAACAAGTCGTTAGCAGCATGGGGAATTGAAGGGCGTGTTCCATTTTTGGATAAAGAATTTATGGATGTAGCCATGAGTATCAACCCTCAGGATAAAATGATTAACGGGGAGCGTATGGAGAAATGGGTGGTTCGTAAGGCTTTTGAAGATTATTTACCAGAAAGTGTTGCATGGAGACAAAAAGAGCAATTTTCTGACGGAGTAGGGTATAGTTGGATTGATACTTTAAAAGAAATGGTAAACGCAGAAGTAAGCGATGAGCAATTGGCAAATGCTAAATTCCGTTTCCCAATACAAACGCCAACTTCTAAAGAAGAATTTTATTACCGTTCTATTTTTGCAGAACACTTCCCATCGGATGCAGCAGCGCTTTGCGTGCCACAAGAAGCTTCGGTAGCATGTAGTACACAAATAGCTTTAGAATGGGATGAGGCGTTTAAAAACATGAACGATCCTTCTGGTAGGGCAGTTGCAAAAGTACATACAGATGCTTATCAAAAGTAATTTTTAAGCAGAAAATCTAGTTATTTTGATTTATAAAAGCTACAAAATCTCGCATTTGCGGGATTTTGTAGCTTTTGCTGATTTTTACAAATGTTAAAATTGTTTAGAATTAATTTTAAGGCTGTTTTAAGGCTATTTAAGAGCGTTTTAAAGTAATCAACAATTGTTGATAATTTTAGGTGGTTTGACTTCAAAAGCTTTAAAATAAGGCGATATTTTCGTATATTTGTAAGTATTCAAAAGGATGCACTCAGTGCATTTTTTTATGTTTAATTGGTTCAAAAATAGATAATCATAAAGACTCATTTGAAACAAGCTTCTTTGTTTGTTTTTTAGAGTTTTCAATTAATTTAGAAAGGATAAATTTATGAGCGAAGAAGTTAAAAAGCATGATTATTCGGCGGATAGTATTCAGGCGCTGGAAGGAATGGAGCACGTGCGTATGCGTCCATCCATGTATATTGGAGATGTAGGTGTACGTGGGTTGCATCACTTGGTTTATGAGGTGGTAGATAACTCTATTGATGAGGCTTTAGCTGGTCATTGTGATACAATTCGTGTTGTAATAAACGAAGATAATTCGGTTACTGTTGAGGATAATGGTCGTGGTATTCCTGTAGACCTTCATAAAAAAGAAGGGGTTTCTGCATTAGAGGTTGTAATGACTAAAATTGGTGCCGGAGGTAAATTTGATAAAGATTCTTATAAAGTTTCTGGGGGACTTCACGGAGTTGGGGTTTCATGTGTAAATGCACTTTCAGAAAGCTTAAAAGCAACAGTGTATCGTAATGGTACTATTTGGGAGCAAGAATATGAGCGTGGTAAATCTTTATATCCTGTAAAATCTGTTGGAGAAACAGATCTAAGAGGTACGCTGGTTACTTTTAAGCCAGACCCAACTATTTTTCAGCAAACGCTAGAATATAGTTATGATACGTTGGCGAGTCGTATGCGTGAATTGGCTTTCTTGAATAAAGGAATTACCATTACACTTACAGATAAGCGTCATAAAGATGAAAAAGGAGAGTTTGTTTTTGAGAAATTTCATTCAGAAGAAGGACTTAAAGAATTTATAAAATTCTTAGATGGAAATCGTGAGTCTTTAATTAAGGACGTTATTTCTATGGAAGGGGAGAAAAATGATATCCCTGTTGAGGTGGCAATGGTCTATAATACTTCTTTTACTGAAAATTTACACTCTTATGTAAATAATATTAATACACATGAAGGAGGGACGCATTTATCTGGTTTTAGACGTGGTTTAACAACAACGCTTAAAAAATATGCAGATGCTTCTGGATTATTAGATAAATTAAAGTTTGAAATTGCTGGGGATGATTTCCGTGAAGGATTAACAGCAATTGTTTCTGTAAAAGTGGCAGAACCACAGTTTGAAGGACAAACTAAAACAAAATTAGGGAATAGAGAGGTTACTTCTGCAGTATCTCAAGCTGTTTCTGAAATGCTAGAAAATTACTTGGAGGAAAATCCAGACGATGCTAAAACCATAGTTCAAAAAGTAATTTTAGCAGCGCAGGCTAGACATGCAGCTCGTAAGGCTCGTGAGATGGTGCAGCGTAAAACAGTAATGAGCGGAGGTGGACTTCCAGGGAAACTATCCGATTGTTCTGAGCAAGACCCAGAAAAATGTGAAGTATTTCTTGTAGAGGGAGATTCGGCAGGTGGAACGGCTAAGCAAGGACGTGATCGTAATTTCCAAGCAATCCTTCCACTGCGTGGTAAAATCTTGAACGTAGAGAAAGCAATGCAACACAAGGTTTTTGAAAATGAAGAGATTAGAAATATTTTTACTGCATTAGGAGTAACTATTGGAACAGAAGAAGATAGTAAAGCTTTAAATCTTTCCAAATTACGTTATCATAAAGTGGTAATTATGTGTGATGCCGACGTCGATGGTTCTCACATTGCTACACTAATTCTTACTTTCTTTTTTAGATATATGCGTGAGTTGGTAGAAAATGGTTATATCTATATTGCTACTCCGCCTTTGTATTTAATTAAGAAAGGTAACAAGAAAGAATATGCTTGGAATGATAAAGAGCGAGATAGATTAGCTGAAGAATTTGGAGGAAGTGTAAACGTACAACGTTACAAAGGTCTTGGAGAGATGAATGCAGAACAATTGTGGGATACTACTATGAATCCAGATTTTAGAACGCTACGTCAAGTAACCATAGATAGTGGTAGCGAGGCCGATAGAATTTTCTCTATGTTAATGGGAGATGAGGTGCCGCCTCGTAGAGAGTTTATCGAGAAAAACGCAGTATATGCAAATATTGATGCTTAAATCCCTTCCTGAGGGTTTTATTTTCCGAGAGCCTGTCCTGAGGTTACCGAAGCGGCTCTACGTTGAAATAGATTAAATTATTTTTCTTTACAATACCTCGTAGGTTTGCCTTGAGGTAGTTAATTAATATAACATATTTTATGTTGAAAAACTCATGGGAAACCATGAGTTTTTTTATTTTGCAGCCAGTTTAAAATCATATAATCAACTTAAATGAAAAAAATATTTTTACTTTTTATCGTTTTACTTTCTACCTCTTTTTTAAGAGCGCAAGATAGTTTTGATGCGCTTTTAGCCGCTGGAGTAAACGATGCGCAACAATTTACTAACGATTACCTTGCTCCCGGAACCGATGCGTTGATGTATGGAATTAACAATGGCTGGTATAATACGGCCAAAGTAAAGCCTTTATTAGGGTTTGAGATTTCTGTAATGGCAAATGCTGGAATTATTAGCGATAGTAAGAAATCTTTTTTAATGAATACTGCCGACTATGACAATGTTTCCTTTGTAAATGGTGAACAGAGTCAAAATGTGGGCACGGTTTTAGGAGAAAATGATCCTTCTGTTTTAGTTGAAGTTACGTATGAAGATCCTATTTTTGGAAATCAAACAGTAGCATTAGAATTACCAAACGGATTGGCGGCAGAGAACATTAGTTTTCTGCCTACTGCTTTTTTGCAAGGAAGTATAGGACTTTCTTTTGGGACTGAGTTTAAAGCTAGATTTGTACCTAAAATAAATGCCGATGATACGGAAATTGGAATGTATGGTTTTGGGTTGCAACACGATTTTACCCATTGGTTGCCAGCAGATAAATTGCTACCAGTTGCTATTTCGGGGATGGTGGCTTATACTCATTTAGATGGGAAATACGACTTTACAGATACTTCAGGGATTGATGGTGAAAACCAACGCTTGGAAAATAGTACCAATACTTGGTTGTTTCAACTTATAGGTTCTACTCGATTGCCAGTTATTAACTTTTATGGAGGTTTAGGGTATTTAAGTGGGAAATCGGAATCCGATGTTTTGGGAACTTATATTGTAACTAATGATGCCTTGGGGATTTCTTCAGAAGCAATTGTAGATCCATATTCGGTTTCTAGTAGCGTTTCTGGGGTAAGAGCAACCTTAGGTACTAGATTAAAGTTAGGATTTTTTCGTATAAATGCCGATTATACCTTCGCAGAATACGATAGTTTTTCTCTAGGGTTGAATTTTGGCATCCGATAGTATTTTTATAACATATTTAATAATTTTCAAAGCTACTGATTGTGTTAAAATTAGTAGCTTTGTGTTTTATAAATATTCATTTAAATAAAATAACATATATATGAAAGTTACAGTTGTAGGAGCAGGAGCAGTAGGTGCTAGCTGCGCAGAGTACATCGCTATTAAAGATTTTGCATCTGAAGTAGTAATATTGGATATTAAAGAAGGTTTTGCTGAAGGGAAAGCAATGGATTTAATGCAGACAGCTTCTTTAAATGGTTTTGATACTAAAATTACAGGAACTACAGGAGATTATTCTAAAACAGCAGATTCTGATATTGCAGTAATTACAAGTGGAATTCCTCGTAAACCAGGGATGACTCGTGAGGAACTTATTGGAATAAATGCTGGAATTGTAAAAGATGTTTCTAGTAATTTAATAAAGCACTCTCCAAATGTAACTATTATTGTGGTTAGTAATCCAATGGATACAATGACATATTTAGTACATAAAACAACTGGACTTCCTAAAAATAGAATTATTGGAATGGGAGGAGCTCTAGATAGTGCTCGTTTTAAATACCGCTTGGCAGAAGCTTTAGAAGCGCCTATTTCTGATGTTGACGGAATGGTAATTGGTGGACATAGCGATACTGGAATGCTTCCATTAACACGTTTGGCAACTAGAAACAGTGTTCCTGTAACAGAATTTTTGTCAGAAGATCGTTTAGAGCAAGTAAAAGAAGATACTAAAGTAGGAGGAGCTACCTTAACTAAATTATTAGGAACTAGTGCTTGGTATGCGCCAGGAGCTGCTGTATCTGGATTAGTGCAGGCTATTGCTTGCGACCAGAAAAAAATGTTTCCATGCTCAACTTTATTAGATGGAGAATACGGACTTTCAGATATTTGTATCGGAGCGCCTGTAATTCTTGGTAAAGATGGAATTGAAAAGATTGTAGAGATCGAACTGTCTGATGCTGAGAAAGCTAAGCTGCAAGAAAGTGCTGAAGGAGTTAGAAAAACAAACGGACTTTTAGAGTTGTAAAAAGCAATTCTCTACATAAGAATATTAAAAATCCCGCAAAATTATATTTTGTGGGATTTTTTGTGTTTAAAACTTCAAAAAAATAATTGTCAGTTCATAACGTAAACGCTATATTTGTCCGTTTTAAAAATTGACCATTAAATAAATTTAGAATGCAGAATAAAGGACTTATTAGGCTGTTTGCTATTTTGTTTGGAATTGTAAGTATCTATCAACTTTCATTTACATTCGTTGCGAATAAAGTGGATGCTGAAGCAGAAACTTATGCTTTAAACAAAATTTCAGATGCAGAAGAGAACTACGTAGCGAAGCGAGAAGCCGAAGAATCTAGGTATTTAGACTCTCTTAATAATGAAGAGGTTTTTAACCTTGGATTTGCTCAATTTACCTACGCAGAGGTAAAAGAAAAAGAATTAAACAAAGGACTTGACCTTAAAGGAGGTATCAATGTTATTCTTCAAATATCTGTAAAAGATATTTTAAAAGGATTGGCAAACAATACCAAAGATCCTGTTTTTAATAAAGCGCTAGCGCAAGCAGATGAGGCTTCTAAAAGCAGTCAAGACGATTATGTTGATATCTTTTTCCAAGAATTTGAGAAGGCTAGTACTGGAGCTACAAAATTAGCTTCTCCAGATATTTTTGCTAATAAATCCTTGAGCGAAGAAATCAATTTTCAAATGACAGATGATGAGGTAAAACCTATTATCCGTAGAAAAATTGATGAGTCTATCGTTTCAGCATTCGAAGTATTACGTAAGCGTATCGATAAATTTGGGGTTACACAACCAAATATTCAGCGTTTAGGAACTTCTGGACGTATTTTGGTAGAATTACCAGGAGCCAAAGATGTAGCTCGTGTACAAAACTTATTACAGAGTACAGCACAATTAGAGTTTTGGGAAACTTATAAAGCAGACCAAGTAGCTCCATTTTTAATTGCTGCAAATAATACTTTAAAAGATATTGTAAAAACAGAAACAAAAGAGGAAGTAAAAGAAGAAACTACTTCTGAAATAGATTCTCTTTTATCTGATGCTGCTGAAGATTCTTTAGATGTTGCTAACCAAGTAAATCCGCTTTTCGATTTAATTGCTAGTGGTGGAGCACAGGGTTCTCCAGTAATTGCAATGGTTGCAACTAAAGATACTGCTAAATTCAATGAGTATTTAAAGATGCCTCAAGTAAGACAGCAGCTTCCTAATAATCTTCAGTATGTAAAATTTGCATGGGGAATTCCACCAAAAGATACTCAGGTAGTTGAGTTGTATGCGTTAAAAGCTAATCGTGAGAACATTCCAGATATGAGTGGAGATGTAATTACAGATGCAGCTCAAGCATATGATATGGCTGGAAGACCTGCAGTTTCTATGCAAATGAATTCTAGAGGAGCAAAAATATGGGAAGAACTTACAGGAAAAGCATTTAGAGAGCAAGGTAATATTGCTATTGTTTTAGATAATATTGTTTATTCTGCACCTGGAGTTTCTAAAGGAGCTATCTCTGGTGGTAATTCTGAAATTTCTGGAAACTTTACCTTAGAAGAAGCAGACGATTTAGCAAATGTACTTAGAGCTGGTAAATTACCAGCATCTGCAGATATTATCCAATCGGAAGTTGTTGGACCATCATTAGGGCAAGAAGCTATAGATAGTGGAATGTTCTCTTTTATGGTTGCAATGGTATTGGTTTTAGTATGGATGCTTGTTTATTACGGTAGAGCAGGGATATTTGCAGATATTGCACTAGTATTTAATATTGTATTAATATTTGGAGTATTGGCTGGTTTAGGTGCGGTACTTACATTACCAGGTATTGCCGGTATCGTTTTAACAATTGGTATGTCGGTGGATGCTAACGTAATTATATTTGAGCGTATTAAGGAAGAATTAAGAGCTGGAAAAGGACAAATGCAAGCAATTGCAGATGGATTTAGCAATGCACTTTCTTCAATTCTTGATGCAAACATTACAACAGGTTTAACAGCAATTATTTTATTGTTATTCGGAACAGGACCAATTCAAGGTTTTGCTACCACTTTAATAATAGGTATTGCTACGTCATTATTTACAGCAATTTTTGTAACTAGATTATTAATTGAGTGGAATGTAAGAGGAGGTAAAAATCCGTTAACATTTACTACAGCAGTTACAAGTGCATTGCCTAAAAATCCTAATTTCGATTTCTTATCGAAACGTAAGATGGCTTATATTATCTCAGGTATTTTAATCTTAATTAGTTTAACATCTTTATTTACTAAAGGTTTAGAAGGTGGGGTAGATTTTGTTGGAGGACGTTCGTACCAAGTACGTTTTGTAAACCCAGTGAATCCATCTGAGATTGCGGCAGATTTAAATGATGTATTTGGAAATACAGAGGTAAAAACTTTTGGAGATGCTAATCAGGTTAAAATCACCACTAAATATAAGGTTGATGAAGAAGGAACTGCTGTAGATCAAGAAATCCAAAATAGTCTTTATGAAGCCGTTAAAAAGCATCTTCCAGAAGGAATAACTTATGAAGACTTTTCTAAAGGAAGTGGAACTGATAAAATCGGAATCTTACAATCTTTAAAAGTAGGACCTACAATTGCAGATGATATTAAGAAAAATGCTATTTGGGCAATTATCGGATCGTTAGCAGTAGTGTTCTTATACATCTTATTGCGTTTCCGTAGATGGCAATTCTCATTAGGAGCTGTAGCTGCAGTATTCCATGATGTATTGATAGTATTAGGAATTTTCTCAATTACATCTAGTATTATGCCATTTAATATGGAGGTAGATCAAGCATTTATTGCGGCAATCCTTACTGTAATTGGATATTCGTTAAATGATACCGTTATTGTATTTGACCGTATTAGAGAAGTGGTTAGAGAGAAAGGATGGAGAGGCGGAGATAATGCTAACGAAGCCTTGAATAGTACGTTGAGTAGAACATTAAATACTTCGTTAACTACTTTAGTGGTATTATTAGCAATCTTTATTTTTGGAGGTGAATCTTTAAGAGGATTTATGTTTGCAATGATTGTTGGTATTGCGGTAGGTACATATTCTTCATTGTTTATTGCAACTCCTGTTATGTTTGATACATTAAAGGATAAAGGAAATAAGAAGAAAGAAGTTCAATAGAACAAAAAATTCTATATAATATTTTAAAAGACTGTCTGAAAAGGCAGTCTTTTTTTTGTAATAGCGATTGTAGTGGATAGCTTTTGGCAAACTTTAGTTTGTGGTTTGCCAAATACTAGCAGCGGAAAGCGCGGTGGACACCTTTTTTTGGTGGCCAATTACCCTAATTATTTTTATAACATTTATAGCTAGTGGTGTTTTTAAAGTTTGTGTTTTCTAGAAATATATTACGTAGCTTTGTGCTTTAATTGGTTCTTTACATATTGATCAATCTAATTGCGGTTCTGCTTAAGGTAGAATAATAGGGAATTGTGTGAAAATCACAAGCTGTCGCGCAACTGTAAGTAACGAAAAAGTTTTTATCAATTAATCCACTGTTTTGAAAAGTTCAAAATGGGAAGGAGGTAAAAATGTTACAAGCCAGGAGACCTGCCGAAATTAAAATGATGATGCTTTCGCGACCTAAAGCAATAATCAAGAATTGATAGTTTAACACGCATTTTAATGGGTGAAATTTGCTATTGATTGTTGTTTTTAGTCGGAAAGCGCTTTGTGAAAATCCGAAGTGTTTAACAGATTAAAAACAAAAAAATGATCACACAAAATTTGGGCTACCCGCGTATAGGTGCCAAAAGAGAGCTTAAAAAAGCTTGTGAACAATATTGGTCTGGAAAGATTGATATTTCTGCCTTATTACAAGAAGGAAAGCGAATCCGAGAAGAGAATTGGAAGTTGCAAAAACAAACAGGGATTGACTTAATTCCTGTTAACGATTTTTCGTTTTACGACCAAGTCTTGGATATGACGCAAACTGTTGGAGCCATTCCAAAACGTTATTCTGATGTCTTTTTAGAAGAAGAAAATCCACTAGATCTTTATTTTGCCATGGCGCGTGGCTACCAGCATAATGGATTTGATATTACGGCTATGGAAATGACAAAATGGTTTGATACAAATTACCATTATATAGTTCCAGAATTTTACCAAGACCAAAAGTTTTCATTAACATCTACTAAGTTTTTAGATGAGTTTTTAGAAGCAAAATCGTTAGGAATTAATGCAAAGCCTGTGTTTGTTGGGCCTGTTTCTTATTTATTGTTAGGAAAAGAAAAAGATAAAGGCTTTAATCGTTTGCAATTAATAGATAAATTGTTGCCTGTTTATCTTGAAATCTTGTCTAAACTGACTGAAAACGGTGCTGAATGGGTTCAGTTTGATGAACCTTTTTTAGTGATGGATCTTACGGAGGCGGAAAAAGAAGTATATCAATCTGTTTATAAAACCATAGCAGCTCGTTTTCCTGAATTAAAAATTGTTTTAGCAACTTATTTTGGCGCACTAGAGGATAATATGGAGTGGGTGGTTAAGCTTCCTGTAAATGTATTGCACTTGGATTTGGTAAGAGGAGAAAATCAATTAGATTCTGTGTTAAAAAACATTCCAGATTCTTTAAAATTGTCTTTAGGAGTTGTTGATGGAAGGAATATTTGGAAGAATAATTTTGAGAATTCCCTCTCTTTAATTAAGAAAGCAGTATTGGCAATAGGGGAAGATAGGTTGATGCTTGCTCCATCTTGTTCGCTATTGCATTCGCCTTTTGATTTGGAGAATGAAACAGACGAAACTACACTTTCTTTGGAGGTTAAAAATTGGATGGCATTTGCAAAACAGAAAATTAAGGAAGTTGTTGTGTTAGCAGATTTAGGAGCTAACACTCCTTCTGATGAGGCAAAAATTGCTTTTGAAGCTAATAAAAAAGCAATGCTTTCTAAGCAGGAGTCAAAACTTATTCATAATGCAGCTGTTCAAAAAGCTGTACATAATATAACGGAAGATTTAAGTAAGCGTACAAGTAAATTTGAAGCAAGGCAAGTATTGCAGCAAAACAGTTTAAGGCTTCCATTATTTCCAACTACGACTATTGGTTCTTTTCCGCAAACAAAAGATGTAAGGTTGTTGCGTTCTCAATTAAAAAGGAATGTTCTTTCTGAGGAGGCGTATGAAAAAGGAATTAAAGCTGAAATTGAAAACGCTATAAAATGGCAAGAAGAGATTGGATTAGATGTGCTTGTTCATGGGGAGTTTGAAAGAAATGATATGGTAGAATATTTTGGGGAGCAGCTTGAAGGTTTTGCATTCACTAAATTTGGATGGGTACAGAGTTATGGTTCTAGAGCTGTAAAACCTCCAATTATTTATGGAGATGTAGATAGAGTAAACCCGATGACGGTGGCTTGGACAGCTTACGCTCAAGAGCAAACAGATTTACCTGTAAAAGGGATGCTAACGGGGCCAGTCACCATTTTACAATGGTCATTTGTAAGGAACGATCAGTCGAGAGAAAAGACAACAAACCAGATTGCATTGGCTATCCGGAAGGAAGTTCAGGATTTAGAAAAAGCTGGAATAAAAATTATTCAAATTGATGAGCCTGCTATTCGAGAAGGACTGCCTTTAAGAAGAGGTGCTTGGCAAGCCTATTTAGATTGGGCTATAAAAGCTTTTAGGATAAGTGCGTCTGGTGTTGAAGATGAAACGCAAATCCATACACATATGTGTTATTCTGAATTTAATGATATTATAGAGAGCATTGCAGCGATGGATGCGGATGTTATTACCATAGAAACGTCTCGTTCTCAAATGGAGTTGCTCGATGCTTTTGTAGATTTTAAATATCCAAATGAGATAGGTCCAGGGGTGTATGATATCCATTCGCCAAGAGTTCCAAACAAAGAGGAAATGGAAGATCTAATTAAGAAAGCGGCAGCTTTAATTCCTGTAAGAAACTTATGGGTTAATCCAGATTGCGGACTTAAAACGCGTGGTTGGCAGGAAACAAATGATGCTTTAGTGGAAATGGTAGGTGCTGCAAAAGCACTTAGAGAAAAGTATCAGGTAGAAGTTTAGTTTTTGCTTTCCAGACTTCGAGTATTTGCTTCGAGGTTATTTATATTTAACTGGTCTTTTTTATGCTTGTCGGAATGTAAAACCATTTCCGACAGGCAAGACTGGTTTACATTTCAGAATAATTTATACTGTCGCCTACTTTAAGACTCCATGTATCTGCCATTCCTCCGTTTAATTCTAAAACATATTGTGCAGGAGCATTAGAAGGAAGGGAAGACTCATTCATTGGGTGTGCATTTTTAACCATGCTAACAATCTTCATTTTATTGCTGATGTAAATGATGTCCAAAGGGATTTCAGTATTTTTCATATAAAAATAACGAGGTTGCTCATCTTTAAAAATAAAAAGCATTCCTTGTTTTTTTTCCATTGAAGAACGATACATTAGTCCAGTTTGACGTTCGTATTCATTATCGGCAATTTCAATATCTATTTTGGAAACTATAATAGAATCTTTACGAGAAATGGATAATTCCCCTTCTTTAGTAAAAGAAACTTCTTCTGTTTTTACCTCTTTTTGTGAGGAATTAGTGTTGCAACTTACTAACGATAAACAAAGCACAACAAAAGCTAGAATAATACGAACTAAAACGTTTATCATGATACCTTTTTTGATGATTTGTAGAAAAACATAAGGTATAATCCAAAAAGAACAAAAGGAATACTTAACCACTGTCCAGTAGAGAATACGCCAAGAGCCGATTCAAATCCGCCTTGAGATTTTTTATAGAATTCTGCAATAAAACGCACTGTCCAAGTAAGTACTAGCCAAAGACCGAACATATAACCAAGGTTGTCTTTTTTGTCAGTTTTCCAATACGTATATAATAAAGCAATAAATACAAATACATAACCAAAAGCCTCATAGAGTTGTGCTGGATGTCTAGGGAAGGTTTCTCCTAATTGCTTAAAAATTACTCCGTAATCTGAGCCTGTTGGTTTTCCTACAATTTCAGAATTAAAAAAGTTTCCAAGTCTAACAAAAACTCCACCTATGGCTACGGGAATTGTAATTCTATCTAGAATCCATAGCATTGGTTTTTTAATAACTTTTTTGCTGTACAAGTACATAGCTATAATAACTCCAATAGCTGCACCATGACTAGCAAGGCCTCTAAAACCTGTAAATTCAAATGAGGGGCTAAATTTAAAAGGGAGGATAATGCTAAGAGGGTCTTCTAAAAACATGCTTGGTTCGTAGAAAATAAAATGCCCTAATCGAGCACCAATAAGCACAGAGAGCACCATGTAAATAAACAGAGAATCTAGCGCTTCTTCAGACTGATTTTCATTTTTATATACTTTCTTCATTAAAAACCAACCTAATGAAAAAGCAATAACAAACATTAAACTGTAATAACGTAATTGGAAAAAACCAAGGTCTAAGAGAACCCCGTTAGGATCCCAAGTGATACTTAAAAAGTGCATTCTCGTTTATTTTGAGGTAAATATAACTAATTGATGGTTTATGAAGAAGTGTTTTTTCTTATATAAAGTTAAAACTATCTAAACAAATAAATTGAATTAAGGAACAGGATCATAGCCAGAACCTCCCCATGGGCCGCAACTTAATATTCTTTTAATAGAGAGCCAACCGCCTTTAAAAAGTCCATGCTTTTTAAGTGCTTCCAAGGTGTATTGAGAGCAAGTAGGAGAATAGCGACAAGTAGCAGGGGTAAAAGGCGATATAGCCGCCTGATAAAAGCGAACTAAAAAAATAAAAGGCGCTATAAGAATTTTCTTTAAAATAATTTTAAGCTTAATAGTTTATAAAATGAAGGTTTTGGTTGTAATGTAATTTTTGACCAAAACCTAAAGCTTAGTTTAAACTAAACGTAGTACCGTCTTTACCATCTTTTAGTTCAACTCCTAAAGCTGCTAATTGATCTCTAATTTTATCTGAAGTAGCAAAGTCTTTATTAGCTCTTGCTTCTGCACGAAGCTGAATTAATAGCTCTACAGTTCCAGTTAATTTATCAGAAGAATTATATTGGGCGCTTCTTTCGTCTTGCAAGCCAAGAACTTCAAAAATAAAAGCTTGCATGGTTTCCTTTATAATTGCTAAATCTTCTTGTGTAATAGTAGCTTTCTCTTCTTTTATAAGGTTGATTTGCTTTACAGCTTCAAAAAGATTTGCTATTAGAATCGGACTATTAAAATCGTCATTCATAGCATCATAGCAACTTTGTTTCCATAGTTTGCTATCAAAACTAGAAGAACTTCCTGTTTTTAAATTGTTAATTGTGTGGAAGGCATCCATAAGGCGGTTAAACCCTTTTTCGGATGCTATAAGAGCTTCATTACTAAAATCTAAAATACTACGATAATTGGCTTGAAGCATAAAAAAACGAGTAACAGATGGGGTAAAAGCCTTGTCTAAAATGTCGTTGTTGCCTGTAAAAATTTCATTTGGTAAGATATTATTACCAGTAGATTTAGCCATTTTCTTTCCATTTAAAGTAAGAAGATTGGCGTGCATCCAATAGTTTACGGGACTAATACCTGTGGAGGCTTCCGCTTGTGCTATTTCACATTCGTGGTGTGGGAATTTTAGATCCATTCCCCCTCCGTGGATATCAAAATGATCTCCTAGGTATTTGGTACTCATAGTAGTACATTCTAAATGCCATCCAGGGAAACCATCACTCCAAGGAGAAGGCCAACGCATTATGTGTTGCGGTTCTGCTTTTTTCCAAAGCGCAAAATCCTGCGGGTTTTTCTTTTCAGATTGCCCAGCGGTTTCGCGGGTGTTATGTATAAGGTCTTCTACTTTACGTTTGCTCAGTTTTCCGTATTCATTAGTTTGGTTAAACTTTAAAACGTCAAAATAAACAGAGCCATTTACAACATATGCAAAGCCATTATCTATAATTTCATTAATTACCTCTATTTGTTCAATAATATGTCCTGTAGCTGTTGGCTCAATACTAGGAGGTAAATTATTGAATTTATTGAGGGTATTGTGGAAGTCAACAGTATAGCGTTGCACTACTTCCATAGGTTCAATCTGTTCTAAACGTGCTTTTTTTGCAATCCTATCTTCCCCTACATCGGCATCGTTTTCTAAATGCCCTGCATCGGTGATATTTCTTACATAACGAACTTTGTATCCTAAGTGTTTAAGGTATCTAAAAACTAAATCAAAAGACATAAAAGTCCTAACATTACCTAAATGAACATTGCTGTAAACAGTCGGGCCGCAAACATACATTCCTACATAACCTTCCGTAATTGGTTTAAAAACTTCTTTCTCTCCAGTAATCGAATTGTAAATTTTTAATTCGTTAGTTTGATATAGTTGCATTTTATTGTTTAGTCGTTAAGTAGTTATTTAATTGACGTTTGTTTATTTTTTACTAAGATAATAGTTTCTTAATGAATTTATTTTATTGGTTATCTTTTCAATAACTTTTCTAATACGGTCATAATCTTCTTCGGAAACATAGTTTAGTTCTTTAGCAATAATAATCAAATTTAAGGTTTCGGTTGTGGATCTATATGCTATTACCATAATCGAGTTCGGTTTTTGTGCGTATGTTTGCTAGAACCTTCAGCAATATTTGAGGTAATAGATAAAGAGCTACGTTGAAGTTGAGATGTGAAATTAAAACTTTCAAAACTTGGGAAACTTTTGGCCAATAAGTAGATTTCTTTAATCAATTCTTTGGATTCAACCCAAACCTTTAATTTTTCGAAAGCATATTGATGCATAGCGACTTTTTTATAAATTATTCCCTTATAGGTTTAATTCTTCAACATCTGCTTTTTAGTCTATCTAAGGGCTCTGCGTCGAAATGAGTTAATTTGATTCAAAGTACATTTTAACACTTTACCGTTTTATCAGCTAAACACCTTATCTTAAAACTCCGTATCTAATTTAATGTAATCTAAAAACTCTCTTCTAACAGCTGGATCTTTAAACTTTCCACCAAATTCTGCAGTTACCGTGCTGCTTTCAATATCTCTAATTCCTCGAGAGTTTACACATAGGTGTTTTGCATCAATCACACAGGCAACATCTTTAGTGCCAAGCGCTCTTTGAAGTTCTTGAACAACTTGCATAGTCATACGTTCTTGTACTTGCGGACGTTTTGCGTAATAATCAACAATTCTATTCATTTTTGAAAGTCCAACAACACTTCCGTTAGAGATATAAGCAATGTGTGCTCTACCAACAATTGGTAATAAATGGTGCTCACATGTAGAGTATACAGTAATGTTTTTTTCCACAAGCATTTCCCCATATTTGTATTTATTGGAGAATGTAGAAGCTTTTGGTTTTCTATCTGGGTGTAATCCAGCAAAGATTTCTTTTACAAACATTTTAGCAACTCTCCTAGGAGTTCCTCGTAAACTATCGTCTGTTAAATCCAAACCTAAAGTCTCCATAATATTATAGACTTGAGATTCTATTTGTTCTATTTTTTCATCATCAGATATGTCAAAAGCATCTTTTCTCATAGGAGTTTCCGCTGCAGATGATACATGGTCGTTACCCAATTCTTCAAAATGATCTTCTAAAGCTTTATCTATTTTCATATGTTTATTTTTATTGCTTTTTAAACCCTCATTGAGGGTTTTATTCCCCGACGTTCTACGTCGAAATGGATTAAAATATTTTTCCTTTGAATACCTCGTAGGCTTGCCTCGAGGTAGTTGATTGGTTATATAACATCCAAATAATCATTTTGCTGTGTGTCTAACAAATTAGACAAGGATGCTTTTATACCATTTTTTAATATGTTTTATTACTAACCAACTATATAAAGAGCTTAATCGTATAACTATAAAAGCGTAAAAGTTGGCAATAAAAAAAATTGACAGCAAAGATACATATTTATAGCCTATTAACGTTAATATTGTGGTAAGTTGAATTCATTTTATTTTTTATCAACCTACCTAATATAACTAATAAAGAGATTAGCTCCTTTTTTGTTAGTTGTATTTTTATTTGAAACCTTTCAAATATGTAAAAGACATTTTACTTGATAATCGAGATTTAAGTGCTCTAAAGCTTGCCTTGAGTTTGCAGAAAGGCTTGCGTCGAAATATTTTTTAGGATTTTCTTTTAACGCCTCGGAAGCTTGCTCTGAGGTAGTTTATTATAAAACGATAATTTACCTAAACTGATGCTTTTAATTTTTAAATATTAAGATTTTAAATGAAGGATCAAACAATTATTGAAGAAATAGCTGTAAATGCAAAAATAGAGAAGGTATGGGAAGCGATAACAATGCCTGAAAAAATGAAACAATGGTATTTTGAGGTGCATAACTTTAAACTAGAACGAGGAAATGAGTTTTATTTTTACGAACCAAATGGTACAAATTTTAAGCATGTTTGTAAAGTAATAGATGTAGTGCCGGGTAAGAGAATTCGCCATTCTTGGAGTTATCCAGAATATTCAAAAGGGATTTCTATAGTAACGTGGAAATTAACAGCTAAAGAAAATGTTACCTATATAAGATTAAGTCATAGTGGAATTGAAAATTTTTCGGATGCAGGCTCCGATTTGGCTTATGATAATTTTAAAGCAGGATGGGGGGAAATAGTACAAAAATGTTTCCCAGAATTTTTAAAAGATAATAGGTAATTCGTTTGCAATGGAATAAGTATCTTTATAGATATAAATTATACATTCCAATGCTCATATCCAAAAAAGTTAACATCTATAGAATTTTAAGCGGAACGTGGCGACATTTTTTTTATGAAATTGTTGCCTGTGTTTCTGCTTATTTTGTGTACAGATATGTAGAGTCTATTCATGTTTTTGACTCCATAATTGTTTCGAGTATTATTCCTACAATTTTAGGTACCGCACTAGCATTTTTTATAGGTTTTAATAATAATCAGGCATACGACCGTTGGTGGGAAGCTAGAAAAATTTGGGGAGCATTAGTAAATGATTCCAGAAGCTGGGCAAGACAAGTTTTCTATTATATTGAAGATTTGGGGAGTTCTTCGGATCTAATTAATCCCATAAAAGTAAAATTGATTTACCGACATATAGCATTCCTTTATGCTTTAAAAGATAACCTTCGAAACGATGCGGAAGAGCAATACCGAATTTATTTGTCGGCGGAAGATTATGAAGCTATCAGTAAAGAATCGAATAAGGCAAATGCCCTATTGAATTTACAAACCAAAGATATTGAAGCGCTCAGTAAAAATAAATCTATAGATGGATTTAAGTTTTTGGAGCTTAATAAAATGCTTGTGAATTTTTGTGATGAAATGGGAATGTCTGAACGTATTAAAAATACAGTTTTTCCAACAACTTATAATTTTTACACGCGTGTATTTGTGTGGATTTTTATAATTAGTGTAACATGGTCGGCTGTAGACGATATGGGAGCATGGTCAATTATTGTAGGGATACTTGTAGGTTATATTTTCTTGACTACACATAAAATTGGAATGGCGCTTTTAAATCCGTTTGATAATATTCCAACGGGAATTCCTTTAAATCAGATTACGCGAACCATCGAAATAAATTTATTAGAATTATTGAAAGAACAAAATATTCCTGAGCCTGTTCAAAGTGTAAACGGAGAATATATAATGTAGTTTTTAAATGAAGAAGTCTGATTTAGATATAATTGCATCTCAATTAGAAAACCCTAAAGGAGCTAAAGGTCTAGAAATGGGAGATATGATGCATGCTACAAATATAGAAATGACTAAAAGTGCAATTGCTGTACTTTCTATAGAAAATAAGGATGAAGTTTTAGAAATAGGACATGGTAATGCAAAACATATAAAAGAAATTTATTCTCAAGCCAATAATTTGCAGTATTCTGGAATAGATATTTCTGAAGTAATGCATAAAGAGGCTATAAAAAATGCTGAAGCTATAAATGCAGGGGCTAAATTTTATTTATATAATGGATGGGAATTTCCTTTTCAAGAGGAAGTTTTTAATAAAATATTTACGGTAAATACAATTTATTTTTGGAAAGAACCTTCTAATTTTTTAGATGAAATATATAGGGTAATGCGTCCAAAAGGGATTTTTACAATTTGTTATGCTCAAAAAGATTTTATGAAGCGCTTGCCTTTTGTAAATGAAAAATTCAAGTTGTATAATAATGAAGATATAAAAGATTTAATTTTAAAGTCGAAGTTTTTATTGGAGGATATTATAAATAAAAGTGAAGAAGTTAAATCTAAAACAGGAGAAGTTGTAACTCGCAACTACTCTGTAGCGATTTTGAAAAAAGAGATGTTTTCTAAAGAATAAATAAAGAGTATGATGTTTAACGTGAGTTCGACATGAAAATTATGAATATATAAGAAAGCTGACCTATTTAAAAGGTGTTTAGTTGAATCTATTCTATATTTAGATTTATATCAAACGTACGATATTTAATAAAAAAACTCATTTAAGTTAGGCTAAACTTAAATGAGTTTGAAATATGTTGTATAGATACTTTAATCCCTTATTGAGGGTTGTTTTGTTCCCCAAAGCCTGTCCAGAGTTTACCGAAGGGCTCTATGCCTTAATGGATTAGAATATTTTTCTTTGAATACCTCGTAGGCTTGTCTCGAGTTTATTTTTATAAATTAAAAGTAAGCGATAAAGTTACGTTTGTATTTTTATTATCAATTGCAGCAACAGAGGTAAGTCCTGTGTTGTATAGTTGAACGTTATAATCTCTATATGCTTGACTAAATCCTAAGTCTAATTTTGTAGCACCAAAACTATAACCAGCACCTAAAGAATATCCGTTAAGATTTCCCATGGTAAATTCATCTTTATATGGGCTACCTTCGAAGCGGTACCCGCCTCTAAAACTAAATCTTTTAACTCTAAATTCTCCACCAACTCTAACCGTAGAAACAGCTTGAAATTCATTCTCAATAACACGATTTTCTTCAGCAAAAAAAGAATCGAAAGTTGGTTTTAATTTAGCGTTAGACATGTCTTGGTAGGTATAATCTAAACTTAATAATCCATAAGGACCAAAAATAAAAGCCATACTTCCAGTTAATTTACCGGGAATGTAGATGTCGTAATCCGGAAAAATAATAGAACTATTTGGAGTGGCTTCAGAATATGTAGCCTCAGTATCTCCTGGATTTGCTAAAAAGTCGGTATTTATGTTTTGAAATAATTCATCGGTCATTCCATACCATGTAGGAGATTGGTAACTTGCTCCAACACGTACCATATTACTTAGTTTAGCAATTCCTCCAATATTAAAAGAGAATCCATTTCCGTAGGTATATAAATCGTTATCAAATTGGACATATTGTAATTTAGAATCAGAATCGTATCCATACTCATCAAACTGAGAGATTCTTCTGCGTTCTAAGCTGTGGAAATTTAAACCAAAACCTAAATAAATGTTATCTGTGTATTGAGAAGCAAAGTTTAAAGTGTATTTACTGTCATAACCAGAAGTTATTACTAATTGTTCTTGATCTATGCCATTTGCGTAGCTTGCGTTTGAAACATAATTTGTTTCATCAGGGTTATCGGTGGTAGCAGGGTCAATAATATAATTTTGATACCCTAAAAAACCTTGTTGTGCATTGTAGCCTAAATCGCGACCTATATTGATATATGCTTGTGTTATGTTCTCATTATCTAAAGGCTCTAAATTTCCTACTTTGTAGCCGTCTGCATTATTTAAAAAATAGTTGGCTATAGAAGTGTTTCCAGTTCCAATAGCTAAAAACTCATTTTCAAAATTATTATTTAACTCGTAATTAAAAGCCATGGTAAATTTTTTCCATGGAGAAGAAGTGTTTCCGTTATTAAAAACTAAAACACCTCCAATTTGATTAAGTTTTAACTGAGAAAAATCTGTGTTACTTTCACCGTCAAAATAGCGAGTGTTGTTATTAATATTATAATTCGCCATAGAAATAGTGAATGCAGTATTTGTAAAAACAGCCGACCCTGCAGGGTTGATGTTTATGGCAGACATGTCTCCACCTAATGCCCCAAAGGCTCCACTCATACTTTGGTAGCGGGCAGTACCATTTAGATTGTCACTACCATATAGAGCTACGTCATTTCGATTTTGTGCAAAAGCACCTACAGCGAATATGAAAGTCGCCAAAAATAAAATTTGATTTCTCATTTGATTCCTATGTATTCGGTAATTTAATTCTATTAAGTTGTAGTGTAGTTTGAAAAAGGCTTGCAAACTTTAAGAAGGCAAGCCTTTGTGTTTTTATCTACCTCTTCCACCGCTTCTAGAGCCACCACCTCTAGAGCCACCGCCGCTAGAAGATCTTGAGCTACCTCCGCTAGATCTTGAGAAAGATCCACTACTTCTGCTGGAAGACGATCTAGAATAGCTAGAGTTACTTCTGTTAGAAGAAGATGATCTAGAATAACTAGAGTTACTTCTGCTAGAGGATGTAGGTCTTGAATAGCTAGAATTGCTTCTGCTAGAAGAAGAAGATCTAGAATATCCATTAGTACTTCTATTTGTTGTTGTACTTCTTGAAGAAGAATTTGCACTTCTAGAATATCCAGAAGTTCTATTGTATCTTCCTCCATCTACACCAACTCTTGCGCTATTAGAGTATCCGCTTCTGTTAACGCTACTTCTGCTTCTTGTATTACCAGTTTGTGAAGATCTAGAATACCCTCTAGAAGATCTTGTTGCGGTGTTAGAACGTCTTGCGTTCTCGTTATGACGTGCAATTGCAGCTGTATTTCTTCCGTAGTAACCTCTTCTAGAATTGGTGTAAGCATATCTATGGTTTCCGTAATATGGTCTGTAGTATCCACCACCATACCAGCCACCGCCGTAACCCCATCCTGGTCTATATGGGTAACCCCATCCCCAGCTTAGAGCCCAGCCACCGCCGTAAAAGCCACCATACCAGCCGCCACCATAACCCCATGGGCCATAATATCCGCCGTAATAAGGTCCCCAAAATGGGTCGTACCAACCGCCGTAACCATATCCGTAACCTCCATATCCATAACCCCAATTGTTGGAGTAGACATTTACAACTGTACTCTCAGGATTTTCTCCCCATCCAGGGTTTCCTTCGTTATAGTCTAAAACATAATCTTGAGAGACATCTGTACTGTCTACATCAGTACTAGAATATCCATTAACGTCTGTGAATATTTCATTCTGTTCTTGGTACTCTATGGCCTGACCTAACATTTCAGCTCTATTATTGAAATAACTTTCATAATCAGTTATAACAACATTAGGTGTGGTAGTCTGCTTCTGTTGGTTATCATTGGTGTTTTTAGTATCGTCATAATATGCAATATCATTATCATATATTCCATCATTATCATAGTATGATGCTTGTTCGTAAGAACCGCATGAACCTACAAGAACTCCAATGACCAAAACAGTCAAACTGACTTTAAAATTTCTAGGAATGTATAGTGTTTTCATCATTGCAAATATTTATTGTTGAACATAACAAAAATAGTTAGTTTTGTCAAACTATTTATTACATTTAACTAAGGTGCAAGTTTTGTGCCAAACTACATATAATGGGCAAGAATTTAACAAAGAGAAGTGAAGATTATTCAAAATGGTATAACGAGCTGGTTTCCAAGGCAGATCTAGCAGAGAATTCTGCAGTTAGAGGTTGTATGGTTATTAAGCCTTATGGGTATGCTATTTGGGAGAAAATGCAAGCGCAATTAGATAAGATGTTTAAAGAAACTGGACATGAAAATGCTTATTTTCCATTATTCATTCCAAAATCATATTTAAGTAAAGAGGCAGCTCATGTTGATGGTTTTGCTAAAGAATGTGCTGTTGTTACTCATTATAGATTAAAGAATGCAGAAGATGGAAGCGGAGTTATTGTAGATCCAGAGGCTAAATTAGAAGAAGAACTTATTGTGCGTCCAACTTCAGAAACTATTATTTGGGATACTTATAGAAAGTGGATTCAATCTTATAGAGATTTACCTATTTTGGTTAATCAATGGGCAAATGTAGTTCGTTGGGAATTGAGAACTCGTATGTTTTTAAGAACATCAGAGTTTTTATGGCAAGAAGGGCATACTGCACATGAAACTAAAGAAGAAGCTATTAAGGAGGCAGAACAAATGATGCATGTTTATGCAGAATTTGCTGAAACTTTTATGGGAGTTCCAGTAATAAAAGGTGTTAAAACAGATAGCGAACGTTTTGCTGGTGCTGTAGAAACGTATTGTATTGAAGCGTTAATGCAAGACGGAAAAGCATTGCAAGCTGGGACATCTCACTTTTTAGGTCAGAATTTTGCAAAAGCTTTTGATGTTAAGTATACCACTAGAGAAGGGAAACAAGAGCATGTATGGGCTACCTCATGGGGAGTTTCTACAAGGTTAATGGGAGCTTTAATTATGATGCATAGTGATGATAACGGATTAGTATTGCCTCCAAAATTAGCACCTATTCAGGTTGTTATTGTTCCAATACATAAAGGAGAAGAGCAATTGGATGCTATTTCTGAGCGTGTAAATCCATTAGTTAAAGAATTAAGGTCAAAAGGAATTTCTGTTAAATTTGATGATAGAGATACTTACAAGCCAGGTTGGAAATTTAATGAGTATGAGTTAAAAGGTGTGCCATTGAGATTGGCTATTGGAATGCGAGACATGGAAAATAACACCTATGAATTGGCTCGTAGAGATACGCTTTCTAAGGAAGTGGTTTCTGCAGATGGAGTTGTAGAAAGAATAGAAGGCTTGCTTGATGAGATTCAAGAAACAATTTATAAAAAAGCTGTAGATTATAGAGATAGTCATATTACAGAGGTGAATAATTTTGATGAGTTTAAAGAACTTTTAGAAACTAAAGGAGGATTTTTATCGGCGCATTGGGATGGTACAACAGTTACAGAAGACAAGATAAAAGAGCTTACAAAAGCAACCATTCGTTGTATTCCTCTGAATTTCAAGGAAGAAAATGGCGTTTGTGTGTATTCTGGAAAGCCTTCCAAACAACGAGTTTTATTTGCAAAAGCGTACTAACTAAAAAAAAATAAAAAAAATCATTTCTAAGTATTGCATGATTTAAAAATAGTTGTATTTTTGCATCCGCAATTAAGGAAATAATGGTCCGTTCGTCTAGGGGTTAGGACGCCAGGTTTTCATCCTGGTAACAGGGGTTCGATTCCCCTACGGACTACAAAAGATTGAGTTCATTAAAATATACGGAGAATATCCGTAGCTCGAAAGAGCAATTGGTCCGTTCGTCTAGGGGTTAGGACGCCAGGTTTTCATCCTGGTAACAGGGGTTCGATTCCCCTACGGACTACTATAAAGTATAACATGGCGCAGGAGAAAATTTCTACTGTTTGTAAAAATTAAGAAAAGATGGCAAATCACAAGTCGGCATTAAAGAGAATTAGAAGAAACGAAGCAGTTCGTTTAAGAAATAAATATCAGCATAAAACTGTACGTAACGCAATCAAAAAATTACGTTCTACAGAGGATAAAAAAGATGCAGAAACTTTATTACCATCTGTTATCAGTATGATTGATAGATTAGCAAAGAAAAATATTATTCACGCTAACAAAGCTGGAAACTTAAAATCAGGATTGACTAGAAGAGTTACTGCTCTTTAAACATTAATTCTTAGTTATACAATATTATAAACGCTCCGCTACTTTGTGGAGCGTTTTTTTTAGTTTTTACACCCTGCTCGGGATTTAAACAATTGCTTCAGGTGAAGCTTTCTGTGAGGAATAATAAAAATAATTTACGCTTTAATATAAAAACAATACTATGGAAAACGGTATCTACGCAAAATTCAATACTTCAAAAGGAGAGATTCTTGTTAAATTAACATACGATAAAACACCTGGAACAGTTGGGAATTTTGTTGCTTTAGCAGAAGGAAATATGGAAAATAGTGTAAAGCCTCAAGGGCAGCCATATTACGATGGAATTACTTTTCATAGAGTAATTAACGATTTCATGATTCAAGGTGGGTGTCCGCTTGGAACTGGAACTGGAGATGCTGGATATAAATTTGATGACGAATTTGATAGTTCTTTAAGACATAATAGACCTGGAGTTTTATCAATGGCAAATGCGGGGCCTGGAACAAATGGTTCTCAGTTTTTTATTACCCATGTAGAAACCCCTTGGTTAGACGATAAGCATACTGTTTTTGGTTTTGTTGAAGAAGGACAAGATGTGGTTAATGCTATTGCTCAAGGAGATAAAATTGAAAGCTTAGAGATTGTTAGAGTAGGAGATGAGGCAGAAAAATGGAATGCAATAGAGGCTTTTAGAACTTTTGAAGGTTCTCGTGAAAAGCGTTTAGCGGAAGAAAAAGAAAAAGCAGAAGCTGCACTTGAAAAATTAGCTGCTGGATTTGATAAAACAGAAAGTGGCTTACGTTACAAAATGATCCAAAAAGGAAATGGTGTAAAAGCTGAAAAAGGTAAAACTGTTTCTGTGCATTATAAAGGGCAATTAGAAAACGGACAAGTATTCGATTCTTCTTACCAAAGAAATCAGCCTATCGATTTTACTTTAGGAGCTGGTCAGGTTATTTCTGGATGGGATGAAGGAATTTCTTTATTGCAAGTAGGAGATAAAGCTCGTTTTGTAATACCTGCACATTTAGGTTATGGCTCTAGAGGAGCTGGGGGTGTAATTCCGCCAAATGCTACTTTAATTTTTGATGTGGAATTGGTTAATGTAGGTTAAATAAGTGGTGTTAACTTATTAATTAGAATGGAGGTTTTTGGTTAAAACGTTGCGAATTTTTTTGGAACTTAAAGTAACCATAAATTCAATCATAATAATATAATATTTTAAAGTCCTGTTACACATTTGTGCAACAGGATTTTTTATATTTGAAACATGGCAAATCTAGAACAAACTAAACTGCAATATCCTATCGGGAAATACAAAGCCCCAGAGGTTATTACTTCTGATGATATTAAAAAATGGATTCAAACAATTGAGTTTTTTCCTGAGAAGCTAGAGGCTTTAGTGGAAGATTTTGATGATGGGCAATTAGATACTCCGTACCGCCCAGAAGGTTGGACTGCAAGGCAGTTAATTCATCATTTAGCAGACAGCCATATGAATAGTTATATTCGTTTTAAATGGACTCTTACTGAAGATAAGCCTGTAATAAAAGCCTATTTTGAAGATAGATGGGCAGATCTAGAGGATGGTAAATATGATGATATTGAGATGACGTTACTACTTATTGAATCATTACATAAAAGATGGGCGTCTATGTTGAAAAAGTTAACTCCAGATCAACTAAAGCGTTCGTTTATTCATCCTGAAACTAATAAAGAAATTGCTTTGGATCAATTAATTTCTATCTACGATTGGCATTGCAGACACCATTTTGCACATTTAAATAATCTTGCTTTGCGAGAGGATTGGGTGTAAAACTAATGAGGGTGTAGGATTGCTTTGTTATTTTGTTGGAAGGTGTTTAATTCCTCATTGAGGGTTTTATTTCCCAGAGCCTGTTCTGACTGAGTATATCGAAGTGTTCTAAGTCGAAATGGATTAAATTATTTTCCTTTGAATACCTCGTAGGCTTGCCTTGAGGTAGTTGATTTAAATTCTTTTTTAGCATTGCTGTCCAATTTTTTCAAGTTTCCATAATGCTTGTCCTAAATTTTATTTGAGATACTTAGACTTCCCGTTTTTTAGAAGGATAATAAATTTATGGTGCAAATACCTTTAGTGTTATTTGATGATTGCCTTGGTTTTTTGTGCTAAAATCTAAGAAAATTGTTTGTGTAGACCGAGTATAATTCATCACCTCTTACTTTCCGATTGAGAAAAGTAAGAGGTGATGATGTTTTTTATAGTGTTTTTATGTAGGAACTTTTATTTTTAATTAATTCCGATATTTCTTCTACTTTTTTAAAATCAGTGTCAACTAGCCAAATTTTTACAATTTGTTTAGTTAATTGTATGGTAAGATTGGCTTTGTTTTTATAGTTTCCACCATTACCATTTCCCGTAAAGAAACCCACTATATAACTTGTTATAGAAATAAACCAATCAGTTTTTTCCGTATTTAGTTTCACACTTTTTATTTCAGCGTATGAGTAAGTTCCATTGTTTTTTGGTTCTGAAGCATCTATAACTTCAAACTCGTGTGTATTCAGAATAATTTTCAATTCTGGTTTATTCCTTAACTCAATAGTTTCTGTCATTCAGTGTTCAGTTTTTACTCATGCAAAAAATAAAGCGTAAAACTTTAATCGTCACATGTTGAATAAGTTTTGATTAGTCTAAGCTTAATCTAAATTAGGCTGCGGTGTTAATCTTAAATAAGGTTTAACCTCTTTAAATCCTTTTGTAAATATGTTTTTAGCATCCTCGCTAGAAATTGCAGGACTAATAACTACTTCGTCTCCATGTTTCCAATTTGCGGGAGTAGCTACTTTGTGGTATGCTGTTAATTGAAGCGAATCTATTACTCTTAAAAGCTCGTCAAAATTTCTACCTGTAGAAGCAGGATAAGTAATCATAAGCTTAACAGATTTATCTGGCGCTATAATATATACAGACCTAACGGTTAAGGTTGCATCAGCATTTGGATGAATCATATCATATAATTCTGCTATTTTTCTATCTTCATCTGCAATAATAGGAAAATTAACTTCTGTGTTTTGTGTTTCGTTAATATCGTTAATCCATCCTTTGTGAGATTCTACTCCGTCAACACTTAATGCAATTACTTTTGTGTTTCTCTTTTCAAATTCATCTTTATATTTAGCTACGGTACCTAATTCTGTAGTACAAACGGGAGTGTAATCTGCTGGATGAGAAAAAAGGATTCCCCAGCTATCTCCTAAATAATCATGAAAATTGATTTCTCCTACAGATGTTTGTGCAGAAAAGTTTGGTGCTTTATCTCCTAATCTTAGTGTTGCCATGTCTATTTGATTTAATTATTACTCTACAAAGTTACTAGATTAATAGTTTTGCTCAGATTTTTTATTGATAAAAGATTGTTAAAGAACTAATTTTAGTTTGCTCTATAATTTAAATGCAATGCTTAGCACTTGTTTTTATATAAAGTTTCTTAAAATGTTACTAGGAGGTTATTTCCATTTAATATTGCATCCCATGCTTGGTTTCTGGGTTTTATAGATTCTTTTTCCCATAATAGCTGCATCTATTGCGCTTCGGATATCTCTTCCAGTAATTGGCATGCTATTTCCTGGTCTGGAATCGTCAAACTGACCACGGTAAACAAGTTCTAAATTAGCGTCAAAAACATAAAAATCTGGAGTGCATGCAGCATCATATGCTTTGGCTATTTCTTGAGTTTCATCATATAAATAAGGAAAGTCATATCCATTTTCTTCCGCAGTTATTTTCATTTTTTCAGGACTATCTTCAGGATATTTTTCAACATCATTGCTAGAAATAGCAACAAAATTAACATCACTATCAGTATAGTCGTTTACAAGTTTTGCTATTTCTTTGTTTAGATGTTGAACATATGGACAATGGTTGCAGATAAACATTACAACGGTTGCTTTTTCGCCATATACATCGCTTAATTTTAATTTCTTGCCAGAAACCGTGTCTAAAAGATTAAAATTTGGTGCTTTTGTACCAAGTGGTAACATATTGCTTTCTGTTCTTGCCATGGTTAAATTTTCTGTTTCTTGTAAATTACAAATAAGAAATTGTTTTAAAAAAGAGTTTGGCAAGTACTTTATAAAAACCTTTCTAAATCATAAAAAAAGATTAAATTTTTGGACACTCTTTTTGTTGTTTGTAACTTTTATTGAAACCAAAGAAAAAGAACAATGAAAAAGTCATATGAAAGTTTATCGGTAGCTATTGAAGCATTAAAAAAAGAGGGTTATACAGAAGATTATAACTTATGCGATGCTGGCGTGGAAAATAAATCGAGAAAGAAAATACATAAAGCTGAAGAGTTAGAAATTGTAAAACATTATCGTTTTGAAGGAATGACGAATCCAGATGACAGTTCGGTATTGTATGTTATTGAAACTTCAGAAGGGGATAAAGGTCTTTTGGTAGATGCGTATGGGGCATATTCTGGAAACGTATCTCGAGAAATGATAGAAAAATTAAAACCTAAACATTGATTAGATTAAAATTAAAATGACAGATTTAAGTTGGAGTGATTTCCAAAAAGTAGAAATGCGTGTAGGAACGGTTATAGAAGTAAAGGATTTTCCAGAAGCAAGAAATCCAGCCTACAAATTGAATATTGATTTTGGAGCAGAAATAGGTGTCCGAAAAACATCAGCTCAAATTACAAAACGGTATAAAAAAGAGGATTTAGTAAATAAGCAAGTAATTGCAGTTGTGAATTTTCCTAAAAAACAAATAGCAAATTTTATGAGTGAATGCTTGGTTATTGGAGCAGTAGGAGAGGAAGGAGATGTAGTACTCCTAAATCCTGATTTTAAAGTTGAAAATGGTTTAAGAATAGGTTAATCCTTTGTAGAAGGTATATTCTCCTGAGCTGATTATTAATTTAAAAACAATAAAAAGGCTGTCTGAAATTATTTCAGACAGCCTTTTGTGTTTTGAGATTGACGTTTTTTATATGTCGTCGAAACTAATATCTGTAAACTTTTCAGTAGTCACTTCTTCTAAATTAGAGCCATCTTCTTCATCAGAATAAGTTTCCTTTTTAAAATCTTTTTGATGACGTTCAGAAATTACTTCTTCACCTTTTTCATTAATAACAAAGTCAATCATTTCTTCTAAATTCTCTTTAAAAGCAGCAAAATCTTCTTTGTATAGATAAATCTTGTGTTTCTTGTAGTGGTAAGATCCGTCGTCATGGGTAAATTTCTTACTTTCAGTAATTGTTAAGTAATAATCTCCCGCTTTCGTTCCTCTAACATCAAAGAAGTAAGTTCTTCTTCCAGCTCTCAACACTTTAGAGAATATCTCATCTTTCTCTACAAAACCTTTATCGCTCATAATTCCTCTAAATACTTTTTATTATTGTTAACAAAATCAAAAATGTGAAAAAAAATGAAATGAAACAACAATTTTTCTAGTTTTCTTTTTCTGACAGCTGATTTAAGTATAGTTCATGGTAATACCCTTTTTTGGTTATTAGCTGATTATGAGTTCCTTGCTCTGTAATTTCACCATCTTCTAAGACAATAATTTTATCTGCATTTTTAGCTGAAGAAATACGATGACTTACAATAATTGTGGTGCTTTTCTCTGAAACTTGCTTTAAATTAGTTAAAATTTCCTCCTCTGTTTCGGTGTCAACAGCAGATAAGCAGTCGTCGAATAAATATATTTTAGGTTTTTTAATCAAAGCTCTCGCTATAGAAACACGTTGTTTCTGACCTCCACTAAGTGTTAAACCTCTTTCTCCAAGTACAGTATCGTATTTTTTAGTAAACTCAATAATATTTTTATGTACTGCTGCTTTTTTGGCAGCGGTTTCTATTTCTTCTTGTGTGGCATTTTTATAGCCGAATTTAATATTGTTTCCAATAGAGTCGGAAAATAAGAAGGCATCTTGTGGAACGGCACCTATTTCATTTCTTAAATCTGTTAGGTTCAAGGTTTCTATAGGTTTGTTATCTATTAGAATGCTTCCAGAAGTAACATCATAAAGTCTGCCGATAAGGTCTAGTATGGTAGATTTTCCAGAGCCAGTTTTTCCTATAATAGCAAATGTTTCTCCTTGATTTATGGTAAACGAAACATTTTTTAATGCGGTAATATTAGTGTCGTCATAAGTAAAAGTAACGTCCTTAAATTCAATTTTGCCATTTATTTCTGAAGGTTCTTCTGTAGGGTTTTTTATTTCAGGATCAAGATCTAAAAACTCATTAATCCTTTTTTGAGAAGCTTCTGCGCGTTGTACTATTGAGGTAACCCAGCCAACAGTTGCTACGGGCCAAGTAAGCATATTTACGTAAATAATAAATTTTAGAATAACTCCAGTAGTAGCAATTTCACCATTTATATATTGCATCCCACCAACATAAATAACAAAAATATTACTGATTCCAATTAACAAAAGCATCAAAGGAAAAAACCAAGCATTTACTTTGGCTAAATCCATATTTGTATTCTTACCTTCTAGAGCTAACTCATCTACTTGAGCTCCAATTCTTTTTTCTATTCCGTAGGCTTTTATTACAGAAATTCCAGAAAAAGATTCTTGTGTAAATGTTGATAATTTAGAAAGGTATTGCTGTACTTTGGTGCTTCGTTTATGAATTATTTTACTGATATTATATATTAAGACCGATAAAATAGGAAGCGGAATAAGTGTATATGCAGCTAGTTTTGGTGCAGTATAAAACATTAAAGGAATTACACATAAAAATAAGGTAATGGTTTGAATGCTATATAGAATGGCAGGGCCAGCATACATACGTACTTGTCCTACATCTTCACTAATACGATTCATCAAATCTCCAGTTCTATTTTTCTTGTAAAAGTTTAATGAGAGTCGTTCATACTGCTCGTAAACTTCATTTTTTAAGTCAAATTCAATATATCTTGATATATTAATAATGGTTTGACGCATTAAAAAAGTAAACAAAGCAGAGAGTGCTGCCGAGCCAATAATGATAATTATATAGCGTAAAAGTTTGGCTTTAACTGTAGAAAGATCAGCGTTTTCATTTAAGATATATTCCTCTACAGCGTTCACAGATTGCTCTACATATTCTGGTAAAACTAATTTAAAGACCGTAGCAAGAATAGTAATAAAAACCCCAATGATTAATTTCCACTTATATTTCTTAAAGAATTTGTTAATATATTTTAGTTCCTTCATTACTTTACTCTAAAATCGATTTTTTTGATAAATCCTCAATATGAGGGCTATTTTTAGCTTTTATATTGAAATATTCGTATTTTTGCGCCGTTATATTGTCGATTTAAAAATATAAAGCAAATAAAAACGAAAATTAATATGGTGTCAGAAATTATAAATCCTACAGAACTTAAAAAAGTTGATCCAGTGTTTGGTCAACTTTCTTTTAACGATCATGAGCAGATTGTTTTCTGTCAGGACAAAGATACAGGATTAAAAGCAATAATAGGAATTCATAACACAGTTTTAGGACCTGCTTTAGGAGGTACTAGAATGTGGAATTATGAAAATGAATGGGAAGCTTTAAACGATGTTTTACGTCTTTCTCGTGGAATGACTTATAAATCAGCTATTACTGGATTAAATCTTGGTGGTGGAAAAGCCGTAATTATTGGAGATGCAAAAACGCAGAAAAATCCTGCGTTAATGAAACGTTTTGGGGAGTTTGTACATTCTTTAAGTGGGAAATATATTACAGCTGAAGATGTTGGAATGGAAACTGCCGATATGGATACTGTTAGAGAGGTTACGCCTTATGTAACAGGAATCTCTGAGGAAAAGGGAGGTGCTGGAAACCCGTCGCCAATTACCGCATACGGTGTGTTTATGGGGATGAAAGCAGCTGCAAAGTACCAATTTGGAGATGATAGTTTAGAAGGGAAAAGAGTTTTAGTACAAGGAGTTGGTCACGTAGGAGAGACTTTAGTAGACCACTTATACAATGAAGGTGCACAATTGTTTATTTCTGATATAAATGAAGCAAGACTTTTAGAGTTAAGCAAAAAGTATAAAGCACAGATTATAGCAGGAAATGAAATTTTTAATCAGGATTTAGATGTATATGCTCCTTGTGCTTTAGGTGCTACTATAAATGATGCTACTGTAAATGAAATTAAAGCTAAAGTAATTGCAGGAGCAGCTAATAATCAGCTTGCAGATGAGAAAGTTCATGGAGCTATCTTAAAAGAAAGAGGAATTGCGTATGCTCCAGATTTCTTAATTAATGCAGGAGGAATTATAAATGTATATGCAGAATTAGAAGGATATGATAAAAAAGAAATCCTTAGAAAAACTGAAAATATTTATAAAACTACCTTAGATATTTTTAGTCATGCAGATAAAAATGAGTGTACTACACATCAATCTGCGCTAAGCATTGCACAAAGCAGAATAGATAACCGAAAATTAGCATTGAAAAAATAAGAAGGTTTCTAAAATAATATTATTTTTGCAGGGCGAAAGGATAATTCCTTTTCGCCCTTTTTATTGGATGTCTTCAACTATTTTTTGAGGTATTCAGAATAAATAAAACTAATTTCGACATTTATGTCGTGTAATCGTGCCCTTAAAAAGGGTTAATTTAGGTAAGAAAGTTCTTAAGCATGTTAACAAGAAGACACATCAGAGTTAAAGTAATGCAATCTGTTTATGCATTCATTCAATCAAAAAACACTGATTTAGGTAAAGAAGAAAAATTTTTATCATCCAGTATGGAGAATATGTACAATTTGTACTTAACGCTCGTAAGTTTACTGGTTGAAGTACAAAAAACGGCTGAAGAGCAACTTACCCTATCCCAAAAAAAATACCTCGCTACAAATGAGGAGAAAAATCCGAAACGCAAATTTATTGATAACCCAATTTTACAGCAATTAGTAAACGATACTGTTTTAGCTGAAAAATTGGAAAATAGACATATAAGTTGGGAGTTAGATGAAGAGTATGTAAAAATTATTTACAGAGCTATTCTTGAAAGCGATTTATATAAGGAGTATATGGCTAAAGAAGCTACCGATTTTAAAGATGATAAAAAACTAATATTAGATTTATATCAAAAGGTTATTGCGCCCAATGAAAAGTTATACGAATATATAGAAGACAAAAAACTTACTTGGGTTGACGACCTTCCGTTAGTAAACACGCTTTTAGTGAAGATGATTAAAAAGCTCAAGAAAGATGCTCCTGAAGATTATTTCCATCCTTCATTGTTTAAAGATCAAGATGATAAGATTTTTGCAAGTGAATTGTTTAAGAAGACTATTTTAAATGATGAAAGAATTCAGCAAGAAATAGAAGGAAAAACTCCAAATTGGGATACCGATAGAATTGCAGAATTGGATGCTATTTTATTGAAAATGGCAATATGCGAGTTTTTGAAATTCCCTTCCATTCCTGTTAAGGTTACTATTAATGAATATTTAGAAATAGCCAAAGAATACAGTACTCCAAAGAGTAGTATTTTTATAAATGGAATTTTAGATAAATTGGTAAAAGAGTACGAAGCTAACAATACGTTAAATAAGTCCGGTAGAGGTTTGATGTAATTAAAATATTACTACTTTTGTTGATTAATGCTAGGGGTTTTTAATATAATCCTCAAAAATTAACCACTTATTAAAAATTAAAATCTTTTAAAAATGAAAAAAGTCTTTTTAATATTAACGATTGCAGCAGCAGTTAGTTTTACATCTTGTAAAGACAACGCAGCTAATAAAGTAAATTCTGATAATGTTGCCAAAGCAGAGCAACGTGACGAAGCAGCTAAAAAAATGCCAGTAATGACATTTGAAGAAACAGAATTTGATTTTGGAAACATTCCTCAAGGACAAACAGTGGAAAAAGTTTTCAAATTTAAAAATACTGGAGACGCTCCTTTAGTAGTTACCGATGCAAAAAGTAGTTGTGGATGTACAATCCCACAAAAACCAGAAGCACCAGTTGCTCCAGGAGAAACAGGAGAAATTTTAGTAAAATACAATGGTAGTGGAAGAAATGCAGTAACTAAAACAGTTACTATTACTGCTAATACCGAAAAAGGAACAGAACAATTAAGAATAAAAGCGTTTGTAGAAGCTAAAGATGCTGCAGCGCTACCAAAAGCATAAGCATAAATAAATAAATTTTAATGGAAGCAATAAATCAGTTTGCACCTTTTCTTTTAATTTTTGCTGTGATGTATTTTTTTATGATACGTCCACAGATGAAAAAACAAAAACAAGAAAAGAAGTTTGCACAAGAATTAAAGAAAGGAGATCGTGTAGTTACTAAAAGTGGTCTTCATGGTAAAATAGTAGATTTAAACAACGATAATACGTGCATTATCGAATCGATGGCAGGTAAAATGAAGTTTGAACGTTCAGCACTTTCTTTAGAGCTTTCTCAAAAATTAAATGCACCAGCAACGCCTGTTAAAGAAAAGAAATAAGCGTTAAGAGGAATAAAATAAAAAGCACCAATTTTTTAAAATTGGTGCTTTTGCTTTTTAAGGAATTCAGATTCTGCTAGGATTAGCTTTTCTTGTATTTATCATAAAGTCCTTTGCCTTGTTTTATTAAAGGGATTATTTTGTTGATTCTGTTTTGTTGGGTAGTTTCTTTTTTTGCTTCAGCAATGTACTCATGATATTCTCTTTGCTTTCCTTTGGTAAGCTCCATAAAGCACTTTTTTAGTTCTAAATTCTCTTCAAGCGCAAGCATCAATGCATGAGATTGGATTTCCTTTTTCTTCGGAATTACTACAGATTTTCCTTCTTTATGATTAAAAATAGCTTCGTTGAGATATGTTTTAATCAGATTTATATTTATTTCTTCAACCGATTTGAAGCGCCATTGTCTTAACGCAACTGTTTTTCCTTCCTGAGCATTTATTAAAACTTTAGCTTTATCTTTTAGCAAGGCGCCGTTATGAAACCACAATCCAACATAGGATTTAAAAGCTGCAATTCCCACTATATTTTTATTAGATAGCGTATAGGTAGGAACTCCCCATTTTATAGTTTCTTTCATTTCTGTTGTATTTATAACAGAACGAAGCATGGAGAGCTCTTCTTTCCATGGTACGTTTGAAACAATATATTCTTCTACATTATTAGGCTTCGTCATTATAATATTTAGCAGTTAGCTCAATAATTTTTACAATTACATCGGTGGCTCTTTTCATGCTTTCTACGGGGACATATTCGTACCTTCCGTGGAAATTATGTCCGCCAGCAAATATATTAGGGCATGGAAGTCCCATATAAGAAAGTTGAGAACCATCTGTTCCGCCACGAATAGGTTTTATAAGAGGTTCAATTTCTAAATCCTTCATGGCTTGTTCTGCAATGTCAACAATATGCATAACAGGCTCGATCTTTTCTTTCATATTATAGTATTGGTCTTTTATTTCAATAGAAATAATATCTCCAAAACGTTCTGTTAAGTCAAAAACTACACGTTGTAATAGTTCTTTTCTGGCATCAAACTTATCTCGGTCATGGTCTCTTATAATCCCGTTTATTTCGGCATATTCCACATCTCCTTTAAAATCGTAAAAGTGAAAAAAGCCTTCTCGGTAACTAGTAAATTGTGGCATTTCTTTTTTTGGCATTAACGATAAAAATTCGTTTGCTATGATTACTGCGTTTATCATTTTACCTTTTGCATAGCCAGGATGTACGCTTTTGCCTTGTACTTTTATTTTGACAGAAGCGGCATTAAAATTTTCATATTCAAGTTCTCCAATTTGAGACCCGTCCATGGTGTATGCCCATTGTGCTCCAAATTTTTTGACATCAAATTTATGAGCGCCCCTACCAATCTCTTCATCTGGAGTGAAGGCAACTCTTACAGGGCCGTGGTGAATATGAGCATTATTAATTAAGTATTCCATAGCAGTAACAATTTCTGTTATTCCTGCTTTATCATCGGCACCTAATAAGGTATTCCCATCGGTGGTTATGAGGGTTTGTCCTTTATATTGTTTTAAATCGCTGAAATAATTAGGAGAAAGGATAATGTTTTTTTCTTCGTTTAAAATAATGTCATTTCCATCATAATTCTCTATAATTTGCGGATTCACATTGGTTCCAGAAAAATCTGGAGAGGTATCAAAATGCGAAATAAATCCAATAGTAGGCACTTCTCTGTCGAGATTTGAGGGAAGCGTAGCCATAACATAAGCGTTTTCATCAATAGAAACATCTTCCATGCCAATAGCTTTTAATTCTTCGGCTAGTTTATTGGCAAGATTCCATTGCTTTTCTGTGCTTGGTGTAGTGTTACTATTAGGATCGGACTGAGTGTCTATTTTTACATAGCTTATAAAACGGTCAATTATATTTTGCATAGAATTCTTTTTTATCAAAAATAATATATTAGTTGGAATGTGGATTATTTGTAGGGCGGAATATTAAATCCCTCATTGAGGGTTTTGTTCCCCAGAGCCTGTCCTGAGTATCTTGAAGGGTTCTACGTCGAAATGGATTAAAATATTTTTCCTTTGAATACCTCGTAGGTTAGCCTCGAGGTAGTTGCTAGTTAATAACTGGCACTAGTACCTAGCCCCGATTGAGCGTACTACCGTGTAGTAGTGAAAGCGGGCAACAGCTTAACCTAAAAAAACAAAGACATAATGCTTCATAAATTAATTATTAAAAAGAAAGCATTAATTTTTAAGTTTAAGTATTTTTGCGCAAACAAGCATATCCATGTATAAATTACTGATAAGACCTATATTTTTTCTTTTTGACCCAGAAGCGATACATCATTTTACATTTTCGGTTGTTAAATTTATAAATAGAATTCCTGGAGTTTCGGCTTTACTGCGAGCTATTTATTTAATTGATGACAAACGATTAGAGCGTGAAGTATTTGGATTGAAGTTTAAAAATCCAGTTGGATTGGCGGCTGGATTTGATAAAGATGCAAAATTATATAGGGAATTTTCAAATTTTGGATTCGGATTTATAGAAATTGGAACATTAACACCTAAACCGCAACCTGGAAACCCTAAAAAACGATTGTTTAGATTAATAAGCGATAAGGCAATTGTAAATAGAATGGGGTTTAATAATGGAGGTGTTGAGGAGGCTGTTGCCCGTTTGAAGTCTAATAAAAATGTTTTAATTGGTGGGAATATTGGAAAAAATAAAGTTACCCCCAATGAAGATGCTGTTGAAGATTATAAAATTTGTTTTGAAGCATTGTATCCTTATGTTGACTATTTTGTAGTAAATGTAAGTTCTCCAAACACTCCCAATTTACGTGCATTACAAGATAAAGAACCTTTAACGGCCTTATTAAACACGTTGCAGCAATTAAATGAGAAGAAGGAAAAAGCAAAACCTATTTTATTGAAAATAGCTCCAGACCTAACCGATAGTCAGTTACTAGATATTGTAGACATTGTTATTACTACCAAAATTGCTGGCGTTATTGCAACCAATACTACTATTAGTAGGGAAGGGTTAATTTCCGAGAATAAGAATGAAATGGGAGGGATGAGTGGAATGCCGCTTAGAGAACGTTCTACTGCGGTGATAAAATTTCTTGCTGAAAAAAGTAATGGGGCGTTTCCTATTGTTGGTGTTGGCGGGATTCATTCTCCTGAAGATGCTATTGAAAAATTAAATGCTGGAGCCTCTTTGGTTCAGCTGTATACTGGTTTTATTTATGAGGGACCAGCTATTATCAAAAAAATAAATAAAGCCATTCTTAAAAAGTAACTATTTTGGATATAGAAGTGTTAACTGCATTTGTTTTGGCATCGGCTGCTTTGGCTGTTGCACCAGGTCCAGATAACATATATGTACTCATGCAAAGTATGGTGCATGGACGTAAAAGCGGAATTGCTACGGTATTGGGATTAATGTCGGGCTGTTTGGTACATACAACTTTAGTGGCTTTTGGAGTTTCTGTTATTATTAAGCAAAACGAAATTTTGTTTACTATTCTTAAAGTATTTGGTGCATTATACCTATTGTATTTGGCTTATAGTGTTTATAGAAGTAGTGATGTAATTGATTTGTCTAATAATAAGGTTTCAAAAAAATCTTTTAAATCTCTCTTTGTACAAGGTTTTTTTATGAATGTTCTCAATCCTAAAGTTTCTATTTTCTTTTTGGCTTTCTTTCCAGGGTTTTTATTTAGTAATTCTATAAATTCAATTTATCAGTTCTATATATTAGGAGGAATCTTTATAATTGTTTCGTTTTTTGTGTTCTTATTTATTGTTTTATTGGCAAGTAAAGTTGCTTCTTATATTATAACTCATAAAAATATTGGGCTATTGTTTAAATGGCTTCAAATAATAGTTTTTATTACAATAGCACTTTTTATTTTCGTTTAGGGTTAATTTTCTTTCATTTTCTTCATATATAATACAGTTTTTTTTCTATTATAAGTAATTTTTTTACCTCATGAAAGATAAAGATTACACGAAAAGTTGAATAATTTATTCACTTTAGCAAGTAATTTTGTTTTTCATCGAGATTTAGTTGGAAAATTTTAAAGCATTAATACTTTTACACTGTTGTTAAGAAATTCTTAATGAACACTGCCCCAGAATGAGAGTATGCTATTAGTTCTTCCCCCGAACGCTCTAGATTATTAATATTTTAACCATTTAAATATCTATCTATTATGAAAAAAGTAATTTTTTGCGCTGGGGCGCTATTGTGTGGAGCTACAATGATGGCTCAAAGTAACTTCGGTTTATCAACTCAGGTTGGAACTGAAAATGAAGTAACTGTTAGTCAGACTGGTACATTAAATGCCTCTCTTGTTGGACAAGATGGTGTTAAGAACGAAACTACTGTAACTCAAGTAGGTTTTGCGAGTGCAGCTTTAGTTACTCAAGACGGTCGCCGTAACTCTGCGGATGTTAACCAAACTATGGGGCCATTAAACCTTGCTATTGTTGATCAAGACGGAAGAAGAAATGAGGCCGATGTTGATCAAATTGGGGTATTAAACGTTGCTTCAGTTAGTCAAGACGGTAGAAGAAACTCTTCTACTCAATTCCAATTAGGTGCTGGTAACTTAGCTGTTGATAGCCAAACAGGAAGAAGAAATGATGCAGACACGTATCAATTAGGTTTTCTTAACCAGAGTTATGTAACTCAAGATGGTCGTAGAAACTCTGCATTAGCTGTTCAAACTGGTATTGGTAACATGAGTAATGTAAATCAATCAGGAATGGATCACCGTGCTTTAACAGTTCAGACTGGTACTGGGAACATGAGTGGAATTACTCAAACTGGTGATGCTCACTTAGCTGTTTCTCTTCAAGCAGGTTCTGGTAATATGGCTACTTACACTCAGTCAAACTAAGAACAATTTTAGTTAATTAACACACTAATAAAGCTAGTAAGGGGTTTTCCCTTACTAGTTTTTATATAGCCAAAATGAAAGCAATAAATAAAATATTTATAGTTATTGGATTGATGTGTTCCTTGAGTACTTTTTCGCAATCTCCTAACGAAAAAGATTTTAAAAAAAATAGAATGCTAAATCAGCATTTAATTTCTTCTCAACAGAATAATTCATCCTCTTCTGTAGCATTAGCATACAATGTAAATAGTGTTAATATACAGCAAGTTGGTCATTATAATTCCATAAAAGTGAATTATGTATCTAAAAATTCTTCCTCTGAGTTAACTCAATATGGGAACTCAAATAAAATTACTCAATACAAAAACTCCCAAACACTTAACGAAAAAATTTATCAGAAAGGTACTAACAATGAAGTATTTGAAATTTCAAATAGGCCAATGGAGTCCTCCAATTCTCAGGTAGTACAAAAGGGTACTAATTTACGTGTAGAAAAATATGGCACCAATAGTATTGGTGCTAATATGAAAATTAATATGGACGGTACTAACAGGACAGTTATTATTAGAAATTTTTAGGAAATAAAATGTGGTAACAATAGTAAGACTTATAGTTTGTGTTGCCATTTATTTAATGGGAACTCTAGTTAACGGTCAGAACTTTAATAAAGAAGTTGATGCTCAAATAGTAGTGGGTGGCCCTAAAGAAGCTATGTTTTTATTATCTGGATATGCAGAGAATAAAACAAATACAAGCTATAGTTTGTCTTTTAAATTCTCTAGTATAACCAAGGTAAATGATAGTTCTATACTAAAAGAAACTAAAGAAAATAGATTTACACTACAGCCTTTTGAGACTAAAAAAATAGACGAATTTCTTATAGAAGAGAATGACTCAGTACAATCTATAGCCTTATTGTTATTGTATAATGAAGGGGAACTGATAAGTACAAAAAGGGTTTTAGTTAATCCAAAAGAAGAGGAGCAGTCTAAGCAGTCTTATAATAAAATGAATGAAGGGATTAAATTGAGAGGTTTTGTAAATGATAATACTAAAACAAAGGCAGGGAGAGACTTTTATAATTTTTTCTATCAAAACTATAATATGAGTCCAATTCAGTCTGATAAAATTGTAAAGATTGAAGAAATTGTAAGTTTTGGAAGAACTACAAGGTTAACGGTTAAAGTGGGAGACGATTTAGTATATCAGTTTTTTGCGCAACCCAAATTAGACTTTTTAAAGGAGCAAGCTAAAAATGCTTTAATGAGAGTAAACCAGTACATATACCAACAAAAGCAACGTAACGAATATCAAGTAAAATATTAAACTCTAACAATGAAAACACTAGTAATATTAACGCTATTATTTACCTTCTCAGGGCTGTCTGCACAAGCATTAGTGTATACGCCTAAGAATCCAAATTTTGGAGGAAACAGTTATAATTATCAATGGTTGTTGAGTTCTGCAGATGCACAAAATTCTTTTGAGGACCCAGATGGAGATGATGCATTCGATCAAAAAACACAATTAGAATCTTTTAAAGAAAATCTAAATGCCCAAATATTAAGTCAGCTAAGTAGGAAATTATTTGAAGATGAGTTTGGAGATGGCCCTATAGAGGCTGGGCGTTATAATTTCGGAGGGTTGGCTGTAGATGTATATCCTTCAAATGGAGGATTAATTGTAGATATTTTAGATACCGAAACAGGAGAGCAAACCCAGGTCGTAGTACCAAATTAATGATGAATTATGTTTTATCGAATCTTAACCATTATTACTTTATTATTCTTAACAAGCTGTGGTTCTTATTTTAATCAGCCAGTAGATTTTACAGAGGCTAGAATAGGAGAAAATACAGACGTTACAAAACGCCTCAATAATTTGCCAGAGCCTAAAGAAAAGGTTGTTGTAGGGGTTTATAATTTTAGAGACCTTACTGGGCAATACAAACCAACAGAATTAGGAAGCACTTTTAGTACAGCTGTAACTCAAGGAGGTACAGCTATTCTAATAAATGCCATGGAAGATTCTGGATGGTTTACTCCAATAGAACGAGAAAATATTGGAAACCTATTAAATGAGCGTAATATTATTCGTTCTACCAGAGAGGAGTACCAAGGAAATCAAGGGCAACCCAATGTGCCTCCATTGTTATTTGCGGGAGTGCTCTTTGAAGGGGGAATTGTTTCTTACGATTCTAATATTATTACTGGGGGAATGGGAGCTCGTTATTTTGGTGTTGGCGGGAGTACGCAATACCGTCAAGATCGAGTTACAGTATATTTAAGAGCAATTTCTACGTCCAGTGGTAAAATCCTTAAAAATATTTATGTTTCTAAAACCATACTTTCTCAGGCGTTAGATGCAAGTTTGTTTAAATATGTAAAGTTTCAGCGACTTTTAGAGGCCGAAGTAGGTTTTACTAGAAATGAGCCTGTGCAATTGGCAGTAACGGAAGCTATAGAAAAAGCAGTGGAAGGTATGATTGTAGAGGGGATTGAATCGGATCTCTGGCATGCTAAAGATGGGGGAGAAGTTGAGGAAATATTGGTAAATCAATATAAAGAGGAAAAAGAGGAGGCAGAACTAACTAAATTATACGATAGAAAATATATAAACAGACTGTACAATAGTACCATAGGGATAAGTGTTGGGGGAGCTCTAATTTCTGGAGATTACAATGCCGCAGAATTAAGACCTTCATTTAAGTTTGATTATAATTATAGGATTTCTCCTTATTTCTCCTACAATATTAGTAGTAGTTTTTTTGAGCTTAATAATAAAGTTAGATACAGCAGGAAATTTGCTTCTATAGATTCAAATCTGGGAATTACTTTTTTACCAAACGACGACTTAACTCCTTATGTATACGGAGGAGGGGGAATTCTTTTTGGTTTTGATAATGATGATACCCCAGCAGATAGCGAAAGCACCTTTTTTAAAATGCAATATGGAGTAGGTTTAGAATACTTTGTTAATCAGAAGTTCTCTGTTAAGTTATTTGCAGATCAAAATATAACTTTTTCAGACGACTTAGATTATTTGGTGAATGGAACTAGAGATGATTATTATTTCAATTTCGGAATTGGGGTCAATTTTACTCTAGGTGTTAAAAATAAATTTCAATCGAAAAAATAAAAAATCATAGTATGAACCTATTTAGACAATTCATATTCATAGTACTAATAGTAAGTGTGATTGCATGTAGCGAAGATACTGTAGATAATTATGGAACTGGTGTTATTACAGGCAAGGTGGTGCTGGAAGGAGATAATAGTCCTCTTGAAAACGTAAAAGTATCAACAAGTCCAAGTTCTACAACCGTTTTTTCTGATGAAAATGGAGATTTTATATTAAATGAAATAGTAGAGGGAGATTATTCTGTTCAAGCGCAAAAAACGGGTTATATAACTGGAGTAGAGGGTGCTACCTTAAAGGCTGGACAAACAATTAATGTTATTTTTGAACTTCAGACAGAAACAGCCAACAATAAACAACCTTCAGCTCCAGAGTTATTATTTCCTGAAGATGAAGCTACAAACCAAGAATTAGAAATACAATTTGCTTGGAATTCTGTAGATAAAGAGGGCGATGAACTAACTTATAAGTTAGAGTTAAAAAATAGTGTAAATAGTGATGTTATTACCATTGAAGATATAAAAGATACCTTATATACTATTTCTGAATTAAATTATGGATATAAATATTTTTGGCAAGTCTCAGCTTCAGACAGTATTAACGGACCAGTTTTAAGTAAAGTGCAAACCTTTAAAACAAAGCCCTTACCAGCTTACGGTTATGTGTTTGTAAGAGAAATAGATGGAAATAATGTGATCTTTTCTATAGATGAAGAAGGAAATGAGAATCAGCTTACAAGTAGTGCTTTAAATAGCTTTAGGCCAAAGCTAAATGCTAGAGGGAATAAAGTAGCTTTTTATAGAACAGTTTCTGGGATGACTCAGCTATTTACTATGGATTTAGATGGGAGTAATTTAAAACAACTTACAAAATCTATCCCAGCAAATTCTATAAATAATGAAGAGATTGGATTTTGTTGGGCAGATAGAGATGCTGCAATTATATACCCTAATTTCGAAAATCTCTTTAAAATTAATATAAACGGCGGTGATAGTCAGCTTATATACACCGCACAAAGTGGGCGTTATATTATGGATGCTGCTCAAAGTTTGGATCGGTCAAAAATAGCTGTATTGGAAACTAATATTTCTGGATATGAAGGCTCTGTGTATGTTGTAGACGCTTCTGGAGCTCTTTTAACTACTGTTATTAGCGGGGTAAAAGGAGCCGTTGGGGGAGTAGATATTTCAATAGATGGAAATAAAGTTTTGTATACGCATGATATTTCTGAGTTTGAAAATGAAAATCAAAGAATGCTAAATTCAAAAGTATTCTTATATGATATTGCCTTGGGAACGGCAACAAATATTAGCGATAATAAGCCAAATGGAACTAATGATACAGATCCTAGCTTTTCTGCTAATGAGGCAGCTATACTTTTGGTAAATGCTCCTAATAACAACACAAATGCTACTACAGCAACCACGGTGGAAATAGAAGAAGACAATACGCCAGGAGGTAGAGAGGCTTTAGTTGAAAATTCTAAAATGCCAAGTCAATAGTCAGAAATAAACTGTGTCTAAATAAAGATAACGCAGCCATAGAAAATACTTGTGTAAGCTAAGTAGGTTGTTTACCTTTGATTTAAACCTGATAGATTTTGATAAAAGACCATTTTATTTTTGATATGGACGGAGTTATTGTAGATAGCGAACCGGCTCATAAAGAAATATTGAAGAAAGTTTTTGAGGAATTGAGTTTAGATTTTTCCGATGCTTACCATCAAACATTAGTTGGGATGGCAGCCATTCCTATGTGGGAAAAAATTAAGTTGGATTTTGATATAGAAACTAATGCCAGAGAATTGATGAATTTTCATAAAGAGTTTCTTTTTATCGAAATGGACGCTCAAAGTGTTGAAGCTGTTCCTGGAGTTTTAGATTTTCTTCAGCAATTAAAAACTTTAGATTTTAGAATTTCATTAGCATCGTCTTCTTCCATTAAGCTTATTGAGCAATTTATAAACAACCTTGAAATAACTTCTTATTTTGATTATTTGGTGAGTGGGGAAAATGTGGTAAGAAGCAAGCCCAATCCTGATATTTTTTTAAAAGTAGCCGATAATTATAAGGTGGATCCAGCTCGATTTTTGGTAATTGAAGATAGTCGAAATGGAGTGAAAGCAGCTAAAGCAGCTGGAATGACTTGTATTGGGTTTAGGAATGTAAATTCTGGAAACCAAGATTTGTCATCTGCAGATATTATTGTTGATTCTTTTGCTGAATTAACTTCAGAAAAAATAAAACAATTGGCTTCTTAATGGAATCTGTAAAAATCATAGAATGCCCTCGGGATGCTATGCAAGGAATAAAAGATTTTATTCCTACAGAAAAAAAGGTGCAATACATCCAATCACTGCTACGTTGTGGTTTTGATACCATAGATTTTGGGAGTTTTGTTTCTCCTAAAGCAATTCCGCAAATGGTAGATACTGCGGAAGTTTTGTCGCGTTTGGATCTTACAGAAACCAGAAGTAAGTTATTAGCAATTGTAGCGAATGTTCGTGGAGCAGAAGATGCTTGTAAACATCCTGAAATTGATTATTTAGGTTATCCTTTCTCTATTTCAGAAAATTTTCAAATGCGTAACACACACAAAACTATTAAGGAAAGTGTGGCTGTTCTTTCAGAAATTTTAGAGCATGCTTATAAAAGTAATAAGAAAGTGGTGGCGTATTTGTCTATGGGTTTTGGAAATCCATATGGCGATCCATGGAATGTAGAAATTGTAGGGGAGTGGACCGAAAAGTTGTCCAGTATGGGTGTGGAAATTCTCTCATTGTCGGATACTGTAGGAACTTCTAATCCAGAAACAATTAATTATCTGTTTTCTAATCTAATTCCTAAATATCCTAAAATAGAATTTGGAGCACATTTACACACAACCCCAAATAGTTGGCATGAAAAAGTAGATGCTGCATACAAAGCAGGATGCAGACGTTTTGACGGAGCCATTCAAGGGTTTGGAGGTTGCCCAATGGCCGCCGATGAACTTACTGGGAATATGCCAACCGAAAAATTATTCTCCTATTCAAATTCAGTAAAAGCAAACTCAAATATAAAAGCAATGAGTTTTGAAAGCGCTTATAATGAAGCTTTGAAAGTTTTTAAATTTTATCATTAATTGAGTTAAGTATATTATTAATACTATTATTTCTGTTTTACTGTTTATTTTTAATAGAATGAAACGATATTTTATGAATAAAGTTAAGATATTCATAAAATAAAAAACAGGTAGTTTGTTACTGAAAAAAGCAGTATATTTGCGTGCAACTAAATGATAAGTTGCAATATGGATGCTCACAAAAACAAGTTTGTTGGCGAAGGATTAACTTACGACGATGTCCTACTCGTTCCTAACTATTCTGAGGTTTTACCCCGCGAAGTTAGTATACAAACAAAATTCACAAAAAACATAAAAATTAATGTGCCAATTGTCTCTGCGGCAATGGATACAGTTACCGAAAGTAGAATGGCAATTGCCATGGCTAGAGAAGGTGGTATTGGTGTTTTGCATAAAAACATGAGTATTGAACAGCAGGCACTTAAGGTTAGGAAAGTAAAGCGTGCAGAAAGTGGTATGATTATCGATCCTGTTACTTTGCCTCTAACTGCCACTGTGGAAGATGCTAAAAATAGCATGCGTGAGCATAGTATTGGAGGAATCCCAGTAGTAGATGAGGATGGTTTTTTAAAAGGAATTGTTACTAACCGAGATCTTCGTTTTGAGAAAATAAACAAGCGTCCTATTGTTGAGGTAATGACCAGCAAGAATTTAGTAACAGCAGCCGAAGGAACTTCTTTGGATGATGCTGAAGGGATTTTACAACAACATAAAATAGAAAAACTTCCTGTAGTAGCCGATGATAATAAGCTTATTGGGCTCATTACTTTTAGAGATATTACAAAACTTACACAAAAACCTATTGCTAATAAAGATATCTTTGGGCGTTTGAGAGTAGCCGCAGCTATTGGGGTTACAGGAGATGCGCTGGATAGAGCAAAAGCATTGGTTTACGCTGGTGTTGATGCGGTAGTTATAGATACTGCACATGGGCATACTAGAGGGGTAGTTACAATTTTAAAAGAAGTTAAAAAGGAATTTCCAGATTTAGAAGTAGTAGTAGGGAATATTGCAACTCCAGAAGCTGCTAAATATCTTGTAAAAAATGGAGCAGATGCCGTAAAGGTTGGGATTGGTCCAGGTTCTATCTGTACTACAAGAGTGGTTGCAGGTGTTGGTTTTCCTCAGTTTTCTGCGGTTTTAGAAGTAGCTGCAGCGCTTAAAGGAACTGGAGTGCCAGTAATTGCAGATGGAGGAATTCGTTATACAGGAGATATTCCAAAGGCAATTGCAGCTGGTGCAGATTGCGTAATGTTAGGGTCTCTTTTAGCAGGAACAAAAGAATCTCCAGGAGAAACTATTATATACGACGGTAGAAAATATAAATCGTATCGTGGAATGGGTTCTGTTGAAGCGATGCAACACGGAAGTAAAGATCGTTATTTTCAAGATGTAGAAGATGATCTTAAAAAGCTAGTTCCTGAAGGAATTGTAGGACGTGTTCCATATAAAGGAGAGTTGTACGAAAGTATGCATCAATTTATTGGAGGTCTTCGTGCTGGAATGGGGTATTGCGGAGCTGATAGTATTGAAGCTTTAAAAGAGAATGGACGTTTTGTAAAAATTACTTCTAGCGGTATCCATGAGAGTCACCCACACGATGTAACTATTACAAATGAAGCACCTAATTATAGTAGGTAATTAGTTGTGTTAATATATAATGAAAGGGCAAGGTTTATTTCAACTTTGCCCTTTTTTATTATTAATCATTATTGTCTGATAAAAATAAAGGATCATTCCCAAAAGTTGTGTTTATGCAAAGTTGCACACAAAAAAACCTTCTTCTTAATAATCTCCTATACTTTTATATTTTCAACCCTTTGTGCTAAAATTTTTTAGCCATAGATACACGAATGGGTGTTTAAATTTTTTTTACCTTTTTTCTGTCTTCTGTCTTCTGTCTTCTGTCTTCTTGTCTCTTGTCTCCTGTCTCTTTGTTCTTACAGCGAAGTGGTCTTGTATGTTTACTATGCTTCTTCTTTATAATATTCTCCTCTTTGGGGTTTTAAAGCATCTCGAACTTGGATCATATGTTCCTTAGCAACAACAATAAAGGCAATAGCATGTTCATCTGGAATAATAACTTCATACCCAGATTTTACGTATGGAACCTTATCAATGGCCATAAATTCTTTTAAATGAATCTCATAATGCTTAGCAGTTTCAAGAGCAGTAGGACTTCTAAAATCCCATATTAGTTTTAATAATTGCATTTATAGTAATTTTTACAAAGATAAACATCGCTCTTAAATATCTTTCAAATAATAAATTTTAAGAGGATTACTTTTCCTGAAAATGAATAAATAAAGGAGCAACTGCAAACAACAAACTATCTTATAGCGTTGTTAAAATCCTTGGTTTATATACCCTAATTGTTATTTTTGTCCGAATTAAAGCTTTTGCTTTAATCCCTCATAGCGGGTTTAACTTCTTTGAAGCTTGTCCTGAGTTGAAATAAGTAAATTTATTTCGTTTATATTTTTTTGGACTTGTTTTTGAGGAAGTTGATTAATAAATTAATAATGCAAAGAAATTTAATAGCAATTTTATTGGTACTCCTCCTAACCTCGTGCGATTATTTTAAATCTGAGCCCGTGGAGAATCCTATAGCTCGTGTAGGAGAAAATTATTTAGTAAAATCTGATTTGAAAAAGATTTTAAATTCCAATATTACTAAAGAGGATAGTTTGATTGTAGTGAATAACTATATTCAAAATTGGGCGCAGCAACAAATATTTTTGGAGCGTGCAAAAATAAATCTTTCTGAGAATAAACAAATTCAGTTTGAAGAGTTAGTAAGGAAATATCGAGCAGACCTTTATATAAATGCATACAAAGAAGGTTTGGTAGACAAATCTATGGATACTACTGTAAGTAAGAAGGAGTTGGAAGCATTTTATGAAAGTCATAAAATTAATTTCAAGCTGAATGAAGATTTGGTAAAATTAAGGTACATTAGTTTACCAGTAGATTATGGAGAATTGTCTAGTATTAGAAAAGCTTTTAAAAGGTATAATGATGATGATAAGAGTTACCTTCAAAGTGAAGCTATAAAATTTAAAGCATATACTTTTAACGATTCTATTTGGGTAAAATCGTCTTCAGTAGTAAAAAAGATACCAAAAATAACCTCAGAAAATAAAGAGTCTTACTTAAAAAAATCACATTTTTTTGAGCTTTCCGATTCTTTAGGAGTATATTTGGTCACTGTAAATGAAGTGCTTAATCGTACAGAAACGGCTCCTTTGGAATATGTAGAGCCAACAGTAAAAAAAATTATTTTGAACAAGCGGAAGCTTACTTTTATAAAAAATCTTGAAAAAGATTTAATGGATGAAGCAACTAGAAAAAAAGAGTTTGAAATATTTGAAAATAATATACAATTCAATAAAAAATAATCAGAAATGAGTAAAGTTTTATATGTTGCAGGATTGATGTTGATGTTTGTAACAACTATGGTTGCACAAGAAAAGTCGGTAGATTCTTTAACAGTAACTTCTAATAAAATTTTAGCAGAAAATCCAGTTGCTACAAGTGGTACAGAAGCTACTGCGGTTGCAGATACAACAGCTGTAGATACCAAAAGAGAAAAAGTGGATGGTGTTACAGCAGTAGTTGGAGATTATGTAATATTAGAATCTGATATTGATAAAAGTTTTATCGATATGCAAACGCAAGGAGTTTCTACAAAAGGGATTACTCGTTGTCAAGTGTTAGGAAGATTAATGGAAGATAAGCTTTATGCGCATCAAGCAATTCAAGATAGTATTGTGGTTTCTGATGCTGAAATTAACAGCACCGTAGATCGTCAATTAAACTTTTTAGTGGGTCAAGTAGGTTCTATAGATAAACTTTTAGAGTTTTATAGAAAAGAAGATGAACAAAGTTTTAGAGAAGAGCTATTTGAAATTGTAAAAGCGCAGCAATTATCGCAGCGTATGCAGGCTAAAGTAGTGGAAGAAATTGAAATTACTCCAGAGGAAGTGCGTCAATGGTATAATGGTTTAGCTGAAGATGAAAAACCAGTTTTTGGAGATGAAGTAGAAATTGCTCAGATTGTAAAAGTACCAGAGCCTTCAGATAAAGAAGTGCAAGAGGTTATAGATAAGTTGAATGAATATAAACGAGATGTTGAGGAGAACGGTTCTAGTTTTGCTATAAAACAGACGCTATATTCTGACGATCCTGGGAAAAAAGAGAATGGAGGAGTCTATAAAATAAGTAAAAGTACTGGCTTTGTACAAGAATTTAAAGATGTTGCTTTTTCTTTAAAAGAAGGAGAAATATCAGATCCTTTTAAAACTATTTTTGGGTATCATATAATTTATGTTGAAAAAATAAGAGGTCAGGAAAGAGATATCCGTCATATATTATTGCGTCCAAAAATTTCAGAAGAAGCTATTCAAGAAACTAAAACAGAGTTAGATAGTATTCGTGCAAAAATATTAGAAGGAGAATTTACTTTTTCTGAAGCTGCGCGTAATTTTTCAGATGAAAAAGAAACCCGTTTTGATGGGGGAGTTTTAAGAAACCCTGAAACTTTTGATACTAAATTCGAGCTTACCAAAATGGATCCTACTTTGTACAGTCAGATTAGTCCATTACAGGGAGACGAAATTTCTCAGCCTTTAATGGAAGAAACTAGAACAGGAGTTCAGTTTAAACTTTTAAAAGTTATTACTAGATTTAAATCTCATAAAGCAGATTATTCTCAAGATTATGTAAAAATTAAAGAATTAGCTTTGAAGGAAAAGCAATTTGATGAGATAGCTAAATGGATGGACGAGAAAATAAAAGATACTTACATAAATGTAGCTGCAGATAGTAGAGACTGTGATTTTGCTAATAACTGGTTGAAAAAATAATAATAGATGTCCGACGTTACTGCTGTTGAAAATCTAGTTAAAAAACATAGGGAGCTAAAGCAAGAAATTGCAAAGATAATTATTGGTCAGGAACAAGTAATAGACGAAATTTTATTGTCTATTTATTCCGGAGGTCATGCATTATTAATAGGTGTTCCAGGGTTAGCAAAAACCCTTATGGTAAATACTATAGCAACAGCTTTGGGGTTAGATTTTAAACGGATACAGTTTACGCCAGACCTAATGCCAAGTGATATTTTAGGAAGTGAAATCTTGGATAATAACAGAGAATTCAAATTCTTAAAAGGACCGATTTTTGCAAATATCATCTTAGCAGACGAAATTAACCGAACCCCACCAAAAACGCAAGCAGCTTTATTGGAAGCTATGCAGGAGAGATCGGTAACGGTAGCTGGAAATCAGTATCCATTAAATTTACCTTACTTTGTATTGGCAACCCAAAATCCTATTGAACAGGAAGGTACATATCCGCTACCAGAAGCGCAGTTGGACAGATTTATGTTTGCTATAGAACTTAATTACCCTTCTTTTGAAGAAGAAGTAGCAGTTGTAAAAGCAACCACTTCTGATGAGGCTAATAAAATAAAATCTTTGTTTACTGCTGAGGAGATTGTTGCAATTCAGCATTTAATTCGCAGAGTTCCAGTGGCAGATAATGTTATTGAATACGCAGTTAAAGTGGTGGGGAAAACAAGACCCAATAGTAATTTAGCTACCGATTTAGTGAATGAATATGTTGCCTGGGGTGCAGGGCCTAGAGCGTCTCAGAATTTAATATTAGCAGCAAAAGCGCATGCTGTGGTTCGTGGTAAATTCTCTCCAGATATTGAAGATGTGCAAGCGGTATCTAATGGTGTTTTAAGACACAGAATCTTAAAAAATTATAAGGCAGCTGCAGAAGGACTTTCTGTAGAACAGATTATAAAAAGCCTTCTCTAAATTGTAATTGGGCATTTGTTGGCACATTGTCCGTTAATAATGAGTATAAATACTTGAAAAAATAATAATATCAAGGGTTGAAAGAATATCCTCTTTTCTTATTTAAAATTTTAAAAGGGAAGAGAAATTTTAAAAGGGTTCTCTGTAAACTAAAGATTTAATGGGAATTATAATTTAGTCTTTGCTCATTATTCTTACAGCGAAGCGGTCTTGCATCTTTATTTTATGCTAAAAATTCCTTTATTTGTCACTACTTTTTTTAACAAATTACTACGACTTTGATATTCAATGAGCCTCTATTGTTGGAGATTCATTTTTTTTAACCTTCATTTTTGATGAATTCGTAAAAAACGATATTTTATTTTACATTAATTTACGTCAATATTATTTTTATTTGAATTATTTCTAAAATGTATGTACTATCTGAATGTTTTATTAAAAACTTTAATAACTCTTTGGTTTTTCGTATTTTCGCAGGACTTTTCAAATTAAAAATATACAAAAAATATGGCTTTTGATATTGATATGATTAAGAAGGTTTATGCTACTATGGCAGAACGAGTAGACAAGGCTCGTGAGCTAACAGGTAAGCCACTAACCTTATCGGAGAAAATACTTTATTCTCACCTTTGGGATGGTAATCCAACAAAGGCTTTTACAAGAGGTAAAGACTATGTTGATTTTGCACCAGATAGAATTGCTTGTCAAGATGCAACTGCGCAAATGGCTCTTTTACAGTTTATGCAAGCAGGAAAACCAAAAGTAGCAGTTCCAACCACTGTACATTGCGATCATTTGATTCAAGCAAAACAAGGTGCTGCAAAAGATTTGAAGCGTGCAAATGAAACTAGTAACGAAGTATTCGATTTTCTTGGTTCAGTATCAAATAAATACGGAATTGGTTTCTGGAAACCTGGAGCAGGAATTATTCACCAAGTAGTTTTAGAAAACTATGCATTCCCAGGAGGAATGATGATTGGTACCGATTCTCACACTGTAAATGCAGGTGGTTTAGGAATGGTAGCTATTGGTGTTGGTGGAGCAGATGCTGTAGATGTTATGGCAGGAATGGCTTGGGAGCTTAAATTCCCAAAACTTATTGGAGTAAAATTAACAGGAAGTCTTAACGGATGGACTTCAGCAAAGGATGTAATTCTTAAAGTTGCTGGAATTTTAACCGTTAAAGGTGGAACTGGAGCAATTATAGAGTACTTTGGAGAGGGAGCTAAAAACCTTTCTTGTACTGGTAAAGGAACAATTTGTAACATGGGAGCTGAGGTAGGAGCAACTACTTCTACTTTTGGTTATGACGATTCTATGGAGCGTTATTTACGTTCTACAGATAGAGCAGATGTTGCAGATGCTGCAAATGAAGTTCGTGAGTATTTAACTGGAGATGATGAAGTATATGCAAATCCAGCACAATATTTTGATGAGGTAATCGAGATTAATTTAGACGAATTAAGACCTCATTTAAATGGACCTTTTACTCCAGATTTAGCAACTCCTGTTGGAGAGCTTGGAGTTAAAGCAAAAGAAAACGGTTGGCCAATTAAAGTAGATTGGGGACTAATAGGGTCTTGTACAAACTCTTCTTATGAAGATTTAACAAGAGCTGCTTCAATTGCTAAGCAGGCTGTAGATAAAAAGATTAAATCTAAAGCCGATTTCGGAATTAATCCTGGTTCAGAACAAATTCGTTACACTGCAGAGCGTGATGGAATTTTGAAAATATTTGAAGACCTTGATGCTACAGTATTTACAAATGCTTGTGGACCTTGTATTGGACAATGGGATAGAAGTGACTTAAAAGGAGAAGAAAAGAATACAATAGTACACTCTTTTAATAGAAACTTTTCAAAACGTGCAGATGGTAACCCTAATACACACGCTTTTGTAGGTTCTCCAGAAATGGTTGCTGCAATAGCAATTTCAGGGCGTCTAGATTTCAATCCTATGACAGATACTTTAATCAATGAGGATGGAGAAGAAGTTAAATTAGACGAGCCAAGAGGTATTGAGTTACCACCAGAAGGGTTTGCTGTAGAAGATGCAGGATATGTGGAACCTTTAGTAGATGGTACTGGAGTTAATGTTTCTGTAAGTCCAGAATCAGAAAGGTTGCAATTGTTAACGCCTTTTGAGCCAATTGGAAGTGAAATAAAAGGTGCTAAATTACTAATCAAAGCTTTCGGTAAATGTACTACAGACCATATTTCTATGGCTGGACCTTGGTTGCGTTTCCGTGGACACTTAGATAATATTTCTAATAATATGCTTATCGGTGCTGTAAATGCATTTGGTAAGAAAACAAACTTCGTTAAGAATCAATTAACGGGAGAATATGGAGGAGTTCCAGATGTTGCTAGAGATTATAAAGCTAAAGGGGTTTACTCTGTAGTAGTTGGAGATCATAACTATGGAGAAGGTTCTTCTCGTGAGCATGCTGCAATGGAGCCTAGACATTTAGGAGTGGCTGCTGTAATAGTGAAATCTTTTGCTCGTATCCACGAAACAAACCTTAAAAAACAAGGAATGTTAGGGTTGACTTTTGCAAATGAAAATGATTACGATTTAATCCAAGAAGATGATACTTTTAACTTTTTAGATTTAAATGAATTTGCACCAGACAAACCTTTAACTGTGGAGGTAGTTCATGCAGATGGTTCTAAAGATGTGATTAAATTAAATCATACTTATAACGATTCTCAAATTGCATGGTACAATGAAGGGTCTGCATTAAACCTTATTAAAAAGCAAAATGCTTCATAAATAAGATTTTTAAACATCCCTTGGGTTTATCCTGAGGGAGTTATTATAAATTTTCAAAAAGCTCTCGAATTTTCGGGAGCTTTTTTTTGTAAGTAACGAGTTGTTTTATAGACTATAATGCTAACTGGTAACTTGAAATAGTCAAAATGACATGTACGTGGTCTTTAATAGATGTAAATCTTTTCAGTATTCTATGTCCTCATAAATATGCTTGTTACAAAGAGAATCACACTTTTCATAAGTATTCTAAAGAAGATTATATTTATTTTGAAAAGGATAATTCTGATAAAATTTACCTCATAGAGAGTGGTAAAGTTAAGATTGGTTACTATACTGAAGATGGGAGAGAAATTGTTAAAAGTATCCATGGAAAAGGAGATGTATTTGGAGAAAAAGCTATTATAGGGGAAGAAAACCGTAATGAGTTTGCCGTAGCTTTGTCAGATACTTCTATTTGTTGTTTGTCTATAGATACAATTTTGGAACTCATGAGAGATAATCAACATTTCAGTTTGAAAATATATAAATTTATAGGACTTCGTTTTAAAAAGATTGAAAGAAGGTTGTCTATTCTACTGTTTAAAGATGTTAAATCACGACTCATAGAATTCCTAAAAGAGTTGTCAGAAGAGTATGGATATAATTGTAAGCATACTGGAGAGCATATAATTAAACATCCCTACACACAAAAAGATATGGCGAGTCTGTTAGGGACTTCAAGACCCACATTAAATGGATTATTTAATGAGTTAAAAGACGAAGGAGTGTTAGTGTACTATAGAAATGAGATTATTTTATCAAAAAATCAAGAAATGTTAGCTAGCTAACATTTCTTGATTTTTACAATTGGTAGCTTTAGGGGATAAATAATTAAATAAAATAATCATGATTAGAATAGTAAAAAATGGATTGGCATTGATGCTGATAGGATTTTTAACGCTTGTTTCTTGTAGTAGCGATGACGATAATAATGGATCAGATTTAGAAACACTCCGTTTAAATATTAATGGACTAGAAGATCTTGGAGAAAATTATGTTTATGAAGGATGGGTTATAGTTAACGGTAGTCCAGTAAGTACAGGAGTGTTTACAGTAAATTCTGAAGGAGTTCTTTCTCAAACTAATTTTGAAATAGAAGAGACCGTATTAGATGCAGCAACAACTTTTGTTCTTTCTATAGAGCCTTCAGTTGATTCTGATCCAGCGCCAGCCGATACAAAAATTTTAGTAGGAAATTTTTCTAATGACAATGCTTCGTTAACAACAGGTATTGTTGGAGATTTTACTGATGCTACCGGAAGTTTTTTCTTAAGAACACCTACAGATGAGACTGGAACTAATAACGGAAATGATGAAAATGGAGTGTGGTTTGGATTACCAGGAATGCCGCCAACAGCGGGTTTAGAGCTTCCTGATTTACCAGATGGTTGGGTTTATGAAGGTTGGGTTGTTGCAGATGAAGGGCCAATTACAACTGGTACTTTTACCGCTCTTGATGCTGTAGATAGTGGGAACCCTTTTAGCGGAGCTGAGGCTAATGCTGGTCCTCCTATTCCTGGGGAAGATTTTTTCTTAAATGCGCCTAGTGGATTTACTTTTCCGTTGGATGTAAGAGGGAAAACAGTTGTTATTTCTGTAGAACCATCTCCAGATAATTCTCCGGCACCGTTTACATTGAAGCCTTTGGTGGGAACTGCAGGTACTGCAACAGCACCAGAGGTACATAGTTTAGGTTTAAATTTAGGAAGCTTGCCAACTGGTACTGCTACTCGATAAATTTTTGTAATTTTAAAGAAGTTTTTTGCTAAAAAAGTGTGCTTCCATTGTATATGAAAGTACACTTTTTAAATTATTAAGATGTGCATATAAAAAAATCAACCGTTAGTAATTTATTATTTCTAGGATTAATAATTGTTTTATTATTTACTCCAATTGGAACATATATAAAAGTACATGTAACAAGGCTGTTAGCCATGAGTCCTAGTGTTGAAACTACTGAAGAAAGAAAGGTGTTAGAAAATTACAATTGGAGTTTGGTTAGTTTAGAAGGTGAACAATTAGAATTTTCAGATTTAAAAGGAAAAGTTGTACTTGTAAATTTTTGGGCTACATGGTGCCCACCATGTATTGCCGAAATGCCTTCTCTGCAAAAACTGTATAAGGATTATGGAGATCGGGTGGTTTTTGTCTTTGTTAGTAATGAAGAAAAGAAGACTTTAGCGAAGTTTTTGGAAAAACATCAATACACGCTTCCAGTGTTTAATAGTTTCTCTGAAGTGCCTAAACATTTAATTTCTAAATCGATACCTGCTACGTATTTAATCTCTAAAGATGGAGCTATTGTTATTGATGAAAAAGGAGCCGCTAATTGGAATAGTGACAAAATGAGGAGTACGCTAGATAAATTAGTGTCAGAATAAAAAAAGATTATATAGCGTGTACGGCTTCATCAATTCTTCTAAAGGTTCTTACGTTTTTCAATGTATCAGAGATATTAATATCTTGTATTTGACTTCCTAGCACCCATATATTGTTAGTCTCAGAATTGCCAACGTAAGAATTAAATTCTTCTAAATAACTATTTACATTTTCCTTGAGTGGGGTAATTGTAAAATAGCTAACAAAGGTAATATTTTGATGATGCTGTGCAATATTTTGGAGTCCATGAACGGGCAGTGTTTGCCCTAAGTAAATCGACTTATAACCTCGTAACATTATTTCGTAATTTAGATATAACAATCCTATTTCATGAATCTCATTATCTGGTAGAAATAGTACAAAAACACGGTCTGTATGGATGGGAGCTTGTTGTTGGAACTTCTCTGTGTTAATAATAATTTTTTGTTTGATTAAATGAGTTATAAAATGCTCATGTGCAGGAGATATTGTTTCGGTTTGCCATAAAAGGCCAAGCTCATCAAGAAAAGGAATGAAGATTTCAAAAAATATTTCTCTAAAGGATTTTACAGCTAGAAGACTATTGTAAACAGAAAAAAATAGACTCTGATCAAAATTCATCATTGCTAATTTTAAATCGTTTAAATAGTAGTTTTTCTGACTCTTATTACTGGTAATTTCCTTCACTAAAATAAATAAATCCTTTTCAGGAAGTTTAGCTATTTTAGAAATCTTATGCCCATTATTGTATAATGTTGTTATGTTTAGCAGCTTCTGTAAGCTTTTTAAAGAGTAGTAACGAATGTTAGTGTCGGTTCTATTAGGTTCAAGTAGGTTGTATCTCTTCTCCCAAATACGAATGGTATGTGCCTTTATTCCTGAAAGGTTTTCAAGGTCTTTAATGCTAAAATGTTCTTTTATAATGTTCATCTCAAACCGAAAAGTCTTTAAACAAAAGTAGTGATTTTAAAAAGATTGTCTATGGCTTGTTTTGAATAAAAAAAATTACAATTAAATTCTCAATAATAAAGAGAAGTTAAAAAATAAAAAAAATGCTTTTTGCTTTAAAAACTCCTTAAAATTTAAGGATATTTGCGAATGTGAAAATTTGAAGTTTTCAAAGGATTGTTTTTTACAAATTTTTTAATTTCTAATATGGGTAAAATACTTATAACTGGCGCTGGAGGTCAATTAGGATCGGAGTTAACTGCTGCTTTGGCAGATAAATTTGGAGGTGCAACTATTATAGCTACGGATATAAACGAAAATGCAAAAGATAAATTTGATTATTGCACTTTTGAGGTTTTAGATGTTCTTGATAATAATCGCTTAGTTGAGCTTATTGATAAATATGAGGTTTCCGAAGTATATCATTTAGCAGCAATTTTATCGGCAGTTGGAGAGAAGAATCCACTATTTACTTGGAAATTAAATATGGATAGCCTTTTAAATGTTTTAGAAATTGGAAAGGCAGGAAAGATTGAAAAAATTTATTGGCCTTCATCAATAGCGGTTTTTGGAAAAAACACCCCTGCAGATAATACTCCTCAAGATTGTGTAATGGATCCAACAACAGTTTATGGAATATCTAAACTTGCTGGAGAACGATGGTGTGCTTATTATTTTGAAAAGTACGGTGTAGATGTACGTAGTTTAAGATATCCAGGATTAATTGGTTATAAGTCGGCCGCTGGTGGTGGTACTACAGATTATGCGGTAGATATTTTTAGAGCTGCCATTGAAGGAGAGGAGTTTGAGTGTTTCTTAGCAGAAGATATGTACCTTCCAATGATGTATATGCCAGACGCTATAAAGGCAACTTTAGATTTGATGCAGGCTCCAAAAGAAGATATTAGTATTCGCTCATCTTACAATGTTTCTGCAGTTAGTTTTTCGCCTAAAGAAATATATAGTGAGCTTTTAAAATATTACCCTGATTTTAAGATTAAGTATAACCCAGATTTTCGTCAGGAAATTGCTGCTTCATGGCCAGATAGTATTGACGATACAAGAGCGCGCTTGGATTGGGATTGGCAGCATAATTATGATATGTCTAAAATGGCAAAAGATATTTTAGACCATCTAACAAACTAGTTTAGAGAAAGTAAATATAGCATAAAAAGAGACCTAAATAATATTCCAACGTAAGTCCTTTGTTTAACAAAGAGTAGGTTTTGGAGCGTATAAATTTGTTCTTTCTTAATCAGAAATGTATAAATTATAATTTAATCCTAACATTTTGTTTGATTATTTTAATTTATGGTAGGTCTATTAAGAGTGAGTTATTTTTGTGCTGAAAAAAAAGAAATTTCTTTAGAAAATTGTAAATCCATTGAAAAAGCAAATTAAAAGAAGCGCGAGGATAACACGGTATGTTGTTTATAAAGAAACGCTAATAGATATAAAAGAACACTTTTGGTCGTTTATTGGAGCTTTTATTGGAATTGGTTTAATGGCTTTTTTTCACAGCGAATCCTTATCAAGATATGAAAATTTATTCCTGATAGGTTCCTTTGGAGCCTCGAGTGTGTTGGTGTATGGTTCCATTCAAAGTCCATTTGCTCAGCCTAGAAATTTAATTGGTGGTCATGTTATTTCGGCTATAATTGGAGTAACAGTTTTTCAGATTCTTCCAGATATAATATGGTTAACCGCACCATTGGCTGTGGCTTTGTCTATTGTGTTTATGCAAATAACAAAAACGTTACATCCGCCAGGAGGGGCTACTGCATTGATAGCAGTAATAGGTTCTGAAAAGGTTAAAGATTTGGGATATATGTATGTAATTTCTCCAGTATTAACAGGATGCCTTATTTTATTAGTAGTAGCTTTAGTTTTTAATAATATTACTTCGAGTAGGCAATATCCTACTAATAAAAAGTACACACGTATTTTTAAGCTAAAAAAGAAAATATTGAATAATAAGGTGTTAAAGAAAGCAGGGTTAACTTCTTAAATATTCAATTTTATATAAAAACATTTCGGCCATTTTTTCAGCACGCCATTTTGCTTCATCAGCTTTTTCTCCTTCAAAATTATCATTAAGGGTCTGAAAAAAAAGAAGTTTCCATCGGTCAAAATGTTCTTTTGTTACAGGTAGTTTGGCATGTGGAGCAAAAGGTCCTCCGTAGTATGTGTGATTCTCCAATAAAACAGTTTCCCAAAAACGATACATTTTTTCAAGGTGAATAGACCATTTATCTTGAATAACTTCATTAAAAATATCCTTGAGCAAATCGTCTTCTCTAACTTTATCATAAAATGTATTTACAAGAAGTTTTATGTCGTCTAGCTGGGTTATGTCTTTTTTCATTTTATAACTGTATATCAAGTGGCTATTGCATGCTATGCAAAAGTAAATCAATATTTATGTAAAAAAAGGATAAAGCCTTTTAAAAACGAGATTATGGGCTTAAAATTTGATGTTTCAGTTCCTCTGTATGAGTATAATGATAATTTACAATAATTTGAATAAATAGAACTATATACATTAAAAAAGGCTCAGGAAATTACTTCTGAGCCTTTTGTTGTACCGGGAATGGGAGTCGAACCCACACGCCCTAATGGACACATGGCCCTCAACCATGCCTGTCTACCAATTCCAGCATCCCGGTGTTTGTAGGTAGCTAAAATAAAAAAAGTTAAGCAAGAAGCTCAACTTTTTTATCTTTAATGACATTTAAATTGTCATTTTGTGACCCGACTGGGGCTCGAACCCAGGACCCCAACATTAAAAGTGTTGTGCTCTACCAACTGAGCTATCGAGTCTAAAAAAATAATAGCTTTGCAGCTATTTTAAATACATATTTTGTTACATTGAAAAATGTAACAACGTAATTTAATAATAAATTTTCAAAAGAAAACAATTATAAAAAATTAAAGTGACCCGACTGGGGCTCGAACCCAGGACCCCAACATTAAAAGTGTTGTGCTCTACCAACTGAGCTATCGAGTCATTACGTAATGTTAAAAGTACGTCGCAAACTTTTCCCGTTTGCGGGTGCAAATATAAGATGATTTATTTATTATTCAAGCCATTTTTACTATAAATTTGTCTTTTTTTTATGTTGAATATATAAAACAGTGAAAATTAATAAATTGGAAAATAAATGATGCAGATTTTAATAGGGTATATGGGAAGCGGAAAATCTACAGTGGGGAAGGTTTTGGCAAAAAACAACAATTTAATGTTTATCGATTTTGATGATTATATTGTGGAAAAAGAGAATTTATCTATCCCAGAAATCTTTAAATTAAAAGGAGAAATATATTTCAGAAGAAAAGAAACAGAATATTTAACCGAATTACTTTCTCAAAAACCAGAAGCAGTAATTTCTTTAGGAGGAGGAACTCCTTGTTTTGGAAATAATATGGAGGTTGTCTTAGAGGCTACTCCGAATGTTTTTTACTTAAAACTATCTGTTGATAAATTAGAAGAGCGTCTTCAGAAGGAGAAAGCACAAAGACCTTTAATAAAAGATATTGCCGATAAAGAATTATCAGAATTTATAAGGAAGCATCTTTTTGAAAGAAACTTTTATTATCTAAAGTCGCATCACATTATTTCGGTAGCGAATGAAACTCCAGAGGAAATTGCAACTAAAATCTCAGAAAAATTAGCCTAAATAGACGGCGTCATTTCCCTCTTCAAAAACAACATCTACATGTTCTTGTAACGAAGTGGAGAGGGAGATTCCTTTGAAATCGGCTTTTACAGGATATCTTTTATGATTTCTGTCTACTAAAACTACCGTTTTTAATTTCTTTAAAGGAACGTTTAAAAAATGTTTAACCACATAAATAAGAGTTCCTCCAGAATTTAAAACATCGTCTACTAAAATAACGGCTTTGTTTTGGTATTCTTTTTCGCTTATAGATGTTTGAACAGGAGTTAAAAGATTCTCTTTGTCAATTTTAACTTCGCAAAAAGTAGTTTTAATTTCAGAAATTTCTGTAATTACTTTATTTATTTTTTTTGCTAATTCTAGTCCGCTAGAAGCAATTCCTGCAATAACAATTTCTTCTTCATCTACATAAGTTTCATAAATTTGATAAGCGATACGCTTTATTTTATGCTCAATTTCTGTATGGTTGAGAATTTTATTTTGTTGAATTGTCATTGCTTAATAATTTTATCCAAAGATACTAAAGTTTGATTTTGTATGCATGAAAAGTTAATAGACGCATCCAAATTTTTAATAACAATAGTTTTTGGATAAAGATTTAAGACCGCTTCGCTGAAAGAAAAAAAGGCAAAGTTTGGAAGTTTGAAAGGTTCAAAGGTTCAAAGAGACAAAGTTTTAAATTTGTGGATGAGCCAATTTGGAAATTTAAAAATGTAAATTAAGGAATAAAAATCTTCGGACTTCGGACTTCGGACTCCTGACCTTTTCTCTCTATTCTTTATATTTTCAACTATCAACCTTTTTCGGAGTGTCCAATGTTCCTTCTTCTTTATAATCGTCAATATCTCGACGGTCTTTTTTTGTAGGTCTTCCAGTTCCCTTTTTTCTATAATAATCTTTAGAATATTTTAGAAGGTCTACATGTTCAAAAGCCTCTTTAGGAGTGGTGTCTTTTCGGTAAATATCGACCAACTTAGCTCCAACGCGACTTTCAGGGATGTCTAAAACCTTGATTGTATAGTTAATTTGATTCTTGCGGAGCTCTATTTTATCAGAAGGAAAAACATCGCGAGAAGGCTTTACTTTTTGCTCGTTAATTTTAACATGACCCTTTTTACAGGCTTCAGTAGCCATATTTCGGGTTTTAAAATACCGAATACACCATAAATACTTATCAATACGCATAACACTAATTAAAAAATTTCGTTAATGGGTAAAGCAAAAATACTAGAAAATAGTATCTTGCGCACCTGAATTTGTGGAATATATAAATATAGATACTAAAAGCAAGATTGATGAAGATTAAATTTATAATACCTATTTTATTATTGGCCTGTACTTTTTTTACAATCTCATGTAATAATGACGATGATGGAGGAGATACAATAGAGGTAAGAGACGTTGCTGAAGTTGAAGCTGAAGATGATGCTGAGTTACAGTTGTATTTGCAAACTCATTTTTATAATTATGAAGAGTTTCAAAACCCTCCTGCCGATTTTGATTATAAAATTGTATTTGATACGATTGCAGGGGCTAATGCTGATAAAACTCCATTGATAGAACAAGTTGATCAGAAATTGATGGATTTTCAAGATGTATCTCATACTTTGTACTATTTAATAGCACGTCAAGGTGTTGGTGAAAGTCCAGCTCTGGGGCATCAAGTAATTACAAGATATGAGGGGAGTTTAATTGATGGGGAAGTTTTTGATGTTTCCAATGTAGAAGTAAGATTTAGTACATTAAGTGTTGTTGCTGGTTTTGGGTCTGTTTTCCCAGAACTAAAAGTAGGAACATCTTTTACTGAAAATACAGACGGAACATTAGAATGGACTCAAGATTATGGAGTAGGAGCTGTTTTTATGCCTTCTGGGTTAGGGTATTTTAGCACAGCTCAGTCTGGAATTCCAGCATATAGTCCACTTATTTTTAAAGTGGATATGCTTCAATTTAATGAGCTAGATGAAGATATTGTATATATTTCTTCTTCTCAAACAGCTGCTTCTCCAGACGGGATTCCTTCTCATTTAGAAGATGTAGATGGAGATGGAGACCCAAGAAACGATGATACCGACGGAGATGGAATTCCTAATTATTTAGATGCCGATGATGATGGAGATGGTGTTTTAACAAAAGCGGAATATGATTATGATGAAGATGGAGTTGTAGACGATTCAGACGGGGATGGTGTTCCAGATTATTTAGATCCAGATTCTCGAATTGAAGGAAATTAATTTTTCTAGAGGTTAAAATAACTGAAAGTTATGTGGTTAAATCTACTCTATGTTTAAGTTTATATCGAAAAATTACCAAAGAAGATAAAGCAAAGCATAAAAAAAACCAGCGTTTACTGCGCTGGTTTTTTTTATGCTTTATAAATGAATGCTTTTATAGTTTTACCGATAAACTCAATATAAGTTGAGAAGGTCTGGTGTCTATTCTTCCAGTTCCTGATAAACCAACAAATTCAGCTTCATTATCACTAAATCCTCTTTCGTAACGCAGGTCTACTCCTAATCGTTCTCCTAGATTAACGCCAACTCCCATATTTAAGCCTACTGTAAAATCATTCTCAACATCGTTTATAGTAACTCCTTCTAAATCGGTGTCGAGTATGTATTGTAAAGAAGGTCCTGCAAAAATATGTAACGGCCCTACAATATTAAGTCCAACCAATAGTGGCATGTCCAGTTTACTCATTTTAAATTTATCACCGTCATAATCAGAATTGGTGTTAGTGTATACCAATTCTGGTCTAACGTATAAGGTTCCAAAATCTAATTTCCCGAAAGCTCCTACATGGAAACCTACCTGAGAATCGGAACCAATATCTCCAATGTCACTACCTATAGAGGCATCTCCATTGGAGTTAAAGTTTAAACCTCCTTTAAGTCCGAAACCTGATTCAGATTGAGCAAAACTTGTGAAACCTGCTAGTAGGCAGATTATTAAGATTGATTTTTTCATGTTTGTCTGTTATTTTTTAAATGTTAATTATGTTATAAACTGAAATTACTGCCGTTTATTTTCTTTTTAACACTTTTGTAACAGCTTTAACAATAGCTTCACTATTCAATCCGTATTTGTCCATTAATTGAGCTGGAGTTCCACTTTCTCCAAAAGTATCTTGCGTAGCAACAAATTCTTGTGGCGCAGGAGTATTTTGTGCTAAAGTTCTAGCTACGCTTTCTCCAAGACCTCCCAAGAAGTTATGCTCTTCTGCGGTTACTACACAACCAGTTTTTCCTACAGAAGCTAAAATAGCTTCTTCGTCTAAAGGTTTTATAGTGTGAATGTCTAATATATCTGCAGAAATTCCTTGTTCTGCTAATTTTTCACCTGCAAGAATAGCTTCCCAAACTAAATGCCCAGTTGCTATAATTGTTACATCGCTACCCTCGTTAATTTTAACAGCTTTTCCTATTTCAAATTTTTGATCGGCAGGGGTGAAGTTTGGAACCGCAGGGCGACCAAAACGTAAATAAACAGGCCCTTCATGCTCTGCAATGGCAATAGTAGCTGCTTTAGTTTGGTTAAAATCACATGGATTGATAACGGTCATGCCTGGAAGCATTTTCATAAGTCCAATGTCTTCTAGAATTTGGTGTGTTGCACCATCTTCACCTAAAGTTAAACCTGCGTGAGAAGCACAAATTTTTACGTTTTTATCAGAATAAGCAATAGATTGTCTTATTTGGTCGTAAACTCTTCCTGTAGAAAAATTTGCAAACGTACCTGTAAATGGAATTTTACCACCAATGGTTAAACCAGCTGCAATTCCCATCATATTTGCTTCTGCAATTCCGATTTGGAAAAATCTTTCAGGGTTTTCATTAATAAAATCCTGCATTTTTAAAGATCCTACTAAATCAGCACAAAGCGCAACTACATTTGGATTGGTGCGACCAAGTTCGGTAAGACCTGCTCCAAAACCACTTCGTGTATCTATTTTTTCTGTGTATGTGTATTTTTTCATTTCTTTAATTTCTGTGTTTTACTCGATAATCGAGATTTGAATGCTTTGACATTTGCGTCAAGATGTTTTCAACTTTTCCTTTGAATGCTTCTTGAGCTTGGTCTGAAGCATTTTACTCACTATACGAGATGTAAATACGCTGCAAATTGAGTTATAAATAATTGATATTAGCTTACTAAGAGTTATACATCAATTAATAATCTCTCGGCAACAGATTAATAATCTCCTAAAGTTTCAGGATTTTGAGCCAATGCTTTTTCTAATTGCTCATCGTTAGGAGCTTTTCCATGCCATGCATGTGTTCCCATCATAAAATCTACACCATTACCCATAATAGTATGAAGTAAAATACAAACTGGTTTTCCTTTTCCAGTTCTAGATTTAGCTTCTTTAAGTCCTGCTATAACAGCTTCAAGGTCGTTTCCTTTTTCAACTTCCATAACATCCCATCCAAAAGCTTCAAATTTTTGTCTAATACTTCCCATTGGAAGAACATCGTCTGTTGCTCCGTCTATTTGTTGTCCGTTTAGGTCGATTGTAGCTATGTAATTATCTACTTTATTACCCGCAGCATACATAATAGCTTCCCAATTTTGACCTTCTTGAAGCTCTCCATCTCCATGTAAGCTATAAACAGTATGTGTGTCGTTGTTTAGTTTTTTTGCAAGTGCAGCTCCAAGAGCTACAGACATTCCTTGTCCTAAAGATCCAGAAGCAATTCTTACTCCTGGTAAACCTTCATGGGTGGTTGGGTGTCCTTGTAAACGAGAATCTAATAATCTAAAAGTATTTAATTCTTCCACAGGGAAATACCCTTTTCTTGCTAATACGCTATAAAAAACAGGAGAAATATGTCCGTTAGAAAGGAAGAATAAATCCTCATTAATACCATCCATTTTAAAGTTGGTATCTACTTCCATAATTTCGTTGTATAGTGCTACTAAGAATTCTGTACATCCCAAAGAACCACCAGGGTGTCCTGAGTTTACTTTGTGCACCATCCTTACAATATCCCTTCTTACTTGGGTTGTCAAATCGTTTAATTGTTGTGTGTCTGGCATCTGTAATTGTTAATTAATTATCTTAAACAAAAATAAACCTTTATAAAACCATAGCAAAGTAAATTTTACATAGATATGCTACATATTTGTTTTAAATGTAAGGTTTTAGAGGTTCTTTATGAAGAAAGAGCAATTTTGTTGATTATCTTTGCAGATTTAAAACTCACTTTGTGAGGAAACATAAGGAGGATTTAGGTTGATGTTTATTGCTATCAAAATCCAAAAATCTTAATAGTTAGAAACAAGAATGGAATTTAAGTTAAGTGGAAAAGATGCCGGAAGTAAGGCAAGGGCAGGAGTAGTAACAACCGATCATGGTGCAATTGAAACACCTATTTTTATGCCAGTTGGTACTGTGGCCACTGTAAAAGGAGTACATCAAAGAGAATTAAAAGAAGATATTAATCCTGATATTATTTTAGGAAACACCTATCATCTTTACCTAAGACCAAAAACTTCTATTATTGAACAAGCTGGTGGGTTGCATAAATTTATGAATTGGGATCGAAATATCTTAACAGATAGTGGGGGATTCCAAGTGTATTCTTTATCTGATAATCGAAAAATTAAGGAAGAAGGAGTTAAGTTTAAAAGTCATATTGATGGCTCTTATCACTTTTTTACTCCTGAAAATGTTATGGATATTCAAAGAACCATCGGGGCAGATATTATCATGGCTTTTGATGAATGTACCCCGTATCCATGCGATTATAATTATGCGAAGCGTTCTATGCACATGACGCACCGTTGGTTAGATAGATGCATTAAACGCTTTAATGAGACACCAGATAAATACGGATACGAACAAACATTGTTTCCTATAGTTCAAGGTTCTACTTATAAAGATTTAAGAAGACAATCGGCCGAGTATATTGCAAATTCTGGTGCGCAAGGAAATGCGATAGGAGGGCTTTCTGTAGGGGAGCCTGCTGAAGAAATGTATGAAATGACAGAGGTTGTTTGTGAGATTCTTCCTGAAGATAAACCTCGTTATTTAATGGGGGTAGGAACTCCTATCAATATTCTTGAAAATATTGCACTTGGAATTGATATGTTTGATTGTGTGATGCCAACAAGAAATGCTAGAAATGGAATGTTGTTTACCGCGCATGGTACAATTAATATAAAAAATAAAAAGTGGGAAGCCGATTTTTCTCCTATCGATGAAATGGGAATTACCGATGTAGATACGTATTATACAAAAGCTTACCTAAGACATTTATTTGCTGCAAATGAATATTTAGGAAAACAGATTGCTACAATTCATAATTTAGGGTTTTATTTGTGGTTGGTTCGTGAAGCTAGAAAACATATCTTAGCAGGAGATTTTACAGATTGGAAAAATAAGATGGTTAAGCAAATGGATAAAAGATTGTAATTTTTTAAGCTGAATACTAAATAATTTAAGCTTACAGTTTTATTAACCATAGTTGAGAGGAGTAAGTCTGAAACCCCAGAAATAAAGAACAAGTGAAAATAATAGATTGGTATATTCTTAAGAGGTATTTAGCTACCTTTTTTGTTATGATAATGTTGTTCGTTCCTATTGGAATTATGATTGACGTATCAGAAAAAGTTGATAAAATGATAGATAATGAAGCGCCTACTGCCGATATTCTATCCTATTATATTGACTTTACTTTCTATTTTGCTAGTTTATTATTTCCAATATTTCTCTTTTTATCAATTATATGGTTTACTTCTAAGTTGGCAAATAATACAGAAGTTATTGCTATTTTGAGTTCTGGAATTTCTTTTTGGCGCTTTTTGAGACCTTATTTTATTGGAGCTTCCATAATTGCAGTATTTTCGTTTGTTATGGGAATGTTTATAGTGCCAAAAGCTAGTGAAGGCTATAACGATTTTCGAATAAAATATTTAAAAGGGGGAAGAGATAAGGACCGAGAGACTTCGCGGGTTTTTAATCAGGTAAATGATAACGAGTATATTTATGTAAGTAGCTTTACTCCGAGTACAAAAATAGGGTACAACTTTACATTAGAACATTTTGACGGAAACGAGTTGGAATATAAAATTACGGCTAGCAATATTCGTTGGATAGATAAAGATAGTATTTACCGTTTGAGTGGATATATGAAACGTACTATTGGTGTTAATGATGATATCCTTGAAAAGCAAAACAGACTTGATACGCTGTTTGAATTTGATTTAGACGATCTTACACCTGTTTCTTATGTGGCTGAAACAAAAAATTTATTCGAATTAAATAGTTTTATTGAAGAGCAACGTAAGAAAGGAGCTCCAAACATAAACACATATTTAGTAGTAAAATACAAACGCTGGAGTTTGCCTATTTCAGCATTTATTTTAACCATTATTGCTGTTTCTGTTTCTTCAATGAAACGAAGGGGAGGAATGGGAGTAAATTTAGCTGTAGGAATCTCTTTGGCTTTTATCTATATTTTCTTTGATAAAGTTTTTGGAACCATGGCAGAACAATCTAATTTCCCACCTTTATTGGCTGTTGCTATTCCTAATATTTTATTCGGTATCCTTGCGATCTACTTATTAAAAAATGCTAAACGATAAATTAAAAAACTACCTCCATTTACATTTGGTTGTGTTTATTTGGGGGTTTACCGCTGTGCTCGGGGCACTTATAACTATAGATGCAATTCCACTTGTATGGTTTAGAATGCTTTTGGCAATATTTTTTGTAGGACTCTATGTTATGTTTAAGAAATTCTCACTTAGAGTTCCTAAAAAAGCATTGAGAACATTAATTATTGCAGGAATTACTATTGCATTGCACTGGATCTTCTTTTTTATGGCAATAAAAGTTTCTAATGTTTCGGTAACATTAGCAACAGTGTCTACAGGAGCTTTCTTTACCGCAATTTTAGAACCTATCTTTTATAAACGTAAAATGATTTGGTATGAAATTTTTTTCGGACTTGTTGTTATTGCCGGTTTGTATATAATTTTCAGTGTAGAAACACAGTATGTATTAGGGATTGTTTATGCTTTAATAGCTACGTTACTTTCTGCTACTTTTTCTTTAATCAACGGAAAATTAGCCAAACAATATAAGCCTTCTATTATTTCCTTTTATGAATTAGGAAGTGGTGTTGCGTTCATAACATTATATTTATTATTTACAGGTGGTTTCTCTGCTGAATTTTTTATACTTTCGGCATCAGATTGGATGTATTTGCTGTTGTTAGCAAGTGTTTGCACGGCATATGCATTTATAGGATCTGTAAAAGTAATGAAGCTAATAAGCCCATATACAGTAATGCTTACCATTAATATGGAGCCTATTTATGGAATTGTTTTAGCTTACATGATTTTAGGATCATCAGAAAAAATGAGTGAAGGTTTTTACATAGGCGCCTTAATTATTTTAGCTACTGTGCTGGCCAACGGTATTTTAAAGAATTCGTTGAAAAGAAATGTCTCTCTAGGGCAGGCTAAATAGTTTAAAGTTTTATATTTGTACGCTAATAAAATTATCAAAACAAGACTCATGGAGTATTTAGATTTTGAGTTACCAATTAAAGAGCTTGAAGAACAATTAGATAAATGTAAAGTTCTCGGGTCAGAAAGCGATGTTGACGTTACTGATACATGCACTCAATTGGAAAAAAAGTTAGAAAAGACTAAAAAGGACATCTATAAAAATCTTACTGCTTGGCAGCGAGTACAATTGTCCAGGCATCCCTCAAGGCCTTACACTTTAGATTATATCAAAGCGTTATGCGGAAATACATTTTTAGAGCTTCATGGCGATAGAAATGTAAAAGACGATAAAGCTATGATTGGCGGATTAGGAAAAATAGGAGATCAAACCTATATGTTTATCGGTCAACAAAAAGGATATAATACTAAAACCCGTCAGTATAGAAACTTTGGGATGGCAAATCCAGAAGGATACCGTAAAGCGCTACGCCTAATGAAAATGGCTGAGAAGTTTGGAATTCCTGTAGTGTCATTAATAGATACTCCAGGGGCTTATCCAGGTATTGAAGCTGAAGAAAGAGGGCAAGGGGAGGCTATTGCAAGGAATATTCTTGAAATGACACGCCTTAAAGTACCAATTATTGTTTTAATTATTGGTGAAGGGGCTTCTGGTGGAGCTTTAGGTATTGGAGTAGGAGATAAGGTTATGATGTTAGAGAATACTTGGTATTCTGTAATTTCTCCAGAATCTTGTTCTTCTATTTTATGGAGAAGCTGGGAATATAAAGAACAAGCAGCAGATGCACTTAAATTAACGGCTACCGATATGAAGAAGTTACATTTGGTAGACGATATTATAAAAGAGCCACTTGGGGGGGCGCATTCCGATAGGGAAACAACTTTTAAAACCGTAGCAAAGCAAATTACTACAGTTCATGATGAGTTGAAAAAGTTATCCCCAACAGAATTAGTAAATCAAAGAATGGATAAATATGCAAACATGGGAGTATTTAAAAATTAAATCCCCGTATTTGTTACCTTATTGTTAAGACCGGAGTTTGCGCTTCGGTTTTTTTTACCTTTATTAACAAGAAAAACAAGTTATTAACAACTAGTTTGTTGACAGTTAGTTAAAAACCAAGCGTTCAATTTAACCACTTTTCAGGTTACAATTATATACATTCGCATTCATGGAAAAAATAAACCCGATACAAGGAATTAAAGTTGATAAATCAAATGTGATTCAGCTGGAGAAAGGTAAAATCCCTCCGCAAGCTATTGATTTAGAGGAAGCTGTATTGGGTGCAATGATGATTGATAAAAAGGGTGTTGATGAAATTATAGATATACTTCATCCCGATGCCTTCTATAAAGATGGTCATAAATATATTTATGAAGCTGTAGTTCAGCTCTTTGAAACTTCAGAGCCAATAGACTTATTAACAGTTTCAGCGCAATTAAAGAAGAATAAAAGATTAGAAGCTGTTGGAGGCGACTTTTACTTAATTCAGCTTACTAAAAAAGTGTCATCTTCAGCGCATATTGAGTTTCACGCACGTATAATCCTACAAAAATACATTCAGCGAAGTCTTATTAAAATTTCTAGTGAAATTATTGAAGAGGCTTATGATGAAGGAACCGATGTTTTTGATTTGTTAGATAATGCAGAGGCAAAATTATACGAAGTAACGCAAGGAAATATTAAAAAATCTTCGGAAACAGCACAGAGTTTGGTAATTCAGGCTAAAAAGAAGATTGAAGAAATTTCTAATAAAGAAGGTTTAAGTGGAATTCCATCTGGTTTTGATAAATTAGATAAACTTACTTCTGGTTGGCAGCCGAGTGATTTAATTATTGTAGCTGCAAGACCTGGTATGGGAAAAACAGCTTTAACACTTTCCATGGCGAGAAATATTGCTGTAAATTCCAATATTCCTGTAGCTTTTTTCTCTTTGGAGATGTCGTCAGTACAGTTAATAACACGTTTGATTTCTTCGGAAACAGGCTTGTCTTCTGAAAAATTGAGAACAGGAAAATTAGAAAAACACGAGTGGGAGCAGTTAAATGTAAAAGTAAAATCTCTTGAAACTGCACCTTTGTTTATAGATGATACACCTTCGCTTTCCATCTTCGATTTAAGAGCAAAAGCACGCCGATTAGCATCTCAGCATGGAATTAAAATGATTATTATTGATTACTTGCAGTTAATGACGGCTGGAGGGAGTCAGAAAGGAGGAAATAGAGAGCAAGAGATTTCCACAATTTCTCGAAACTTAAAAGCTTTAGCAAAAGAATTGAGTGTTCCCGTTATTGCACTTTCTCAGTTATCGCGTGCGGTAGAAACACGAGGAGGGAGTAAAAGACCTTTACTTTCCGATCTTCGTGAGTCGGGTGCGATTGAGCAGGATGCGGATATTGTATCTTTTATTTACCGACCAGAATACTATAAAATTGAAGAATGGGATGACGATGAACGTAGTCCAACTCAGGGACAAGGAGAGTTTATCGTTGCAAAACACCGTAATGGTGGTTTGGAGAATATCCGTCTGAAGTTTATCGGTCAGCTTGGTAAGTTTGATAATTTAGATGACTTTGATTCGCCTTTCGAATTCCAATCTAAAATGAATGATGGCGAAGAGAATCCGTTTGCAACTAAAGATTTACCGAGTGCAGACGAAGCTTTTGGAAGCTCCATGAATCAAGACTTTGGAGAAGATGACGTGCCGTTTTAATTTATAAACTTTACGCTGTAGGCTCTAAGCAATATGCGTTTCTAGTTTTCTAAAAAAATTAAATCTTTCAAAATTTAAAAGTTCAGTGTTCAGTATTCAGTAAACAGTAATCAGTTTTTTATCATTCAACATTAAGCATTCAAAATTCAAAAGTTCAATTTTCAGTAAACGGTAATCATTTTTTATCATTTAACATTAAGCATTCAAAATTCAAAATTTCAGTGTTCAGTTTTCAGTAAACGGTAATCATTTTTTATCATTTAACATTAAGCATTTAAAATTCAAAATTTCAGTGTTCAGTATACAGTAATCAGTTTTTTATCATTCAACATTAAGCATTCAAAATTTAAAATTCAAAATTAAATCTTTCAATCTTTCAATTTTCAACTTACTACTTTTATTGTATTTTTAAGGTTTTGTAATTAGTTTCAGTTTATATGAATCATAAAAACAAAGCGCTATTAAATATTGCGATACGAGCATCTATTGAAGCAGGGAATGAAATTCTAAAAATATACCATCAAAACGATTTCGGAATTCAAAAGAAATTGGATGATTCCCCTATTACCTTAGCCGATAAAAATGCAAATGCTGTTATTAATACATATTTGCAGGCTACACAAATCCCTATTATTAGTGAGGAGAATAAAATAATGGATTATGAAACCCGTAAACAATGGAATCGTTGTTGGGTTGTAGATCCGTTGGATGGTACAAAAGAGTTTATCAAAAGGAATGGAGAGTTTACCGTAAATATAGCTTTGGTTGAAAATAACCTTCCGATAATGGGTGTTATTTATGTTCCAGTTTCTGGCGATTTATACTTCGGACTAACTTCAGAAAAAAAGGCTTATAAAATCAATACTGTTACTTTTTCAGAAGATTTATTGGGTAAAGCTGAAGAGTTGAATGGAGCGGTTGGTGCTTCCACTGTAAAAAAAGTAATTGGGAGTAGATCTCATTTTTCATCAGCAACAAAAAAATATATTGAAGAAATCAGGCAATCGGGAGAGGAAGTAGTATTTGTTTCTGTAGGAAGTTCGTTAAAATTTTGTTTCTTGGCTGAAGGAAAAGCTTCAATTTATCCTAGATTTTCTCCTACAATGGAGTGGGATACCTGTGCGGGAGACGCTATCTGTTCTGCCGCAGGTTTAAAGGTAATAGATGCCGAGACTAAAAAACGATTAGTGTATAATAAAAAAGAGTTGGTAAATCCTTCTTTTATTGTAAATTAAATGCAAGATAAAACAAGAAAAAGACATATTGCTAAGGCTATTACTTGGCGTATTGTTGGGACAATAGATACGATTATTATATCGTGGATTATTTCGGGAAACCCTTTTACAGGATTAAAAATCGGGTTAGCAGAAGTAGTAACCAAGATGTTGCTTTACTATTTTCATGAAAGGATTTGGTTTAAGGCAAATGTTCCTGATAGTAGAAAACGGCATGTTTTTAAAACCATTACTTGGCGACTTTTAGGGACTTTGGATACCATGATGTTAGCTTGGTTTATTTCTGGAGACCCATTTACAGGTCTTAAAATAGGAGGTGCCGAAGTGGTTACAAAAATGGTTTTATATTATTTACATGAACGTACATGGTATAAAATTAACTTTGGATTGGATAAACGAAAGAATAAAATTTAATAATGGAGCCGAATATTTTTCCATATAAATTTAATATAACGCAAAGCGATAGGAATTTGCTGAATAAACATAATTCCTTGCTTGTTTGGTTTACTGGATTGTCAGGTTCTGGTAAATCTACGGTTGCAGATGCCTTAGAACAAAAATTATATTCAGAAAAAATAAGAACGTTTATTTTGGATGGAGATAACATGAGAGGGCGGCTTTGTAAGGGGTTGGATTTCAGTGAGGAAGACCGATCAGAGAATATCAGAAGAGTGGCTGAAACAGCTAATTTATTACTGAAATCTGGGGCTGTAGTTTTGGCAAGTTTTGTATCACCCTACAAAAAAGATAGAGAATATGTAGAAAAGACAATAAAACCTAATATATTTGTCGAAGTTTACATGAATATAGGGCTTGATATTTGTAAAAAAAGAGATAAAAAAGGACTCTATAAACTGGCAGAAAGCGGAGAGTTGAAGAATCTAACAGGGGTTAATGCTCCTTATGAAGCTCCAGAGAATGCCGATGTTGAAATTACAGAAAGCGACAGTGTTGATGGGGCTGTTGAAAAAATATATTTAGAAATTAAAGATAAGTTGTATCAGTTTTAGTAAAATATTTTAGCTAAAAATTGATGTTAAAACTCAAAATAAGAATGAGTAAGTATTATTTAAATTATTTAGACGAGTTAGAATCGGAAGCAATATATGTATTGCGAGAAGTATGGGCTCAATTTGAAAATCCTGTAATATTATTTTCAGGAGGAAAAGATTCGATAGTGGTAACTCACTTAGCTAAAAAAGCATTTTATCCAGCAAAAATTCCATTTGCATTGATGCATGTAGATACGGGGCACAATTTTCCTGAAACTATAAAATTTAGAGACGATTTAATAGAAAGTTTAGGCGTTCAATTAATTGTTGGTTCGGTTCAAGAATCTATCGATCAGGGGAGAGTTGCCGAAGAAAAAGGAAAAAGTGCTACCAGAAATGCCTTACAGATTACAACGCTTTTAGATGCTATTGAAACTAATAAAGTAGATTGTGCAATTGGAGGTGGACGTAGAGATGAAGAAAAGGCGAGAGCTAAAGAACGTTTCTTTTCACATCGAGATGATTTTGGTCAGTGGGATCCGAAAAATCAGCGCCCAGAATTATGGAATCTTTTTAATGGAAAGCAATTTGAAGGAGAGCATTTCCGAGCTTTTCCAATAAGTAATTGGACAGAAATGGATATTTGGAATTATATCAATAGAGAAAATATTGAAATTCCGTCTTTGTATTTTGCTCATGAGAGAGAGGTGGTAAGAAGAAGTGGTTCTTGGATTCCGTATTCAGAATTTCTGCAATTAGAAGAAAATGAAGAAGTACTTACAAAGAAAATTCGTTTTAGAACTTTAGGAGATATTACAATTACAGGAGGTATTGAGAGTGATGCCGATACTGTAGAAAAAATAGCACAAGAAGTTTCTGCAATGCGACAAACAGAGCGTGGAAATCGTTCAGATGATAAACGCTCAGAAACAGCCATGGAAGATAGAAAGAGACAGGGGTATTTCTAGAAAAGCTTTAAGCTGTACGCTTTATGGCATTAAGCTCTATAGATCTAAATTGTATGAGGGATTTTAAAAAATATAATATTTGGAGCTTAAGTCATGAGTTTACTTTGGAAATTTACAAAGTGACGAAGAATTTCCCTTCTGAAGAAAGATTTCAATTGATGTCTCAAATGCAGCGGGCAGCTTATTCTATTCCCTCGAACTTTAGTGAAGGATGTGGTCGGGATTCTGATAAGGACTTTAATAGATTTATTCAAGTATGTTTAGGTTCTGCACATGAGTTAGAGTATTTCATTCTTCTTTCGAAGGATTTAAATTATATCTCTGAAGACATTTTTGATGAGTTGACTATAAAAATTAATGAGATAAAAAGTAAATTATATAATTTAAGCAAAAAGCTAATAGCCTAATGCGTATAGCTTATTGCCTAAAGCCTAAAATAATGCAAATAGATAACAACCAATTATTAAGATTTACCACAGCGGGAAGTGTAGACGATGGAAAGAGTACGCTTATTGGTAGATTATTATACGATTCAAAATCGATTTTCGAGGACCAATTGGAAGCAATTGAAACTACGAGTAAGAAAAAAGGACATCAAGGTGTTGATTTAGCTTTGTTTACAGACGGACTTCGAGATGAAAGAGAGCAAGGAATTACAATAGATGTAGCCTATAGATATTTTACAACTCCAAAGCGTAAGTTTATTATTGCTGATACTCCTGGACATATTCAATACACTCGAAATATGATTACCGGTGCCTCTACAGCAAATGCTGCAATTATATTGGTAGATGCACGCCATGGAGTGATTGAGCAGACTAAACGGCATGCTTTTATTGCTTCTTTATTGCAAATACCACATATTATTGTTTGTATTAACAAAATGGATTTGGTAGATTTTAGAGAGGAAGATTACAATAAAATCATTGCGCAGTTTGAGGAATTTTCTTCTAAATTATTAGTTAGAGATGTACGTTTTATCCCTATAAGTGCTTTGTTGGGAGATAATGTTGTTAAGCGTTCTGAAAATATGAATTGGTATCAAGGTTCTCCGTTGTTGGATACTTTGGAAACCATGCATATTAGTAGTGATATTAATAAAGTTGATGGTCGTTTTCCAGTACAAACAGTTTTACGTCCTCAGAGTGAAGAGCATAGAGATTATAGAGGTTATGCTGGAAGAATTTCTAGTGGAATTTTTAGAAAAGGAGATGAAATTACAGTAATGCCTTCTGGATTCACCTCTAAAATTAAATCGATTGACACTTTTGAAGAAGAGATAGACGAAGCCTATGCACCAATGTCGGTTTCTATTACTTTGGAAGACGATATTGATATTAGTCGCGGAGATATGATAGTGCGCACTAAAAACAAACCAGAATCTTCTCAAGATTTAGAAGTGATGTTGTGTTGGTTAAATAATGAATCGGCAAAACCGAGAACAAAATATGTGGTTCGTCATACTTCAAATGAGCAAATGGCTATGATAAAAGAAGTGATTTATAAGATAGATATCAATACTCTTTCTCGAAAGAATGATGATAAAGAACTTCATATGAATGATATTTCAAAGGTAAAAATTAGAACTACAAAACCTTTGATGTACGATTCATACCGTGAGAATAGAATGACAGGAAGTCTAATTCTTATAGACCCAGCAACTAATCAAACAGTTGCAGCTGGAATGATTGTTTAGTAAAAAAAATATTTACAACAGGGAGAGGCTTTTGATTTATTTCAAAAGCCTCTTTTTTTTTGTTGCTACAATTAGGAGTTTCTCATGGAGAAGGTTAAAGTTTCTTAATAAGAAAGCCTATTTTTACAAACGCTTCGTATATGATAAAAAGATATATTATTTTGTGAGTTGTTAAAAATTGGGGGCAAGATATAGGAACTCAATTTTTAAATGATAAATAATAAAATTAAATAAAGGTGAAACATCCATGTATGATTTTTGAACACACAACGGAATGATTATTTGGATGTTCCATGTGACCGCAAAAAAAAACAATAAATATACACATGAAAGAAAAATATAAAATAGCCGTAATAGGTTTAGGATACGTAGGGTTACCATTGGCAGTTGAATTTGCTAGAAAAGAATTTTCGGTAATAGGTTTTGATATCAATAAAAAGAGAGTTTCAGAATTAAAAGAAGGAAAAGATGTTACAGATGAGGTTTTAGATGATGATTTAAAAGACGCTAAAGGACTTATTTTTAGCTCTGATGAAAGCGATCTGAAAGATTGCAATATGTATATAGTAACGGTTCCAACACCAGTAAACGATTTTAAACAGCCAGATTTAACACCATTAATTTCTGCTAGTACAACTGTAGGGAAATATCTTCAGAAAGGAGATATTGTTGTGTACGAATCTACAACATACCCTGGCTGTACTGAGGAAGATTGTGTGCCAGTATTAGAAGCTTCAAGCGGATTAGTATTTAATGAAGATTTTTATTGTGGATATTCCCCAGAACGAATAAATCCAGGGGATAAAGAGCGAAGACTTCCAAATATTATGAAAGTAACCTCAGGAAGTACTCCCGAGATAGCTGAAGAGGTGGATAAACTTTATAACTGTATAATTACCGCAGGAACTCATAAAGCATCGAGTATAAAAGTGGCAGAAGCTTCTAAGATTATTGAAAATACGCAACGAGATATTAATATTTCCTTAGTGAACGAATTGGCACTTATTTTTGATAGAATAGGAGTAGATACCGTTGAGGTATTGGAAGCGGCAGGCACTAAATGGAATTTTTTACCTTTCCGTCCAGGTTTGGTAGGAGGGCATTGTATAGGAGTGGATCCATATTATCTAACTCATAAAGCAGAACGATTAGGATACCATCCACAGGTAATTTTATCTGGACGACGTATTAATAACGATATGGGAATTTTTATTGCCAATAAAATCGTTAAACTGATGGTGAAAGATCAGCTTCCAGTAAAAAATGCAAAGGCATTGGTGTTGGGAATTACCTTTAAAGAGAATTGCCCCGATGTTAGAAATTCTAGAGTGATAGATGTTATTGAAGAATTAGAAGGCTTTGGTTTGAATGTAGATACTTACGACCCATATGCAGATAAAGAGGAAGTGAAAAAGTATTATGGAGTAGATTTAATAGATGAAATAACAGAGAGATACGAAACTATTGTTTTGGCAGTTGGTCATAATCAGTTTTTAGAATTGGATTTTGAAAAGTTAAAATCTAGTCCGCGAACGGTTATTTACGATGTGAAAAGTTTTTTACCTAAAGAATTGGTTACAGAGAGATTGTAATACCTTTGTGATAGGAGTGAAAAAAATATTGGGAATCGCCTTAAATTTTTTTTCATAGGTAAAGAAAACCAAGGTTAAAATGAATAATAGTTCTGATAATAAAAATAAAAAAATCTTAATAACTGGAGGAGCAGGATTTATAGGGTCTCATGTGGTTCGGTTGTTTGTAAATAAATACCCATCCTATCAAATCATTAATTTGGATGCTTTAACCTATGCAGGGAATTTAGAGAACCTGAAGGACATAGAGAGTGCTGCTAACTATACTTTTGTAAAAGGAGACATTACAGGTGAGTCGTTTATAAATCAGCTATTTCAGCAATATAAATTCGATGGAGTAATACACCTGGCGGCAGAAAGTCACGTAGACCGTTCTATTGAAGATCCGTTGGCTTTTGTTAAGACAAATGTTATCGGGACAATGAATTTATTGAATGCGGCAAAAAAACTTTGGTTACACACTCCTCACCCCAATGGGGGAGGCTGGGAGGGGGCTCGTTTTTATCATGTAAGTACCGATGAGGTTTATGGGTCTTTAGGAGAAGATGGTTTGTTTACCGAAACCACTTCATACGATCCAAACTCGCCATATTCCGCTTCCAAAGCAAGCTCAGATCATTTTGTAAGAGCTTATGGAGAAACTTACGGTTTGCCATATGTTATAAGTAATTGTTCTAATAATTATGGGCCTAATCACTTTCCGGAGAAATTAATTCCATTATTTATCAATAATATCATTCAGAAAAAACCATTACCAGTTTATGGAGATGGAAATTATACGCGCGATTGGTTGTATGTAATAGATCATGCAAGGGCTATTGATTTAGCTTTTCATGAAGGAGGAAATCAGGAGACTTATAATATTGGAGGTTTTAACGAATGGAAAAACATCGATTTGGTTAAATTGCTATGTAAATTGATGGATGAAAAGTTAGGCAGAAGGGAAGGCGAATCGGAAGCATTGATTACCTATGTAAAAGACCGACCAGGGCATGACTTACGTTATGCTATTGATGCTTCTAAAATTAACAAAGAACTAGGGTGGGAGCCTTCGGTTACTTTTGAAGAAGGACTAGCAAAAACTATCGATTGGTATTTAAATAATAGTGACTGGTTGGCGCAAGTAACCTCTGGAGAATATCAGAGGTATTATGATAAGCAATATGGGTGTTAGTTGAAAAGTTGAAAAGTTGAGAGTTGAGAGTGAAGTGTAAAGTTTTATAGACCTAAACCATTAAAAAATGAGCGAAAATAGATTTGGGTTTGAAAGTCTAAAAGTATGGGAAAAGAGTATTCAGCTTGTTAAATTTATTTATAAATTAACTTCTGATTTTCCAAAAGAAGAACAATATTCATTAACCTCGCAAATTCGACGATCGGCAATTTCGATTCCTTCAAATATTGCAGAAGGAACTTCTCGGGACTCAAAGAAAGATAAAAAAAGATTTTACACTATAGCTTATGGGAGTTTAATGGAATTAGTAAATCAAATTATAATTGCTAAGGAATTGAGTTATATAAGTACCGAAAGCTCTCAAATGGTAAAAGATATGGCGATGGAAATTGCTAAGATGATTAGTGGATTGAAAAAATCAGTCTGAAAATGAACACTAAACTTTAAACATTTAACTAAAAATGAAAGGAATTATTCTCGCTGGAGGCTCAGGAACACGATTACATCCATTAACATTATCGGTTAGTAAGCAGTTAATGCCTATTTATGATAAACCGATGATTTATTATCCGCTTTCTACGTTAATGCGAGCAGGAATTCGAGAAGTATTAATCATTTCTACTCCAAAAGATTTACCGTTGTTTAAAGAATTGCTGGGAGATGGTAAAAAGTATGGTTGTGTTTTTGAATATGCGGTACAAGAACATCCTAATGGTTTGGCAGAAGCTTTTATTATTGGAGCAGACTTTATTGGAAATGATAAAGTAGCTTTGATTTTAGGAGATAATATATTTTATGGAACTGGATTAGATAAGTTGTTACAAGAAAATAATAATCCTGATGGCGGAATTGTTTATGCATATCATGTTCATGATCCAGAGCGATATGGTGTAGTAGAGTTTGATGAAAATGGGCAAGCTATTTCAATTGAGGAGAAGCCACAAAGTCCAAAATCGAATTATGCGGTTCCAGGGATTTATTTTTATGACAATGAGGTGGTGGCAATAGCAAAAAATATCAAGCCAAGTAAAAGAGGAGAGTTAGAGATTACCGATATTAATAAAGTGTATCTTGAACGAGGAAAATTACAGGTTGGTATTATGGATAGAGGAACTGCATGGCTAGATACAGGAACATTTCAATCTTTAATGCAAGCTTCGCAATTTGTAGAAGTTATTGAAGAGCGACAAGGACTTAAAATTGGAGCTATAGAAGGTGCTGCCTATGAAATGGGTTATATTACAAAAGAAGAATTTATAGCTTTAATTGAGCCGTTAATGAAAAGCGGTTATGGAAAAAGGCTATTGAGTATATTGAAATAAAAAAAGGAAAATGTATATACTGAAAATTCACTAATTTTCTGTGTTTTCATAAATGAATGGAATAAGAAAACCCCGATTTTAGCTCTGAACAGCCTTTTTCGGGGTTTTTTGTTATTTCAATTTAATGCACAACCGCATACTTATATGGAATAAGGGTATTTTCTGAATACACCTTTTTAGATTGCTTTTTTTTTAATAAAATAGTGTGTAACCTTACTTTGAATATATTATTGATTTATGTTTTTAAGCTTTTTGAGTTTTGCTTTCCATAAATTTAAATCTTCATGGTGTTTATCAATATTATTCATCACCTCTTTTACAATAGGATTGCTTTCATCTGCATTAAAGAACTGTAAATTATTCTCCAATTGACGTATTTCCGATTTTACTTCGTCAATTTTTCTACGGATAAATACACGCTCATTATTAATTAGCGTATCATTATCTGCATTTGCCAGTTGATCTAGCTTGTTCCCATATTTTATAAGTTCCGCCTTTTGCTTATCGAGGTCTAATTTCTTGAATAATGCATCCAATATTTTGTTGAATTTTCCTTCAATGCTTTTTTTGCTATGAGGGATTCTTCCAATAGCCTTCCAGTCGGCAATAATAGCTTTTACTTGCTCTAAGTCTTTTTCCTTGTCTCCAGATAATTGGAATTCTTTTAAATTATCTAAATATGCCTTCTTCTGTTCGAAAGCTTCCATTTCATCTTTAAAATGCTCGTTTTTCTTAGCATGAAGTCGATCGAAATAATGGTTACAAGCAGACTTAAATTCATTCCAGATTTTATCAGAATATTTTCTTGGAACATGACCGATATTTTTCCAATCAGATTGAATTTTCTTCATTATTGGCGTAGTTTTTTCCCATTCATCACTGTCTTTTAGGGATTCAGCCAATTTTACCAATTCCATTTTTTTATCTAGATTGTCTTGCTGGTCTTTTTTAAGTCCTTTATAAAAAGAATTTTTATTTCTGTTGAATTTACGCACAGCTTCTTTAAAGGCAGCCCAAGTTTGTTCATTTACTTTGTAAGGAACTCTCCCAGCATTAAAAAACTCTTCTCGTAAAGCTTCTACTTCTTTTATGAGTTTTTGCCAGCTACTGTGGTTATTTACTTTTTGCTGCGTAATAGCTTCAATCTTTTTAATAATATCTTGTTTTACTAAAAGATTAGCTTCATGTATTACATCTTGATTCTTAAAATATTCTTGTCGCTTTTGATGTATTGCTTTGGTAGCAGCGCTAAAACGATCCCAAATAGCATCTCGATGTTCTCTATCTACAGGGCCTAAATCTTCTTTCCATATTTTATGAAGCAACTGTAATTCTCTAAAGGCCTTGTTTACATCGCCCATTTCGGCAAGAGATTCTGCTTGAGCAATAATTTTTTCTTTTTCTTCTAAATTATGTTTAAAATCTAAATCGCGTAGGTCTCTATTTAAATCTAAGAAATCGTAAAATATCTCCACATGGTGGTGGTAGGTGCGCCAAACATCATTGTAATTTACACGTGGAATCGGACCAGCATTTCGCCATCGTTCTTGTAACTCCTTAAAGTGTTTATAAGTGTCGTTAATATTTTCTTCAACATTAATCAAGCCCTTTAATTCTTCAATAATATCTAATCTATTTTTTAGATTTAGATCCAATCGATGTTCTAAATTCTTATAATATTGATTGCGTTTATCTCTATATTCATTATATAGTTCGTTAAAACGCTTCTTAACTGGCGAAGAATAATTAAAGTCAATTTCATTGCCTCCCTCTTGGATAAAATCTTCTTTTTTCTGTTCTAAGAGTTCTTGAAATTTTAGATCAAACTCTGATTTTATTTGGTCAACATGACTTTTTATAGCCTGTATTTTTTCTTTTGTAATAAGTATATTGAGTTCCTCAACTAACGTATCCATATTCATGGCATGATAGTCTAGCATAGGAATTTCATGACGCTCTTTGTGTCCTTCATCTTCCGCATCTTCCGCATTCGACTCATCTATTTCATTCTGCGGATCATCATTATTTTCTCCTTCAGCATCAGCAGTTACTTCCACTTCACTTACCGTTTCTTCGGTAGTAACACTCTCTTGATTGTCAATTTGCGGCGTCTCGCTATTTTTTTCACTTCCGTCTGCCTCTGGCTGCAGGTTATCATCTTTTTCTTCTAACATTTTGTAAATGTTTAAGGTTCGTCAATACTTTCAAGTTGAAAGATACTAACAAGTAACAAATTAGCCAAGTGTTTTGTTTGGAACTGTTGAGTATTAGGTGAAAAAGTTTAAAGTTGAGGGTAAGTTTTGAAGTTTGAAGTCGGAAGACTGAAGTCGGTAGACGGAAGTAAAAAGTTCGAAGGAAACAAGAATAAAGAGTATAGAGTAAAGATTTTTGTGTTCTTATGATTTTTCGAATTTGCATTTTATCAAAAGCCTATTGCTTATTCAAAGATTCAAAGATTGAAAGATTGAAAGATTCAAAGATTGAAAGATTCAAAGATTGAAAGATTCAAAGATTGAAAGATTCAAAGATTGAAATAGTCTGAAGTCCGGAGTTGGAAGTTGGAAGTTGGAAGTTCGAAGGAAACAAGAATAAAGAAACAATATATATAGATTTTTGTATTCTGATACTTTTTGAATTTTTAGTTTATCAAAAACTGAAAACTAAAAACTAAAAACGACAAACCATAAACCAACTGCAATCTGTCTACTGAACACTCCCGACTTCGGTCTTCCGACTTCAAACCTTTTTTCACTTCCGCATATCCAAATCTTCAAATTGACATCTTTGAATCTTTGCATCTTTGAACCTATGCCACTTTGAGTTAAAAAGTTAATGAGTTAAAGAGAAGAATATAGAATAAAGAGAAAAGAATATAGATTTTTTGTCCTTATTCTTTTGTGAATTTTTAATTTACCATAAACCATAAACCATAAACCATAAACCAAAAAGACTGCAATCTGTAAACTGAACACTGTCTAGCTTCGGACTCCCGACTTCTACCCATTCCAAATTTCCCAGGCTTTTTCAGCTTGGAGTTCTAGCATTTTGCTTCCGTTTACTGCGGTAGCGCCATTTGCTTCAGCATATTTCATGAAAGCTGTTTTTGGAGGGTTGTAGATTAAGTCAAAAACTAAATGCTCTTCAGTAAGAAATTCATATGGAATAGCAGGTTTAACTTCCGTATTTGGAAAAGTACCAATTGGAGAGCAATTCACAATTACTTGGTGTTGCTCCATAACTTGTTTTGTAAGCATCTCGTAACTCAATTTGTTTTCCGATGCAGTTCTGGATACAAATTGAATCTCCAAACCTAAGTCAATTAAAGCGTGTTTTACTGCTTTAGAAGCACCTCCTGTACCTAGAATTAGTGCCTTTTTATGGTGTGATTTTATAAAGGGTTCTATAGATTTATAAAAGCCATAAACATCTGTATTGTAGCCTTTCAAACCGTTCTTGGTTATTTTTACGGTATTTACAGCGCCAATTTCTTTTGCTTTTGGGTCTATTTCAGTTAAAAAAGGAATAATAGCTTCTTTGTAGGGAATGGTGATATTAAAACCAACAATATCTTTATCTTGTGCTAAAACATTTTTAATTTCTTCAATGTTTTGTAAATCGAAATTAACATAAGAATGGTTATCAAGATCGAGCTGCTTAAATTTTTCCGTAAAGTAACCAGCAGAAAATGAGTATGAAATATTCTTTCCTAATAATCCGAAATGTCTAAGTTCTTTTTTCATTAAGTAAGTTTTATACGTTTTGGCGGTTGGTGTATATTAAAATTAATGTTTTACAGTTTCGCCTTGAGTTAGTTTTCCGTACCAATCCAATCCTAATACAATTAAGATTCCAACAATAACAAAGCCAATGGCAATCCATGTTTCTGTATTATTTATATGTGGTAGGTAGCGTTGGTAGTTAACAATTATTTTTTCTCCAGCCGAATCTTTCATTACTTCTCCAAATTCGTTGAGTCTGTATATTGTTTTTTTCCAAGGCCAAACAACTCCCAGAGAGCCAGTAATAAACCCTAGGATAATGGCGGTGGTAATATGTTTAAAATGCTTTAAAACATAGCTTAATAAATGCGAAAGTGTAACCAAACCAGTAACCGATCCTAAGGTGAAAACTGCTAAAATTTTCAACATTTCTATTCGCTGTTGGTTGTTTATAAAGTTAAAATCGCCTTTAAATATTTCAGCAAAAGTATCATAAAGAGCATTTACAGAATCTACTAAAAGGAGTACATAATTTCCAAGTAGAATTAAAATAAAAGAACCAGATAAGCCTGGTAGCGTCATCCCAGAAACACTTATTATTCCGCAGAAAAACACAAAAAATAGATTCTCATTTTGTTTTGCTGGGTTAAAAAAGCTTAAGGAGATACCTATCATTATTCCAATGATACAGGATAAAATGGTTTTCCGATTCCAATAATGAAAATCCTTGGCTATATAATAAATAGAGCCTAAAATCATTCCGAAGAAAGCGGCCCAAACATACAATTCTTTTTGCGCTATAAAGTAGTCTAAAAGTTTAGAGACGCTAAAATAACTCACTAGCATTCCTAATAGCAATAAACTTAAAAAGCGACCATTTATATATTGATAAAAGCTTCTAAACCGTCCATTAAGGATTAATTTTAGAGCTTTTAAGTTTACTTTCTGAAGCGAGTAAATAAATTCTTCGTAAAAACCAGCAACAAAAGCAACCACCCCTCCAGAAACGCCAGGAACTTTATTGGCGGCTCCCATGGCTAATCCCTTTATGAAAAGGAAAAACTTATCGAGAAGTGTACGCGTTGGTTGTTGCATTTTTATTTTTTTATGGTAGCCAATTTTTCAAGAAGAAAGATGGTTAAAAAACCGATAATAGCCAAAATTATTGCCCATAATAGCTGCGGGTCGCCATCATAATTAAAAGGACTCGTACTTTCGTCAATAATAATAGTTTTATCGCCAAATTTTTTGATTTCGGTAACCAATTTCCAGGGCCATATTTTATTTAAAGAGCCTAAAATAAAACCTGTTAAAACAGCCAACGTAACATTTTTGTAATTTGTAAATAGGTATTTTAAAAGTTTAGAAAAGCTTAATAATCCAAAGATAGCTCCTAGCCCAACAATAGCAATTGTTTGAATGTCTCTCTCGTTTACTGCTGCCAAAATGGTACCATAAGAACCCAAGAGAACTAAAATAAAAGCTCCAGAAATTCCAGGTAAAATCATAGCACATATGGCTAAGGCTCCAGAAAAAAACAAATGAAGAGCTCCACCAGTTTCATGCATAGGGGGGAGGGTGGTAATATAAAATGCAACCGCAGCTCCAGCTATAAAGGCAATAATGCTACCAGCATTCCATTTTGTAATTTGTTTTCCAACAAAAATAATACTTGCTACTACAAGTCCGAAAAAGAACGACCATAATAAAATTGGATGCGTCTCTAATAGCCATGCTAATAATTTGGCTAAGGATAAAATACTAATTGCAATACCAAGAAACAAGGCAACTAAAAAATTACCATTGATATGATTCCAAGCTTTTTTAAAACCTTCTTTTCTTAGAATATTAAAAGTTTCTATGCTGATATTATTTATGGAGGTTATAAGTTCCTCATAAATACCAGAAATAAAAGCAATAGTACCTCCAGAAACGCCAGGTACAACATCTGCTGCACCCATAGCAATACCTTTAAGGGTGATAATAAAGTAGTCTAAAATTGATCTTTGCATATTTTGTTCTTAGGGGAACAAAAATAGCAATTTTATAGGGACGCATTTTTAAAACTATGGATTATATTTTTTACTGTTTTGCGGTTATAAACTGCAGGGAATAAAATTTCCATAGTATCATGCTCCTCATAGTTGTGTTTTAAGGCGTTTTTTAAATGATATGTTCCTTTTAAAGCATCAGAAGATAGGTAGTACATTCCTGCCAAACGGTATTCTAAGTCTGCATGCTCAGGATAAAATTCTAAAGCCTGTAAAAGTGTGTGAATAGCGCTGTCATACTCGCCTAATTTCAATAAAATATCCGACCATGAAATCCATGTTTGTAATTCATAGTTTCCTAATTCTACGGCTTTTTGATAGGCAAGATCTGATTCTTCATAAAAATGAAGTAATTCATTTATTTTGGCGCTTCGTTTCCAATATAATACATTTTCACTATCAATATTTATAGCTTTATTGATGTAATATAGTGCTTTTTGATAATTCCCTTGCTTAAAATAAAAGTCGGTTATAGCAATCCAGCCTTTGTCTAAAAGCGGATCTTCATGAACGGTACGATAAAAGAATTTTTTTGCTAATTCTAAATTCCCTAGCTTGTCATGACATTTTCCTATTCTTAAATAAGCATAAGAAGTAGGATCGTCTAAACCTAAAGTGATTTCGTAGTTTTCAATGGCTTCATTATATCTTTTTAAACGTTCCAATACCCGTCCTTTTTCTAGGTAAGCACCTATGAAAGTATCGTCGGAATAAATAGCAAAATCAAAACTAGAAAGCGCTTCTTTGTACATTTTTTTACTTACAAATTGCTTTCCTAATTGATGCCATGCAACTTCGCAATACGGATTCTGATTTAGATACGAATTTAAAAATGTAATAGCACCATCAAAATCTTCTAAGAAATCGAAGCAATAAATTACATTATATAGGGCAGCATAATCTTCATAATCTTCATTTAAACAATTAATAAATGCATCTTTAGCCGATTCATAATCGTCTAAAAAAAGATATTCCATTCCTAATAAAGAATAAATATCTGCATTATCATCTGTCATAGATAAAGCATCATGCAGTAATTCTATTGCCTTTTGATGGTTGTCTTGTTTGGAATAAATATTAGCCTTTTGGATTAATATTTCTTCGTTAGAAGATTCTATTGCTTCCAATTCATCTAAAATTACTTCAGCAACATCAAACCGATTTTCAAAAACAAGAATCTCTACTTGTAAGAGTTTTAACTCTGAAGAAGTAGGGTGTTGTTGTAAACCAATTTGTATAGCTTTTTTAGCTAAAGCAACTTTTCCAGAATCAAGATAATGATGTGTTATCTCTTGGAAGTCTTCCGAATCAAAGAAGTAAACGTCATTAGTTTTCAACATTGATTCAAATTTTGCTAACGGTGGGTTATGATCTTCGTGAGCACTAAATGGCATAAGCGATGCGTTTTTAGATTTCTACGTTAATAAATTTAGGGCTTGAAGCGTTATGATTGAATCAAAAACCTTATTGTTATTAACAAATTAGTTAACATTTTGGTTATTCCACTCATTTAGAAGCTCTAAAATAGTGTTACAACCTTTTTCAATTTCTTCATTTGAAATGGTTAATGGTGGTGTAATTCGTACTGCTCTTGTTTCAAATAGAAGCCAAAAGAGAATGAGTCCTTTTTTCATTCCTTCAAGTACTAAAAAGTTTGCAACTTCTGCATTTTCAACAAGTATTGCCAACATTAATCCTTTTCCTCTAATCTCCTTAATCAAAGGATGTACCAAAAGTGATCGGAAGTGTTTTTCTTTTTCTAGTGTTTGTTTAATTAAAGTTGTGGTAGTTAATTCTTTTAAGGTGGCAAGTGCAGCCGCGGCTACAACAGGATGTCCTCCAAAAGTAGTTATATGCCCCATTTTTGGAGCTTCTTTTAATTGTGCCATCATGTCATATGAGGCGGTAAAAGCGCCAATAGGCATTCCGCCAGCCATTCCTTTCCCCATTACTAAAATATCTGGAGTAACATGGTAGTTCATAAAACCAAAAAGTCTTCCTGTCCGCCCGAAACCAGGTTGAATTTCGTCGAGGATAAGTAAAGCCCCAACTTCTTCACAACGTTTTTTTACCTTCTGTAAATAGTTGTTTTTCGGTTCTATAAATCCGGCTCCTCCTTGGATGGTTTCAAGAATAACTCCAGCAGTTTTAGTAGTTATATTTTTTAAATCTTTTTCGTTATTAAATTCAATAAATTTTATACCAGGTAATAAAGGGCGGTACGCTTTTTTTCTTTCTTCATACCCCATTAAGCTCATAGAGCCTTGAGTATTACCATGATACGCATGCTTTGCAGCAATAACTTCTCCTCTTCCAGTAGCTCTTTTTGAGAGTTTCATAGCCCCTTCTATAGCTTCTGTGCCAGAATTTACTAAATAAGTGCTGCTCAAAGGTTCTGGTAATTGTTGTGCTAATAACTTTGCAAGCTCAACCGCAGGGCCTTGTGCATATTCTCCATAAACCATTACATGCATATAAGAAGCAGCTTGCTCTTGCACAGCATTCACAACTTTTGGGTGACTATGGCCTAACGTATTGGCAGAGACTCCAGCAACAAAGTCTAAATAAGATTTTCCATCAAGATCATAAATATAGGAACCTCTTGCGTGAGAAACTTCTATACCTAAGGGAGTTGGTCCCGTTTGTGCTTGATATTTTAAAAAGTTTTGCTTCATTATTTAGAACTTTCTTCTTTTTCAGCTTTCTTAACAGGCGCTTTTTTAGGAAGTGTTGCTTTTTTATTTACTGAATTAGCAGTGTTTGTAGGCGTTTCCTCTTTTTCTTCTTCAGGATTAATAGGAGTTAATTCTTCTGGAGCTAAATTAGGATTATCAATATCTATAGGATTGTTAACTCCATTAATTACAGGGAGTTTTATGTTTTTATCTTCTTCACTAAATAAATCGTCTACACTAGAAATAATTTCATCGCCACGCCAATAGAAACCTCTAAATTTACGACCGTTAACAGGAAGTTCAGAATCGGGATAAATAATTCCTTCTACATTAATAAAAGAGGTGGTATTGTCAATTTCGTTATCTTCCATTACCATTTGGATAAGTCCACAAAGACGTTTGTCTATCCCTACCAACTCATCATCATCATTCCATAAGTAATATATAAGTTCCGCATTTTTGACAATATCCACAATTCTTAATTCATTTTCTTCAAATAAACCATAGAGATATTTTCCCTTTATCTGGTTGTAACCTTGTTTAAGAGAGTCTTTAAACTTTACACCACTTAAGGAGTCTTTCTGAATAATAAAAGCATTGTCCCACACTTTGAGGGAGTCTAGCTTCTCGGTTTTTACATTGGAGATAATATGAATGCTATCTCCTGTCATTTGTGTTTCTCCGCTCCAAAGTACGGGTCGGAAAGCGGAAAGTTTGTTTTCTGGAGTATTTGGCGGAATTTTAGTTATAAGTTGCGCAATTCCAGTTTTTTCGTCCGTATGAATAGAATCACATTTTCCACTTAAATCTGTTTTAAAAAAACGCGCGTCTCTAAAAGCTCTAACAATACGCTCATTTTCTTTTCCAGTAACCATTAAAGTATCTGCATGGATATACATGGAATCTTTTTCAAAAAGACTAATAGCCAAGGCTTTTTTAGTAACTAAAACAGAATCTTTTGCTTTATAAATCTCTGCATAATGACCTCTTAAAACTCCATCGTTTACAGTGTCTATTACTTTAATGTTGTTGGTTGCTGAAGCAAATTCTGTAGCCTTGTTAAAATATAAGCTATCTCCATAAATAATCCGGTCACTGTAATCTATACGCGTATTTTTAACCCCATAACCAGTTTCTGCAACCGTATTGTAGAAACCACGCTCGCAATACATTTTATAGTCTTCTCCAACCACAGTTGATGGGCCGTACATATATGCGTTTTTGGTATTGGTGTAATAATCCATTCGGGCTGAATTAATTACATAATCAGGATTGGTAATTTTTACATCACTTTTAAACTCGTATTTATCAATTTCCATGTAATAGCGACCTTTATCGCTTGTTAGGACATTGGCACTATCTTTTACAGTTCCGAAATTATCGTAAAATGCTTCTTGTTTATTTCTGTCAAATTCTAATTCTTCGGTATTTAGCGTCATTGAGTTGTTTCTTAAAACAACCTTTTCCTTAGCCAAAGCAATTTTTGTAGTTCCATCGTATTCTACATATTCGCTATTCATTTTAATGGAATCTCCTTGTTGAAAAAAGACATTTCCATAGGCTTGTATTTTATTTTCTTTTTGATAATAAACAGCAAGATCGCACCAAAGATCAATTCCTTGATGTTCAAATTGAACCTGTCTATCGTCTTTACTAAATATAGAGGCACCTGGATATTTTACTTCATCTTTATTAAAATCTCCTCCATGAATGATGGTAATTTCTTTTTTCTCCTGAGCCAATAACACAGTAGAAAAACAAAAGAGGATGAGGGATAGATATGTACGTATTTGAGTCAACCGTTTAAATTTTGCATCAAAAATAAAGTTTTTTCATTTAGTTGATGATTTGTTAGGAAGAATTTATAAAAAAGAAAGGCGAAACCTTTAATTTATCTGGTGAAATTTCAGGAAAAAGACTTCCAAACTAGTTAATTTGAATTATGAATTTATTGAAAATGGGCTCTTCAAAATAAGATATTATGAAATTATAATTTGGATTTTTGTATATCCATAATAACGGATAAAATTCTTACTGAAAAGCATTCTTTCCTACAAAAAACTGACTTTTTTGGCTACTTTCGCGGCACTAATTTCTAAACTTATTTAAATAATGAAATCAAAATTACATGTGTTTTTTTCGCTATTCTTAGCGTTTCTTGTTCAATTTGCCGTTGCACAAGAAGTAACCGTTTCGGGAACAGTTACCGACCAGGACAATATTCCTTTGCCCGGAGCTAATGTGTTGGTCAAAGGTTCTAAAAATGGAAGTCAGACCGACTTTGATGGAAATTATTCCATTAATGCATCTACAGGAGATATTTTAGTTTTTTCTTACGTAGGGCAAACTACAGTAGAACGTAAAGTAGGAGCTTCAAATATTATTAATGTTGCTTTGCAACAAGATGCGCAGACGTTGGATGAAGTTATAGTAGTAGCTTATGGAACTTCTACAGAGAAAGACTTTACTGGTTCTGCAGATGTTATTAAAGCTGAAGATTTTGGCTTAAGAACATTAACCTCTCCTATTGGAGCAGTAGAGGGGTCTACAACTGGAGTTCAGGTTTTATCAACTTCTGGTCAGCCAGGTTCTTCACCTAGTATAGTTATTAGAGGTGTGGGTACATTAAATGGAGATACAGATCCGCTTTATATTGTAGATGGTATTCAGTTTGAAGGAGGTATTAATAGTCTAAACCAAGATGATATTGCATCTATTACGGTTTTAAAAGACGCAGCTTCAACCTCATTATATGGTTCTCGTGCTGCAAATGGAGTTGTTATGATAACAACTAAGAAAGGTAAAAAAGGAACTGGTATTAAAGTAAATATGTCAAGTCAATATGGGGTAGTTACAAAAGGTGTTCCTGAGTATGAAGCTGCATCGCCTGGTCAATATTACGAAATGATGTGGCAGGCATATAAAAATTCTTTAGGAGGAAGTGACCCAGCTACAGAGGCTTCTGCATCTATTTATAATCGTTTGGGTTATAATCCATTTAATGTTCCTAATGATCAAATAGTAGGGGTAGATGGAAAATTAAACCCAAATGCCCAAGTAATTGCTCAAGGTTTAGATTGGTATGATGCTTTGGAGAGAACAGGAAGCCGACAAAATCTTTCTTTAAATGCTTCTGGAGGTGGTGAAAATCATAACGTGTTTTTCTCAACATCTTATTTAGATGAAAAAGGATATGTTGTAACTAGTGATTATAAAAGAATGACTAATCGTTTAAGTGGGAGCTTTTCTCCTGCAGAATGGTTGAGTTTAGGAGCAAACATGAATTTTTCTTCTACCACACAAAAAGGACCAATGTCTAGAGGAAGTTCTATTGCCAATCCATTTGGTTTTGCAAAAGGAATGGGATCAGTTTATCCAGTATATGTGGTGGATCCAACTACAGGGGATTATATTTTAGATGCTGAAGGAGCAACTCAGTTTGATTATGGTGAAGGATATTCAGATTATGGAATTCGTTCTAGACCCGTAAACGTAGGGCGTCATGCTATTGCTGAAGCTTTATTTAATAGTGATGTTACTAAAATTAATAATATAAGTCTTAGATATACTGCAGATTTTAAAATCTTAGAAGGCTTAAATTTTAAATTATTATATGGTCAAGATACTAATGATTATATAAATAAGGAATACGAAAACAACATTGTAGGAGATGGAGCGCCTGCTGGTCGCTATGGTGAGTTGAGATTTAGAAGAACTGTAGAAAACTTTAATCAGATTATTACCTATAATAAGGACTTCGGGAGACATAATTTTGACGTTACTTTAGGACACGAAAGTTTTAACCGTCATTATAGTGAAATGGATGGTTCTAGTAATACCCAAACAGCTGTAGGGATTTATGAGTTCGATAATTTTTCTACTATCTCAGATTTATCTGGATATAGCTCAGATAAGAGACTTGAAGGATATTTTGCAAGGTTGAATTATAACTTCGGACATAAATATTATATAAGTGCCTCTGCAAGACGCGATGGATCATCAGTATTTAATAAAGATGTTAGATGGGGTAATTTTTATTCAATAGGAGGATCTTGGAGAATAGACCAAGAAGGTTTTATGGAAGATGTTGATTTTGTTAATAATTTAAAATTGCGAGCGTCTTTTGGTCAAGTAGGTAACGATGATTTAAACGATTATTACATTTCTCAGCCTAGATACTCATTATATACAAATGCTGGGGATCCAGGGATATATTGGTCAGATTTAGGAAACAATGCTTTGACATGGGAGACAGTAGATAGCTGGGATGTTGCATTGGAGTATGGTTTCTTTAATAATAGATTACACGGTTCTTTGGAGTATTACAGAAAAAATTCTTCTGACTTATTATACAACGTACCGCTTCCACTTTCAAATGGTTTAAATGAAGGACCAGCAAATATTGCAGACATGTACAATGAAGGTTTTGAAATTGGTATTACTGGGGAGTTACTAAGATCAAATGATTTTAATTGGGATTTAACTGTTCAAGCTTCTACTCTGAAGAATGAGATTACAGATATTCCATCACCATTTATTGATGGTTCGAAGAGATGGGATGTTGGACGTTCTAGGTACGACTTCTTTATCTATGATTATGCTGGAGTAGATCCAGATAATGGGGATGCATTGTATTATATGTATGAAGATGATGTAGACACTGGGGGCCGAGTTCCTGTACTAAATGCAGATGGAGACCATGAAACTACAAATGATTATCAAGATGCAGGGAAAGCATATGCAAACTCCACGCCAATCCCAGATTTATTTGGATCGATTACCAATCGCTTTAGATATAAAAATTTAGAGCTTAGTGTACTTCTTTTGTATTCTATAGGGGGAGAAGTTTTAGATTATGGTTATGCGGCTATGATGCATGAGGGAGAATATGGAGAATCGCTTCATCCAGATATGATGAATGCTTGGAAAGCACCTGGAGATATTACAGATGTTCCAAGATTGGAAAATGGAGCACCAAATCAATTGGTATCAGGATCTACAAGATTTCTAACCGATGCCTCTTATTTTGGAGTTAAGAATGTAAGCTTAGCATATAATTTTAGTAATGATATCCTAGATCCGTTAGGATTAAGTAAACTTCAATTTTATGTTACTGGAGAGAACTTACTTATAGATTCTGAAAGAAGAGGATTGAACCCAATGTATAATTTATCAGGAACACCAGAAGGAAATGATTATAACCCATCTAGAGTAATTTCTTTTGGAGTTAATGTTTCATTTTAAGGGGAATTAAAAAATAATAAATTGAAAATTATGTTACGAAAAATTTATATGTATTTGTTGATAGTCTCAACAGTACTTTTTACCATAAGTTGTTCAGAAGATTATTTGGACACAACACCAACAGATGCTATTTCAGCAGACGATGCACTTTCTTCTCCTGAAAATATGATGTTAATACTTGAAGGTCTTCATAGACAAATGTATGCACAGTCTCCATTGCCAGGGGCTGAGAGTTCTAGAAGTGGACAAAGTCACTTTATACCTGCTTTAGATGCAATGGGAGGAAATATAATCCACTCTTCTCCAGGGAATGGTTGGATGACTTCAGATTTACAATGGCGTACCCACATCAATGCTGGTTCTACTACTGTGAAAAATTTTTGGTACCAACGTTACCATTTTATCGCTAGTTGTAATTCTATTATTAATGAAGTTGCTGAAGGAGAGTTTGTAATTGATGAGGAGATGAATAATATTCTTGCACAAGCACATGCTTATAGAGCTTGGGCTTATCATCAATTAATAATGACTTATGCAAAAGGGTATTTGGTAGGTAGTCCAGATACAGATCCAGGAGTACCTTTGTTATTAGCAACAGAAGCACCATATACAAGTCAACCACGTTCAACAGTGGCAGTTATTTATCAACAAATAGCAGATGATATAAATACTTCTATTGGGTATTTCAAAAATGCTTCTGCAGCAGCAAATAAATCTCATATATCAATAAATGCCGCTTATGGTATAAAAGCAAGAATTGCATTGTCAAAAGGAGCATGGAAAGAAGCTGCTGATGCAGCAGCTTTAGCTAGAAATGGTTACTCTTTAATTGATGAAGCTGCATGGAAAACAGGATTTAATACTACTGATTTATCAGAAGTTATTTGGGGTGGACGTGTAATAGATGCTGAAACGAATTATTTCCAATCCTATTTCTATTATATATGCTCAACCTTTAATGGGTCTCAAAATAGAAGTAATCCTAAGTTAATTAGTAGTGAATTATATAATCAAATTCCTGCTACAGATTATCGTGCAGATGCATGGTTGCCTTTAGCTCCTAACACAAATTCTGGTGCTTCTAATGATCAAGGAGGAAGTTATGAAACTGATCCTAATTATGATAATGACGATGACTTTTGGGATGCTTGGGAAGATATTATAACTACTTATGGTATGACTACAGGGCATAATACGCATCCATATATGAATGTTAAGTTTTTACAGAAAAATCCAGGAACCACAGATCCAGATGATGTAATATACATGCGTTCCTCAGAAATGGTATTGATAGAAGCAGAAGCAAAGGCTATGTTGGGAGATATTTCTGGCGCTCAAAATGCATTGGCTATTTTAGGAGAGAAGAGGGATTCAGCTTTTGATAAAACTGCTTTTGGAACTAAAGAATCATTGATGGAGCAAATTAAATTTCAACGTCGTGTAGAGCTGTGGGCTGAAGGATTTAGCTTTCATGATAACATTCGTTGGGATGAAGGTTTAGATCAATCAAATTCAGGAGCTGCTGAGGTTTTATATCAGAATGGATTTATGCAAGCTAAACCTTCGGTGAATCCAAAATGGATATGGAAAATTCCACAAGCTGAGATTGATGCAAATCCAAACTTAACAGAAGACGATCAAAATAAATATTAAAGTTTTCTATCTAAGTTAATAGATAAGATAGAAAATTATACTATTTATTATTGAATAATGAATGGCTAAAATGTCGTTTGGAACTAGTTCCAAACGACATTTTTTTTACGTTTAGTGTATCTTTTTTCAGATAAAATAGAATTGTATTATCTACTAAATCTATAGACTTTTCTTACTTGATTAACAATATTTAACACATTCTTAAAATATTAGATAGATATTATATTATTGATTTTTTTTCACCTAATTATTTAAATCACTAATAATAATTCATTAAAATTAACTATTCTTTAGTTTTTCAATATAGTTTTAACATAAATTTCTATAAGTTAGTACCGCTAATCAAAAACTATATTTAATAATGAAATCAAAATTGAGTGTATTTTTAATGCTAGTACTAGCATTTAATGTGCAATTTATTTTTGCGCAAGAAAAAACTGTAACCGGAGTGGTTACAGATCAAGATGGTTTACCCCTACCTGGAGCAAATGTTGTAGTAAAAGGAACTGCAGTAGGAGCTCAAACAAATTTTGATGGTGAGTATTCTATTCAAGCTAATGTAGGAGATATATTAGTTTTTTCATATGTAGGACAAAAACCAGAAGAACGTACAGTAGGGACTTCTAATGAAATTAATTTAGCGCTCGTGCAAGATGCTCAGGCCTTGGCTGAAGTAGTAGTAACAGGGCAAGGAATTAGAAGGGAGAAAAAAGCACTGGGTTTTTCTCAGCAATCTGTAGAAGGAGATCAGTTAGTTCAGGCTAGAGAAACAGATGTTAATAATGCCTTGGCTGGTAGGGTTTCTGGGATTCAGGTGGTTGGAAACAGTAGTTCTACTTTTGGGGAGTCTAAAGTTAGACTTAGAGGAAATGACGATTTGCTTTATGTAGTGGATGGGGTTAGGATTAATAATTCTAGTGATATAAATACAGATAATATTGCTGAGATGTCTGTTTTAAAAGGGGCTTCTGCAACTGCAATTTATGGCCCTGAAGGAAGAAATGGGGTAATTATCATTACCAGTAAGTCGGGTGCTATAGGTGCTGCTAAAGTGGAAGTGAATTACTCTGTTGGGTTGAGTTCGGTCTCTGCCCTACCAAAATATCAAAATGAATATGGAGGGGGATATAGTCAAACTTTTAATACGTTTAGTTATGATCCTGCTCAAGACCCTGCATCATGGGCTTCATTTGACGGACAGCAATACCCAGATTTTTGGGCTGATGAAAGTTGGGGACCAAGGTTAGATGGACAAATGGTGAGACATTGGGATAGTTGGATTCCAGGTACTCCTGAATTTGGAGAGCTTAGACCTTGGACACAATCTCCAAACGATGTAAGAAGTTTTTACGATTCTGCCCTCACCAATAATACTACGGTTTCTTTTTCTAAAGCTGGTGAAGATTATAATGTAATGAGTACAGTGTCTTATGTTAATCAAAATGGTGTGATTCCAAATACAAGTAACCAATACACTAAAGTAGCGTTAAATGCTTTTTATAATGTTACCGATAAATTAAAGTTTGTAGCAAATATTAATATAGAGGATAGAGATAGATTGAATAACCCGGATCAAGGTTATGGCAATTTAGGCTCTAATTTTAATCAATGGTGGCAAAGACAATTAGATTTTAATAGACTACAGGATTATATGAGAAATGGACAAGCAGTGTCTTGGAATATAAGAGGTCCAAGAGATGCTAGGCCTTTGTATTGGGATTCTCCTTATTTTCATTCTTATGAAAATGAAAGGCATGATTATAAAAACTCATATTTTGGTAAAATAGGGATTGTTTATGAGATAACAGATGATCTTGATTTTACATTCGATGTAAGAAGAACTTTTTATTCCTACTTAGCAGATGATAGAGCTACAACAATTAGTTTATTAGATCCTGCTTTTTATTCAGAGCAGCAAAGTAGAAGAGAGCGGCAAGACTTCTTTGGAATGCTTAATTATCATAAGCGTTTATTTAATGAAAATTTAGATCTTGACATTGTTGTTGGAGGGGAAAAAATAGAGGAAGATTACAGATCATTATACAGTACTACCAATGGAGATCTTACAATACCTGATTTCTATAATCTAGCTGGTTCTCAAGATCCTGTTACAGCTGAAAATCTAACTGAAAGAGAGAAGAGAAATGGATTGTTTACTAAAGCATCCTTAGGATATAAAGGAACAATATATATAGATGGGTCATATAGATTAGATTGGTCTTCAACGGCTAGAGCCGATGATAACCGAGTAGAAACATATGGAGGGTCTCTTAGTTTTCTGTTGCATGAAATACTTCCCAAAAATGATATTTTAACATTTGCTAAACTAAGAGCTGGTTATGCTAGCGCACCTTTTTTTCCAGATCCATATTTAACTAGTAATGTTTATGATGTGGATGTTTTGTATCAAGGAAATGGAAGACTTTCAGTATCTAATAATCAAGAAAATCCTATTTTAAGAGGAGGAACTAGGGATGAATTTGAAATAGGATCTGAGTTGCAATTTTTTAGAAATAGAGTTTCTTTGGATTTAACTTACTTTAATAGAATAGACAATGATCTTCCTATTAATGTGCCTTTAGACGGCGCTACAGGATATTCTAATATTACCGTGAATAGTGGAAAACAAACTACAAATGGTTTTGAAGTTGGAATAACAGGAGATATTATAAAGAGTAAAGATGTAACTTGGACTCTTGGGGTGAATTTTGCAACTTTAGAAAAGGTTGTCAACGAACTTTATCCAGGGATTGATGCTAGAGATTTAAGTACCTATAGTACTAGTATAAGGTTGCAAGAGAGAGTAGGGGAAGAATATGGATTGTTCTACGGAACAGGATATGCTAAGGATGAAAATGGGAATATTCTTTTTACCGAAAATGATGGAAACTATTACTATAGTATTCAGCAGAATAAATTTTTAGGATCCCTATTACCAGATTATACAGGCGGAATTGTTTCAAACTTCAAGTATAAAAACCTCTCTTTTAATTTAGGATTCGATTTTCAAAAAGGAGGAAAGTATTACTCACGTACAGAGCGTTATTTAGACCATTCTGGACTTTCTGCTAAAACTGCTGGTTTAAATGATTTGGGGAATCCCAAGAGAGATCCTGTAAGTAGTGGAGGAGGAGAGCATATTGTAGGGGTGCTTCAAACTGGATTGGATGCTGACGGAAATCCAATTAGCGATGGAACTGTTGTGGATGCTTATGTAGATCCACAGGTATTATATAACTCTGGAAACTTAGGGACCATCTATGAGAATAACCTTCATGATGCTACTTATATAAAATTAAGAACCATTCGTTTGAAATATGACTTTAATAAGGCGTTAATAGAAAAACTGAGTCTTTCGGGAGCTTCAATAAGCTTATATGCCAATAATGTTTGGTTAATTTATTCTGATGAACCATGGATTGACCCATCAGAATTAGAAAAAAGAAATGATATAAATTGGGCAGAAGGGGGGACTTTACCAATGACTCGTACTGTTGGTTTAAACCTGAATTTAATTTTCTAAAAAAACAATGATGATGAATACCATATTAAGACATATAAAGATAGTGGCATGTATAACTGTATTATGTAGTTCATGTAGCACCATAGATTATGACGATACCAATGAGAATCCAAATGGACCAACCAGTGCGGTTACTTCTCAACTTTTAACTAATGCATTAACAAGCATTCCTGATATTGTAGTGGATGAAACCCCAATATTATATATGCAACATATTACAGAAGGGCAGTATCCTGGAGCTTCAAGATATTCTGGGCTAACCTATAGTTACGACGGATGGTATACAGGAGCTTTACAAGATTTAAATGAAATTATTGCTATTAACAGTGACCCTGAAACCGCGGAGGATGTGGCTGTTTATGGAGCTAATGCAAATCAAATAGCAACAGCTAAAATAATTAGAGCTTATTTTTTACAGTATATGACAGATCGTTGGGGGGCACTACCTTGGTCTGAAGCTTTTATGGGAATAGATAATCCGCAACCTAAATTTGATACTCAAGAGAGTCTTTATGATTTTATGTTTGCTGAAATTGAAGATGTATTGGCTACCATAGATCATAGCGCATCAGGGCCAAGTGGCGATATATTATTTGCTGGAGATATGGATCGTTGGGAAGCATTTGCTAATAATTTAAAAATGACCATGGCATTGAGAATTTCCGATGTAAATCCAACATTGGCTAAAACTAAGTTTGAAGAGACTGTGGCTTCTGGATTGTTAGTAATGGACAATGCCGATAATATTGAATATCATTATGGAACAGATGATGCCAGTGATAGTCCATGGATGGATAACTTTAGAACAAGAGAGGATTATATCCTGTCGCGAACTATGGTTGAATCTTTGAGAGATAATATGGATCCAAGGTTGTTTGAGTTTGCAGTTCCTGCTAGAGATAGTATCTCAACAATAACTAATTTCCCTGGAGGGATAGATGCTGAATATGTAGGGGCTCCTAATGGGAATGTAAATGGAAACGTTCCTAGTTATTCTTTTATAGCGAGTGAGATTATTTACGAACCAGATTATCCATCGCCAATTTATACCGCTGCACAGATAAAATTTGCTTTGGCGGAAGCTTCAATGAAAGGTTGGAATGTAAATGGAGATGCTGCTACTTTTTATGAAGAGGCCATAAGCGCTTCCATGGAGTATTGGGGAGTAGAGGCTACAGATATACAAAGCTATATTACTGCACATCCTTATGCTGGTATAGCAACTATAGCTTATGAAAAATGGGTGGCATTATATTTAAATGGACCAGAGGCTTGGGCAGAATGGAGAAGGTTAGATGCTCCTGCACTAACACCATCGTCTTATGCTAATGACCCTCGAATTCCAGTAAGACATGCTTACGATGCTTCTATTTCTGATAATAATGCAGTCAATTATCAAGAAATGATTCAGTTTCAAGGACCAGATAATTTACACACTAAACTTTGGTGGGATGTAAATTAAAGATTGTTCTCAATTTGTAAAAATTGAATTTAAGAGAGAGCCTTTAGTATTTATACTTTAGGCTCTTTTGATTTGTATAGATGCTCAAGTTCGAAATAAAAAAGCCTCAAATCTTAATGAAATGAGGCTTTATAGCTTGTAATATTTTTAAAACTATCTGTTAATAGTTTGAGTTCTGTCTGGTCCAACAGAAACTATTTTTATAGGAACATTTAATTCTTTTTCAAGGAAATCTATATAATCATTTAATTCCTTCGGAAATTCTTCTGTTGAGCTTAATTTAGTAAGGTCTTTATCCCATCCATTCATTTCAGTATAAATAGGAGTTACATTTTCAGCTTCAATATTATAAGGTAAATGCTCAATAGTTTCTCCTTTATATGAATAAGCGGTACAGACTTTTAATTTTTTAAATCCGCTTAAAACGTCAGCCTTCATCATCATTAATTGGGTTACTCCATTAACTTGTACAGCATATTTTAAAGCAACTAAATCCAACCATCCACATCTTCTAGGTCTTCCCGTTACAGCTCCAAATTCATTTCCAATTCTAGCCATGTTTTCTCCATCTTCGTCAAATAACTCTGTTGGGAAAGGGCCACTTCCTACACGAGTGGTGTAAGCCTTGAAAATTCCAAAAACTTCACCAATTCTGTTTGGAGCAACTCCTAAACCTGTACAAGCTCCAGCAGCAGTTGTGTTAGAAGAGGTTACAAATGGGTATGTTCCAAAGTCAATATCTAATAAAGATCCTTGAGCTCCTTCAGCTAGAATAGTTTTATTTTCTTTTAAAGATTGATTTAAAAACTCTTCACTATCTATGAATTTTAATTTTTTCAATTCGGTAATAGCTTCAAAGAATTCTCTTTCAAGTTCTGCTAAATCATATTGAATATCTACATTATAAAAGCTAATCATAGCCTCATGTTTATCGGCTAAAGCTCTATATCTATCTTTAAAGTCGCTTAACTCAATATCTCCAACTCTTAGACCGTTTCTTCCAGTTTTGTCCATATAAGTTGGGCCAATACCTTTTAAAGTAGAACCTATTTTGGCTTTTCCTTTGGAAGCTTCAGAAGCGGCATCCAATAATCTGTGTGTTGGAAGAATAAGATGCGCTTTTCTAGATAATATAAGTTTCTTAACGTAATCTATTTTAAATTGATCTAACCCTTCTAGTTCTTTAACAAAAACTACAGGATCTATAACAACCCCATTTCCAATTACATTAATAGAGTTTTCATGAAAAATACCTGATGGAATTGTTCTTAAAACGTGTTTTATGCCATCAAATTCTAAAGTGTGACCAGCATTTGGGCCTCCTTGGAAACGAGCAATGATATCATAATTTTTGGTGAGTACATCAACGATTTTACCTTTTCCTTCGTCTCCCCATTGTAATCCTAGTAGTAAGTCTACTGCCATTTTCTGTAAATAAAATTATTAGCTTTTTTCATTTTTTGTACCGTAAAAGTACAGTGAATGATTTTGAATTTTTATGTCGAAAACCTCTTCAATAGTTTTCTTGATATTTTGTATACGTGGATCGCAAAACTCCATTACTTCTCCAGTATCTGTTAAAATAACATGGTCGTGTTGCTTGTCAAAATATGATTTTTCGTAATGTGCTTGATTTTGTCCAAACTGATGTTTTCTTACTAAACCAGATTCCAACAAAAGCTCTATAGTATTATAGAGGGTAGCACGACTTACACGATAGTTCTTATTTTTCATTTTGATATACAAAGATTCTATATCAAAATGTTCAGTACTATCATAAATTTCTTGTAGTATAGCATATCGTTCAGGTGTTTTCCTGTGTTTGTGTTCTTCCAAAAATTTGGTAAACACATTTTTAACGATTTCTTGATTTTTTTCGTTCGCCATAATCAAATCTACGAATTAGGATACAAATGTAATGTTTAATGACGAAATATGCACCAGAAAATAAAAAGTACTCGCAAAACATTATAACAATATTAAGAGAGTACTTTGTTCTTAATGTGCTTATTTAAATACGTCTAACTTTATCAATACCATTAATTTTTTTCAAATTTTCTAACAATTTTTTCAGAATGGTTTTATTTTTAACTTCTACTGTAATTTTACCTGAAAAAACACCACCTTCTGTTTCGAAGTTGATATTTTTCATGTTTACATGCATATTGTTAGAAATTACTTTGGTAACATTACTTACTAATCCTAAATTATCAATACCATCTAATTTTATGATGGCTGTAAATTCTTGCTGTGTAGAATCTATCCATTTTGCAGAAATAATCCGGTACGCATAATTTGATTGTAAAGTAATAGCATTAGGACAGTTTTTTTTATGAACCTTAATGCCTTCATTTACCGTAATAAAACCAAACACATCGTCTCCAGGAATAGGATTACAGCAATTGGAGAATTTATAATCTAATTTTTCTTCTTCTTTACCAAATACAAGTTGGTCGTAATTAGTTGTAATTTCCTCCCGATTAATTTCCTCTTGAGCGGCTGGTTTCCGCATTTTATTCTTGAAGAAATTAATAAAGGTATTGTTACGCGAAGAAGCAAAATCTTTCAACATCTGGTTGTCAATTGTGCTAATTCCTACACGGTAGAAAAGATCTAAACTTGTTTTTAATTTAAAATATACTACCAAATCGTTAACAACACTTTCATTAAGTGTTATTTTGAGTTGTTTTAGTTTACGGCGTAATATTTCTTTTCCTTCTTCGGCAATTTCTTTTTTCTCGTCTTTAAGAGAAGATTTTATTTTAGCTCTTGCTCTTGCTGAGGTAGCATAATCTAGCCAGTTGGCGTTTGGTTTTGAGCTTTCCGAAGTTATAATTTCTACCTGATCTCCGCTTTTTAACTCTCTACTTAATGGAACTAATTTTCCATTTACTTTTGCACCTCTAGTTTTTAAACCTATTTCTGTGTGGATACTGAAAGCAAAATCTAATGGCGTAGCTCCTTTTGGTAAGGACTTTAGTTCTCCTTTTGGGGTAAAAACAAAAATTTCTTGGGAATATAGATTAAGTTTAAATTCTTCAACAAAATCTACGGCATTTCCGTCGGCGTTTTCTAGTGCCTCTTGTAGTCTGTTTAACCAGATTTCTATTCCTTGTTCTTTTTGTTCTCCGTGTTTATATTTAAAGTGAGCAGCATAACCTTTCTCGGCAATTTCATGCATACGTTCACTTCGTATTTGTACTTCTACCCAACGTCCTTTCGGACCAATAACTGTAATATGGAGTGCTTCATATCCTGTAGTTTTAGGAGAAGAAATCCAGTCTCTTAAACGGGTTGGATTTGGTCTAAAGTGGTCTGTTACAATGGAATATATTTTCCAAGCGAGGAATTTCTCATTGTCACGATCGCTCTTGTAGATTATTCTAATGGCAAACTTATCATAAACTTCATCAAAGCTCACATTTTGAGCTTTCATTTTTCTACGGATAGAAAATATAGATTTAGGTCTTCCTTTGATAGAATAATTTAAACCCTCTACATCCAAACTTTCTTTTATAACATTGCTAAAAGACTCTATATAGACCTCTTGGTCTTCCTTAGTTTCTTCCATCTTACTTAGAATGTCGTTGTAAACATTCGGTTCGGTGTATTTTAAACCAAGGTCTTCTAGTTCTGTTTTAATATTGTAAAGGCCGATTCTATGGGCTAGGGGAGCGTATATGTACAGCGTTTCCGAAGCTATTTTTACCTGCTTATGTGCAGCCATGGAATCCATGGTTTGCATATTATGGAGTCGGTCGGCAATTTTTATAAGAATTACTCTAACGTCATCATTTAAAGTAAGAAGCATTTTTCGGAAATTTTCTGCTTGCAGTGAAATATCCTGCTCCGAAGTCATTTGAGATATTTTTGTAAGACCGTCTACAATTCGGGCAACAGTTTCCCCAAATAAACGTTCCATATCTTCTAAAGTATAAGAAGTATCTTCAACAACATCATGCAACAAGGCTGCCGCAATGGCAGTAGCATCCAGTCCAATTTGCTGCGCTACAATTTTAGCTACCGCAATTGGATGGAAAATATAGGCTTCCCCGCTTTTTCTGCGTTGGTCTTTATGCGCATCAACAGCTGTGTCAAAAGCCAAACGAATGAGTTTTTTATCCTCATCTGTTAGGGTTTGATAACTTATGCGCAATAACTCTTTGTATTGCCTAGCAATTTGCTTGTTTTCCTTTTCTACCTCTAATACCGTCATAGAATAAAAATAACATAAAGTTTATTATTAACCAACAAAATCTATGCCTTACGATTAATTCTTTAAGAAATGTTTTTCCTTGTAAGAAGGCAATAAGCAAAATGTAAGATTAGTATTACCAAATTTGGTTTTTACTTAACCAAATTTGTAAAGCGTTCCAATAATGTTGGGTGAGAATAATGTACAAAAACATAGGCTGGATGTGGTGTAAGATTACTTAAACTATTTTTTGATAGTTTTTTTAACGAAGTAACTAGTGGCTCCCCAGCATAGGTATTTTTTGCAAAATCATCTGCTTGATATTCAAATTTCCTTGAAAAATAATTCATTATGAGTCCGGTGATTTCTGAAATCGGACTGTAAAGAATTCCAAAAGCGATTAATCCCGCATGAAAACTCGGTTGATTTACACCAATTGCAAGTGACAATTCGGGAACATTAACAAATAATGATAGAATGAATAGTGTAATCCCTGTTAAAATGATAGAAGCAACTATATTAAAAATAATGTGTTTCTTTTTATAATGACCAACTTCATGAGCTAACACGGCTACAATTTCTTCTTCTTCTAAATCGTTTACAAGGGTGTCAAAAAGTGTTATTCTTTTTTGCTTTCCAAAACCAGAAAAATAAGCATTTGCTTTGGTAGAGCGCTTAGAACCATCAATAACAAAAATATTATCAAGCTGAAAACCTACTTTTGCAGCGTAGTTTTCAATTTTGGTTTTTAAACTCCCATCTTCTAAAGGGGTTTGCTTATTAAAAAGTGGAACAATTATTTTACTGTAAAACATATTCATAAAAATGGTAAATACAGCTACCATAATCCATGCGTAAATCCAAAAATTAGCACCTGCTATTTGATAAAACCAAATAATAAGAGCTAGAATTCCACCTCCTAAAACAGTTAGCATTAACCACCCTTTAAGTTTGTCTAGAAAGAAAGTTTTTTTTGAAGTTTTATTGAAACCATACTTTTCTTCAATAACAAAAGTATGGTAATAAGAAAATGGTGTGGTAATAATATCACTTGCAAAAGTTATTATTCCGAAGAAAATTAAAGCGATAATAACTTCATTATTGCTTATATTTCTAGCTATCTCATCAACATATTCAAATCCGTCAAAAAAGAAGAAACCAAGGGTTAGGCATAACGAAAATAAAGAACTGATATTAGAGAATTTATAATTCGTTTTTTTATAAGCCTGCGACTTTTTATATGCTTCTTTATCATAAACATCTGCTAAAGCATCTGGAACTGGATTGTCAAAATTTTTAGCATTTAAGCTGTCTAAAATTTTATCAACTATAAAATCGATACTAAGTATGGCAATAATGATGTAAAATATTGTTTGTGGACTCATTTTAAGATAAATTAAATAATTTGGCTGTTAAAAGCCACGTTGTCTTTTGGCTTCAAATATAACAATAGCTGCAGCTACAGAAACATTCATGGAATCTATTTCTCCTTGCATGGGAATAATTATATTTTGAGTAGAGGCTTCAAGCCATTCTCCGCTTAATCCAGTAGCTTCAGTTCCTACAACAATGGCTGCTGCTTGCTTATAATTTACTTTGCTATAATTTATGGAAGCCGTTAAGGCAGCGCAATTAATAGAAATATTTTTATTTTTTAGAAAAGAAATAATTTCTGAAGTGCTCCCAGTAGCAATATTATTTGTAAAAATACAACCAACGCTAGAACGTAAAATATTGGGATTATATATGTCGCTTTTAGGATTTGCAATAATTACAGCATCCAAATTGGCAGCATCTGCTGTACGTAGCAAGGCACCAATATTCCCTGGTTTTTCAGGTGCTTCGGCAACCAAAATCAACGGATTTTCATTTTTAAATTGAAGGTTAGAGAGGTTATGCGTTTTTGCTTTTGCAATTGCCAGAATACCTTCGGTGGTTTGTCTGTATGCTAATTTCTGATAAACTTCTTTTGAAATTTTAATTAATTCTACATTCGGATGTTTTTGAAGTATTAATTTTACCGCTTCTTCCGAAATAATGGATTCATTAAAAAGAACTGTTTCTAGATGGTATGCACCCTTTAAGGCTAGCTCGGTTTCTCGGATACCTTCAACAATAAATAAACCCGATTTTTTACGCTCTTTGGATTTTTCCTTTAAGTGTAAAATTTGCTTTACCAAACTATTTTGTGTGCTTGTAATCTCTTTCAACAGTATTTTTTTTCAAAAATACTTTAAATCTGTGGTTTTTCAAGATGTGAAATCAAGGAAAACGATTTTTTGTAATACTACAAGGGTTTATTAAAGTTTATTTTCTGTTATTAAAATGATAATTTGGCAACTTGAATAGGTAGTTTTTTACATATTGATAATTTTTTATGCTTTTATTTTTAATATCATTTTTATACAGTTAATTAATGTTAAATAAACATATGTTGATAGTAATACTATTAATTTTGAATGCTGTAATATCAATAAAAAAATAAAGGCTATGAAGTTGCCTGGTAACCTGAGGTTTACGATAAATGAGAAGCTATTTTTAAAAGACCCTGAGTCGTCTGACTTAGGGAGAAAGATTCTGAAGCACTCTATTTTAATGATAGATGAAATAGGATTTGATGCTTTCACTTTTAAGAAATTAGGAGAGTGTATAGGTTCTAATGAGAGTTCTATTTATCGGTATTTTGAAAACAAACACAAGCTGTTATTGTACTTATCATCTTGGTATTGGTCTTGGGTAGAATATAGAATGTTATTTGCTATTCAGAATATCAACGACTTTAAAGAAAAGCTTCATAGAGTAGTCTATGAGGTTACTTGCGAGGTAAAAGACGATATAAGAACGGAATATATTGATGAAGCTGTTCTAAATAGAATTATTATTTCTGAGTATTCCAAAGCATTTTTAACTAAAGAGGTGGATACAGAAAATAAAGACGGTTTTTTCTTGGTCTATAAAAAAGTGATTTCACTGCTAGCAAACATTATTGCTGAAGTAAATCCCGAATATCCATACAGTAAATCGTTGGCTTCAAGTGTTGTTGTTGGAGCTTTAAATCAGCATTTTATAAAACGACACTTTAAAAGTATTACCGATTTTTCAGAACCAGATAAAAATGTAGCATCATTTTACATCCAAACACTTGATAAAATATTGTTATGACGCCATTTCAAAGATTTAGAGGCTTATTAAAAGTCGATAAAAAGGATATATATCAAATTATTCTTTATTCCATTCTAGCGGGAGTTATTAGTTTATCGCTTCCATTAGGGATTCAGTCCATTGTAAACTTTTTACAAGCCGGAAAAGTTAGTACTTCATGGGTAGTACTAGTTATTATTGTAGTATTGGGAGTAGCTATGGTAGGGGTTTTTAAGATTATGCAATATCGAATTACGGAGAATCTTCAGCAAAAAATATTTGTACGTTCTTCTTTTGAGTTTGCTTTTCGGTTCCCAAAAATGAAATTCAGTAAGCTATATCCATACTTGCCTGAAGAGCTAGCAAACCGATTTTTTGATACCATTAATGTACAGAAAGGAGTATCAAAGCTTTTATTAGATATGAGTGGTGCTGCCTTACAAGTTTTCTTCGGAATTATATTATTATCGCTCTATCATTCCTTCTTTATTTTCTTCGGATTGATGCTTATTACGCTATTATATTTTATTTTCAAATTAAACTTTAACCCTGGGGTTGATACCAGTTTACAAGAATCGAATTTAAAATATAAAGTAGCACATTGGTTACAAGAAGTAGCACGTAATCATATGAGTTTTAAAAACAAGCGTGTTTTTAATTTTTCGTTGGATAAAAATGATGAGTTGGTAGGGGGATATTTAAAGTATAGAGAAAGTCATTTTGCCATTTTAAGAAGACAATTTATACAGCTAACAGGATTTAAAGTATTAATGACAGCTGGTCTTTTAATTATTGGGGGGATATTGGTACTTAATCAACAAATGAATATTGGACAGTTTGTAGCCGCAGAAATTATCATCTTAAATATTACCAACGCAGTAGAAAAGCTTTTTTCTGGAACAGAATTGTTTTACGATGTGTTGGCATCCCTAGAAAAAATAGGGAAAGTGATGGACATAGAATTAGAGTCTGAAGAAAAAGGGCAGTATAAATTAGAGGAAACTCCAATTTCAATTGAAACTAAAGAATTAAGCTACAAGTTTCCAGATTCTGAACACTATGTGCTTAAAAATATAACCCTAAAAATAGATCCAAACGACCGTATTTTAATAGAAGGACCAAATGGCTCTGGAAAAACTACTTTGGTAAGAGTTTTAAGTAGAATTGTAGAACCCACCGAAGGAATGGTGTATATAAATGGAACTAATTATAAAAAATACTCTTTAGAAGATTATAGGTTTAATATGAGTTCTATTAGTGTAAATGATAATGTTTTTGAAGGGACAATTCTGGAAAATATTACGTGTAAAAATCCAGAAATATCACTTTCTAGAATATTAAAAGTTTTAGAAGAATTGAAACTCTCAGATTACATTAGGTCGCTTCCTAATGGATTGGATACACAAGTACATTCTGGAGGGAAACAATTATCGTCTTCTATAGTCGAGAAAATATTATTAGCACGTTGTGTACTTTCAAATCCGAGGATAATATTTTTAGAAGAACCACTAGAAAATGTAGATAAAGCTTCTTCCATAGACATTATAGATTATATGACCGCACCTGATAAAAACTGGACTTTAATAGTAATTTCCAAAAATCCATATTGGAAATCAAAATCTAATAAGAGTTTTTATATGGTAAATGGAACCTTAAAAAGTTAGACTATGCTGAATATTTCAAATAATAGAATTCACAATTATGTAGATTCGAGTAGGTTTAAATCTATGACAATCTTTGCAGATAATAAGCATTATAAAATTATTCGGAAAGTAGTATGGGGGGTGTTTATTGCCATGGTATTAGTATTGTTTCTTCCGTGGACGCAAAATATTAAGGGAAGCGGATTTGTTACTACGTTAAAACCAGGACAAAGGCCACAAGCTGTACATGCCATTATTGGTGGTAGAATAGAAGCTTGGTATGTACAAGAAGGAGATTTTGTTAAAAAAGGAGATACTATTTTACATATCTCTGAAACTAAATCGGAATATTTTGATCCAAATTTAGTTGAAAATACTGGAATTCAAGTAAAGGCAAAAGAGAGCGCTGTAGTGTCTTACACGGCAAAAGTAGAAGCTTTGGCACAACAAATTAATGCTATAAAACGGGAAAGACAACTTAAACTGAAGCAGGCTGGAAATAAATTGAAACAAAGTAGGCTGAAAGTTAAAAGTGATAGTATTGATTTGGAAGCCGTAAAAACTCAATTGAGTATTGCTGAAACACAGTATGAACGTGCTTTTAAACTAAATGATGAAGGTTTGAAACCGATGACTTATGTGGAGGAGAAGAAAGTAAAGCTACAACAAATGCAAGCCAAAATAGTAACACAAGAAAATAAGTTACTAACCAGTGAAAACGAATTAATTAATAGTGAAATGGAACTTACACGTTTGGAGGCTTCTTATGCTGAGAAATTAGCTAAGGCTGCGAGCGATCGACAGACGGCTCTAAGTACACAGTTTGATACCGAATCTCAGGTAAGTAAGTTGCGTTCTCAATATACGAGTTATCAAATTCGTAACGGGATGTATTATATTACTGCACCACAGGCGGGTTACGTAAACCGCGCCTTACAATCGGGACTCGGAGAAACTATTAAAGAAGGAGCGTCTGTGGTAAGTATTATGCCTTCAGATTTTGAGATTGCCGTAGAGTCTTATGTAGAACCAATGGATTATCCGTTAATTAATACAGGCGAAAAAGTACGTATTTGGTTTGATGGTTGGCCAACAATTGTTTTTAGTGGTTGGCCTGGAGTGTCTTATGGAACTTTTGGTGGAGTTATTGTTGCTAAAGAAAACTTTATTAGTGCTAATGGAAAATATCGTGTTTTAATTGCACCCGATCCAGAAGAAAAAACATGGCCTAATTTATTGAGTATTGGTGCAGGTGCACAAACATTGGCGCTTTTAGATACCGTGCCAATTTGGTTTGAAATTTGGCGAACACTAAATGGATTCCCTCCTAATTTTTATAAGACGCAAAACAAAGTGGTAGATAAAGGTAATGCAGAAAAAAACGAAAAATAAGCTTTTATGAAGATCAGTAAGTTACATATCTATGTATTCTCCTTGTTCTTAATAGGGATGTTTTTTGGTGTGCAAAAAGGAAATGCTCAAGAAGAAACTTTTAATGAAACATTTACTTATGAAGAGTTCTTGGGCGTTGTAAAAAAATACCATCCTTTGGTAAGACAAGCCGATTTAATTTTAACCACTTCAGAAGCAAAACTTTTAAAAGCCCGTGGTTATTTTGATCCAAAAGTAACGGCAGATTTTAATAAAAAACGTTATAAAGACACAGAGTATTATTCTTTATTTAATGGGAGTTTTAAAATTCCTACTTGGTATGGAGTAGAACTAAAGGCAGCTTTTGATAAAAATCAAGGAGATTATATCAATCCAGAAAATTATGTTCCAGAAGATGGTTTAGCAAGCTTTGGAATTTCGGTTCCTGTAGGACAAGGATTATGGATTAATAAAAGAATGGCTGAAGTTAAAAAAGGAAAACTCTATCAAGAATTAGGAGATTATGAACGTACATTGGCTGTAGTTGATGCCATAACGGAAGCATCTGCAGCTTATTTTGACTGGAAACAGCAATATGATAAAGCAAAACTGTATGAAACGTTTTATGAAAATGCTAAAGAACGTCAGGAATGGATTGTTAAATCCATTGTATTAGGCGAACTTTCTCCAATTGATAGTGTAGAATCTGGAATTAATTTAAAAACTCGTAGGTTAGAGTGGGAGCAGGCAAATTTAAAACTCACAAAAAGTAGACTTTCTTTATCTAATTATATTTGGACAGAAGATGAAATTCCTCTTGAAGTTTCTGAACAAATGCAACCAGAGGAAACTTTAAAAGATAATATCCTTTCTGTTTTGAATATCAATCCTGTTTCTGAAGAAGTAGATCTTGAAAATCATCCAAAATTAAAAGCCTTGAGTACAAAAATAGCCATGAAAGATGTGGATAGGAGACTAATGGCAAATAAACTTTTACCAAAGCTAAATGTAAATTATAATTACATAGCAACACCAGATTATATAGACAACTATAATTGGGATGATTATAAAATTGGAGCTTCGCTTTCTTTTCCTATTCTATTGAGAAAAGAGAGAGCTGATGTGAAAATAGCAAAGGCAGAATTGAGTAATGCCCAATATGGATTGAAGTTCCAAATGCAAGAACTTCAGAATAAAGTAAAGGCTAAATTTGCGGAGCTAAATTCCTACCAAGAACAAATACTAATGAATGCCGATTTAGTATCAGATTATCAGCAAATGCATAATGCTGAAGTCCGATTGTTTGAAATGGGAGAAAGTTCTATTTTTTATATCAATACTCGAGAAAATAAATTGGTAAAAGCAAGGGTATCACAAATAGAACTAGAAAACGATTATTTTTTAATTGCTGCTGAATTGTATCGAACTTTAGCAATACTATAGATTTTTGCTCTTATGCTTTTTTCGGATTTTTAGTTTTATTAAAGGCTTATTGAAAGATTGAAAGATTGAAAGATTGAAAGATTGAAAAAGTCGGGAGTCGGGAGTCGGAATTAAAAGGGGAGGTAAGAATAAAGAGAAGAGAATATAGATTTTGTGTTCTTATGCTTTTTTGAATTTTTAGTTTCTATAAACCATAAACTACTGCTCATTAAAAGATTAAAAGATTGAAAGATTTAAGGATTGAAAGATTGAAAAAGTCGGGAGTCGGAAGCTGGAAGAAAAAGGGGAGACAAGAATAAAGAGAAGAGAATATAGATTTTTGTTCTTATGCTTTTTTCGGATTTTTAGTTTTATTAAAGGCTTATTGAAAGATTAAAAGATTGAAAGATTGAAAGATTGAAAAAGTCGGGAGTCGGAATTAAAAGGGGAGATAAGAATAAAGAGAAGAGAATATAGATTTTGTGTTCTTATGCTTTTTTGAATTTTTAGTTTATCACAAACTACAAACCAAAAACCAAAAACTACTGCCTACTGAACACTGTCTACTGAACACTGCTTACTGTTATAGAAGAGTCGGGAGTAAAAAAGGAGCCTGTCGAAGGATGACTTCGACAGGCTCTGGATGACTTCGACAGACAGCTATAGTATTTATTGTTGTTTGTATTTATTGCTATAACGGTGCCATAATTCCGTTTGATGTGTTTCTAGGCTAATAGCTCGACCTTGAATAAAAGCATCACTAATAATATTGGTACGCATATCAAGCGCATCTCCTTCAGAAATAAATAATGTAGCATCTTTTCCTGTTGTAATAGTTCCAGCAAAAGCATCAATTCCTGCAATTTTAGCTGCATTTTCGGTTATTAACTGTACCGCTTTTTCTTTCTCTAATCCATAGGCAGCAAAAGTTCCTGCGTAAAAAGGTAGATTACGAGTGTTCATGCGTTCCATACCTCCAGAAGGATCGATCCCGCATAGTACTCCAGCTTTATTTAAAAGAGAAGCTAGCATGAATGTATGCTTTATATTTTCATCATTATTAGATGGTAAGCGGTGTGGACGTTGAATAACAACTGGAATGTTTTTGGAAGCTAACATATTTGAAACTTTATCTGCTTGGTCTCCCCCTACAATAACCATATTTTGGACACCTATTTTTTCTCCGAAGTTAATAGCATCTGTAATTTCTCGAGCTCCATCTACATGGATAAATAGTTTTTTTGAACCATTAAAAAGTCCTTCGGTAGCTTCAAAAGGGAGATTTCTTGGCTTTTCATCTCCAGAGAAATACGCTTTAGCTTCTGTAAGAAAGCTTGTTACTTCGTTTATTTCATTATTATAATCTTCATTTGGTTTAAGACCTGGTTCTTCCCCTCTCCATGGGCGACCTCTTTTTAAGCTATTTGGCCAATTAAGATGAATAGCGTCATCGGTTTTTATGGCAGCATCTTCCCAGTTCCAAGCATCAAATTGAACCACAGAAGAAGTCCCAGAAATTATCCCTCCACGAGGAGTTATTTGACCCATAAGTACTCCGTTAGGACGCATAGATTCTACTATTTTTGATTCTGCATTGTAGGCAATTAGACTTCTAATATGTGGTAGCAGCGACCCAACTTCGTCTTCATCGTCGGTGGCTCTTACCGCGTCTATTTCTACAAGACCTAAAGTAGAGTTCAAAGCAATAAATCCAGGATATACATGCTTATTACTAGCGTCAATTACTTGGTTGTAATTAGAGGTATTCGCTTCGGAAGCCTTCCCAATAAAAGTTATTTTACCATTTTCAAACCCAACCGCACTGTTTTCAATAACAGTTCCATTACCAATATGAGCAGTGGCTCCTGTTATTAAAATACTCTCCTTTTGTGCTGGGGCAGGTGTTTGTTGCGCTACAGAAATAGTAACGAACATTATTAGTATGAGTTGTATTATGTTTTTCATGTGTTTATTTTTATTGTTTTTAGCGGTCACATAGAACATCCAAATAATTATTCCGCTATGTGTCTAAAAATTAGACCTGGATGTTTCATTTTTTTACAATTGATAGATTAAAGTGTCACAATGGAATTCTTCTTCTTCTTTTACTTTTGGAGCCTGAGTTTTTACCCCTTTATTCTTCTCTCGAATCATCATATTGATAAGCTCATTTTTAGTTTGCTGAACTTCTTTTTCGACTTGCTGCATTTTTTCATAATCATAATATACAGCTCCTTCAATAATAGTTTTTTCAGCAACGGCATAAACAGACATAGGGTGATTGCTCCAAAGTACAACATCAGCATCTTTACCTTCTTTAATACTTCCAATTCTGTCGTCTAAATGCAAAAGTTTAGCAGGATTTATAGTAACAAACTTCCATGCTTCTTCTTCGCTCATGCCTCCATATTTTACTGTTTTTGCAGCCTCTTGGTTTAGACGTCTAGACATTTCGGCATCATCAGAGTTTATGGCCACTGTAATACCTTGATTGTGCATAATTGCTGCATTATAAGGAATAGCGTCGTTTACTTCATATTTGTATGCCCACCAATCGGAAAAAGTAGAGCCGCCAACTCCGTGTTCCTTCATCTTATCGGCAACTTTGTAACCTTCTAAAATATGAGTAAAAGTATTTATATTGAAGTCAAATTTATCTGCAACCTTCATTAGCATATTAATTTCACTTTGCACATAAGAGTGACAAGAAATAAAGCGTTCTTTATTTAAAATTTCAGCTAAAGTTTCCATCTCTACATCATAACGAGGAGCTTTAGATTTTGATTTTTTTGAAGAAGATGAATTATTAAAAGCTTTCCATTGCTCATCATATTCTTTAGCACGCTGGAAGTAATCGGTAAAAACTTGCTCAACTCCCATGCGCGTTTGTGGGAAACGGATGGTGTTATTGCTTCCCCAATTAGATTGTTTAACATTTTCTCCCAAGGCAAATTTTATAAATTTTGGTCGGTCTTTTAATAATAAATTATCAGCATCTTCTCCCCATTTTAATTTAATAATTGCTGAACGTCCTCCAATTGGATTAGCCGAACCGTGTAAAATTTGAATGGTAGTAACTCCACCAGAAAGGTTTCTGTAAATATTTGAATCGTCTGGATTTACAACATCTTCAATAGTTACTTCTGCCGAACTGTTATGACCAGCTTCATTAATAGCTGCAGCAGCAATATGGGAATGCTCATCTATAATTCCTGCGGTAAGGTGTTTCCCCGTAGCATCAATTACAGTTGCCCCAGAACCAGAAAGGTCTTTTCCTATTTTTGCAATCTTTCCATTTTTAATTAAGACATCGGTATTTTCTAAAACCCCAGCATCTTCACTTGTCCAAACTGTAGCATTTTTAAATAAAATAGTTTGTTGTGTAGGAAGTGTTTTTACGCCATAAGCTTTGTTTGGATAAGTAACTGGTAATAATTTAGGAAGTTCATTACCTTCTTTTTTATCAGTTTCTTTTTCTTCGGAAGATTTTTTAACGGCTGTCCATGTTGCATTATTTCCGTTGGTTAGAACTGCCGTACCGCTTAGATTTCCTTCCGTAGCAACTTTAGTAGAAAGTCTGATAAACTCATCTTTATTAGTAGCTCCTTCTGGATTGTAAAAAAGCGTTAGCCACCCGTTATTGTATGAAGCATTGGAAGCTATTTTAGTAGTTCCTTGCTTTAAGGTAGATTTTATTTTTTCAGGTTCGCCATCTATTTTTAAAGTATAGCTATTTCCATTTAAAGTAAGCGTATAATCTCCTCTAACATCAATTATATTTATGTTGTTTACCACATATTTAGAGCCTTGTACCCAGTTTTCATAGAGGGTAGTTTCTTTTTCAAAAATATCTCCAGAGGTAATTAAAAAGTTTGCATAATGCCCTTTCTCTAAGCTTCCAATCTCATCTGCTTTATTTAAAAGCGTTGCAGGAGTAGTTGTAAGCGCTTCTAAAGCTTTAGTCTTGTCCAAACCGTAGGCAATAGCTTTTAATAAATTGCTTTTAAAATCGGTTGTTTTTTTGTTGTCAGAAGCAGTAAAAGCAAAGGTAATATTGTTGTCTGCTAATACTTTTGGATTGGTAGGGGCTTGGTTCCACAGAAGCATTTCTTCTAGGGCAATTTTGTTAGCAATATATGGATCGGTAACGTCATATGCTTCAGGGAAGTCTAATGGAATAATGTAAGAGGTATTTGTTTCTGTAATTTCTTCGATGCGCTCAAATTCATTTCCGCCACCTTTTATAATATAGTTCAATTTAAACTCGTCTCCGAGTTTGTCTGCGCGGATGTCGTTGTACTTATCATTAGCTACAAATATCTGCGGAAGACTTTTATTATTATTTAAAGCTTCTAATGATAAATCTTTCCCATCAGCATTTCCATTTTGGTACCATTCAGCATCATAATACATTTGACGTAAAAGTGCTATAGCTCCCATAAGCGATGTTGGGTACGCCTGCCTTGAAGCATTACTTTTTTCAAAAGACAAAACTTGCGATGCTTTTTGAGTAATAATACGTTTGCTATTAGAAGCATCGTTGTTTAATGCTATTAAAGAACTTGTACCTCTTACAATTCCATCGGAAATATGAGAGTTTACTACTCCAAATCCGGCTTTAAGTAATTCTTCAGCTTTTTTCTTATCAAAAGCGAAGTTTTCAACAGCGTTGTTTTCTGGCATAATATGGTCGTTCCAATAATACCCTTCTCTTGAGGCATCGTATTGCGGACTGTTATCCGATTGTGGTTTTTTAGGTTCAGCAATACCAAAATCGGAATACATATCAATAAAAGAAGGATAAATGTATTTACCATTTAAATCAATACTTACTGCATTTTCTGGAATACTCACAGAGTTTCCAATAGCAACTACTTTTCCATTTTGAATAAGTAAAGTTCCATTATCTAAAATTTTAGTTGGAGAAACATAGATTTTAGCATTTTTAAATGCTGTGTAATTTGAGTTTTTAGTTTTAACACCGTCATTTTTTGGGAAGTATTCCTGTGCAGAAACAGTAATACAAAAACAAAACAGTGCTAGAAGGCATAATTTTAGCTTCATGTTTTAAGTTTGAGTTATGAATTAGTTAAATGAGTTTACTCGATTATCGAGATTTAAATGCTCCGAGGCTTGCCTCGAAATCAAAATATTTTCCTATTTAAACGTCTCGTGGGCTTGCCTTGAGGTAGTTTACTGGTAAAAATATGATTTTTTGTTTCAAAATCAACAATTAATAGGCAGAACTATAATTTTTTATCTTTATAATAATTTACCAATAGCGCCACTACATAACTATAACTTTTTAAGCCCTTTTTTTGATTATTTGCTTTTAGGAAAGAATTGAAAGTATTCTTAAAAAAGGGTTCTGCTTTGGTTTTATGTCTTCTCCAGAAATTGGCTACTTCGATATAGTTTTTTATAATTCCAGGATGAATTTCTGTATTAAATTGATCATATTTTTTAATATCTCTTCGTTTTACTTCAGCTAAACAATAGCGAAGCACATAAATATATCCTGAGTATTTAAAATATAAATCGTTGTTGGAGGTAGCAGCTAGAAAAGCTACAAAATTAGCTTCATTCTCAGCAGAATAACCTATTTGATGCGCTTCTTCATGGCAGCTTACGGTAGGATATTTAAAGTCTATTTGCAGTCCGTTTACTTGTGCTTCATTGGTAAAAGGGTTTAGATATCCACTGTATCCCATATAAGTTAAAGCAGTGCTATAAAGAGAGGTTTTTATGCTTTTTGTATGGTAAGTAAAAGCAGGAATCTCTTTGGATAGGATTTGATATCCATCCAGTGTTTTTTGGTAAATTTCTGCTTTTGAATATGGGATTTTTACTATTAAGGAATCGTTTTGTGTTAGTTGAAAGTGAGTTTCGTTACTTTTTTTAATGAGTTGTTCTGTAAAACTGTAAAGTTCTTCGGAGGTATAGGTATCAGAAATAGTTAGTTTTTCATGAATGGGAAGACGGTAATAATTTAAACCCCATAATAGATGAAACAAAAAATAAATGGTAGAAATGGCCACAAATAGTTCCCGAAAAAAATATTTTGAATTGGTAATAAGAGTTTTTCCTTTCAGAATAAAAAATCGAATAATTATAATGGCAAGGGCTGTATAAAGAATATCTCCTACAGAAAAAGGAATCCATCCTAATAAAAATCTAGAAGTCTTAGCAATGCCTTGATATAAAAAATTACTGTAGTATTTTTCTACAATTTCAGGATAGTAAGCCAACCATTTTATCAAAATAAATTGAGGAATTATGGAAAGTGCTATATACGTTTTAATTCGGTCGGACATACTGTCAAAAATAGAAATTATTTAGTTGATAAAAATGCTCTTAACATACTAATAAGAAGTTATGTTTTCCGACTTTTATAATAGCCTTGTAATTTATTAAAAAAGCAATGCTTATTTTTGTGAAAATCTAAGTTATAAATATGAATTCAGAGATAAGAGACTTACAGCCTAAGGAAGTTTGGAATAAGTTTGCCGATTTAAATGCGGTTCCAAGACCCTCAAAAAAAGAAGAGCAAGTTATTGCTTTTATGTTGGAGTTTGGGAAGAAACTCAATTTAGAAACTTTTAAGGATGAGGTTGGAAATGTTATTATAAAAAAACCTGCAACAGCAGGGATGGAAAACAGAAAAGCAGTAGTGCTACAGTCGCATTTAGACATGGTGCACCAAAAAAATAATGACACCACTTTTGATTTTAGCTCACAAGGAATTGAGATGTTTGTAGAAAATGGCTGGGTAAAAGCCAAAGGAACTACATTAGGAGCAGATAACGGACTAGGAGTTGCTGCTATTATGGCGGTTTTAGAAAGTAATAACATAGCACATCCAGCTATTGAAGCGTTATTTACTATAGATGAAGAAACAGGTATGACTGGAGCTCAAGGCTTAAAAGGTGGGGTTTTAAACGGAGAAATCCTTTTAAATTTAGATACCGAGGAAGATGATGAAATTGATATAGGATGTGCTGGAGGAGTAGATGTTACTGCAACTAGAAAATATCAAGAAGAGGAGACGCCAGAGCGTGTAACTGCCTATAAAATTTCTGTAAAAGGACTCCAAGGAGGACATAGCGGAATGGATATTCATAGAGGTCTTGGGAATGCTAATAAGATTATGAATCGTCTACTTTTTGATGGTTTTGAAAATTTTGGACTCCGAATAGCAGCTATTGATGGTGGCGGATTAAGGAATGCAATTCCAAGAGAAAGTGAGGCTACAATTGTGGTGGAAGAAATGCACCATGATGCATTTGCTTTAGAATTTAACCAATTGGCAGCGGTTATTAAAAAAGAATATAAAACTACAGAACCCTCGTTGTCTATTACTGCAGAAGTTACAGAAACGCCAAGTAGCGTAATGGGAATAGGAGTTCAGGAGGGAATTACTAGAGCTCTGTACACAGCGCATAATGGAGTGTATGCTATGAGTCCAGATATGGAAGATTTAGTACAAACCTCAAATAATGTTGCTCGTGTAAAAATTGGAGAAGGAAAAATAAAAATACTTTGTCTTACACGTTCTTCTGTAGAATCCTCAAAAATTGATTTAGCAAATGCCTTAAGAGCAGCATTTGAATTATGTGGATGTGAAGTAAAATTTAGTGGAGAATATCCTGGGTGGAAACCAAATCCAGAGAGCCCTATTTTAAAGGTGTTAACCGATAAATATCAAACATTATTTAATGAAACTCCAGATGTGGTTGCTTGCCATGCAGGATTGGAATGTGGAATTTTAGGGCAAAATTATCCTGAAATGGATATGATAAGTTTTGGACCAACAATTAAAGGAGCGCATTCTCCAGATGAAAGAGCGCATATTGCTTCCGTAGAAAAGTTTTGGAAATTCTTAAAAGAGATTTTAAAAGATATTCCTGTGAAGGGGTAAATTTAAATTGAAGGTTACAATCCGTAATGAAACAAATATTGCCTAAAAAACAACCCCGAAGATTATATAATCTTCGGGGTTGTTTTTTGTAAATAAAGCTTAAATCTTCATTGAGGGTTTTATTCCCAGAGCCTGTCCTATGTTTGCCGAAGGCTCTACGTCGAAGAGGATTAAATTATTTCCCTTTGAATACCTCGTAGGCTTGCCTTGAGGTAGTTTACTTTATTCTTGGACACCAACCATTTCTAAATCGAATACCAAGTCAGTATTTGGAGCAATAGGCCCATATCCAGCTTCTCCATACGCTAAATAGGAAGGGATAAATAACCTAACTTTATCTCCAACTTTTAACATCATTAATCCTTCTTTGAATCCAGGAATTATAGTTGCATCTGGACTGATAGGCATTGGAGCAGGTTGGTACATTCCTCGGTCTCTTTTTGCGGGATTTACATTGCCAAATTTCTCGGCAATTTCTAAAGAGCTTGTGTCAAAAACATTTCCATCTTCAAAATACCCAGTATATTCTACAAGAGCAGTTTTTCCTACTTTAGGTTTTTCTCCATCCCCTTCTTTAATCATAAGATATTTTAGTCCAGAATCTGCAGTTTCTGCTTTTTCTTTTTGAGCAGCAAACTCGGTAGCGATATCACGTTTAGTTTTTTCGATTGCCTTTTTAGCTTCGGCAGCTTCAGCAAAAGAAGCAGCAAATACTTTAGCAGCATCAAAACCTTTAGCGTCTTTTCCGTTTCTAATAATCTCAATATGCTTAATTATTACAGAATCAATTGGTCTATCTCTCGTCATTGGATCTTGAGAGGTTTTTACATTTGCTATGGTATCTACAATAGCTAAACCTTCTACAACTTCTCCAAAAACAGTATGTTTTCCATTTAAGAAAGGAGTTTCTTTATGGGTAATAAAAAACTGACTCCCATTTGTTTTAGGACCTGCATTCGCCATAGAAAGGATTCCCTTTTTATCGTGTTTTAAAGAATCTACAAATTCATCTTTAAATTTGTAGCCTGGATTTCCACTTCCTGTTCCAGTTGGATCTCCTCCTTGAATCATAAAATCCTTTATAACTCTGTGGAAAATAACGCCATCATAATAAGGTTTTCCTTTTAAAGAATCTATAACGTAAGTGTTTGTTCCTTCAGCTAAACTAACAAAATTACCTACAGTAACTGGGGTTTGTTTATAGAAAAGCTTAACTACCATATCTCCTTTGTTGGTTTGAATATCTGCATATAAACCATCTCCTAAGTCAGGGTATTTAGAGGTAGAGCACGAAACTAGTACGGCAGCTAGGATAAAAATGAAACTTAATTTTTTCATTGTATACATATTAAAATTGATTGTTTTATTATAATTATTCTTTTGAAGTAGTATTTGTGCTATCAATAGCTTTTTGATCGATATCCAATAATGTAATTGTACTTTTTATGGTCTGATTAGTACCTACTTTATCATCATCTCCATGGTAGCCATAAGCTAAGGAAGATGGGAATAAAAAAGTGGCTTTTTCTCCCTTTTTTAATAATTTAACAGCTGTTCTTAAACCAGGAAAATAGTCTTCTTTGTCTACTTTAAAGTCTACAATTCCAATTTCTTGGCTAGAATAAATAGTATCTTCGGCAAGGGTGCGAATATCATAGTTTATTTTAACAACATCTCCTTCTTTTGGAAGGTAGCTTTGTGTGGAATCTCTAGTTATAAAATAATAAGAATATCCATTGGAAGAAGAGTGGTATTTATTTAAAGAATCTATTTTGATTATACTATCTATTAAAGATTCTTCATATTCTAAAAGGCCTTTATTTCTTTCAATAGAAGCTCTCATAAACGACCCCGATTTTACACTTACTGGTCTCCGGGCTTCGGGTTGTTTGCAGGCCATAAATAATAATACAATGGCAAGTAATGGGACGTAGGTTTTTATCATTGTAATTGAGATTTATAATCTTTTAAAACAGATTCAAAATATTTGGTGGTTTCAGTTAACGATAAGTCGCTTTTTCCTCCAGCCGCATTATTGTGTCCGCCTCCTTGAAAATGACTTCTAGAGAATTCATTTACAGAAAAATCGCCTTTAGAACGAAGCGAAATTTTTACGATATCTTCTTGTACACTTTCAATAAAAATAACAGCAAATTTTATGCCTTGTAATGAGAGTCCGTAGTTTACAAAACCCTCGGTGTCACCTTTTTTATAATTGTACTGCTGTAATTCCTCTCTAGAAAGGGTAATGTAAACGGTGTTGTATGCTGGCAATGCTACTAAATTTTTTAAGGCACAACCCAATAAATGTAATTTATCAATGGAATTGCTGTCAAAAATAGCATTATGGATGTATGAGTTTTCTGCCCCTTTATCTATTAGGTTGGCAATAATTCTGTGCGTATTACTAGTGGTTGATGGAAACCTAAAAGAACCTGTGTCAGTCATAATTCCAGCGTATAAACAACTAGCTATTTCGGCAGTAATTTTATTGGTGTCTTTAAAAAAATCAATAAAATTATAGACCATCTCACAAGTACTACTCATTGAAGTATCAGAATACATAAAACGCGCATAATCGTCGGGGGCTTGATGGTGGTCTATCATAATATAATCCCCCTTAAAACTTTCTAATGCATTTGCAACATCGTCAATTCTGCTTAAAGAATTAAAATCTAAAGTAAAAACCAATTCAGCTTCTTTTATTTTTTGAGAAGCCAATTCTGTTTGGTATTCATATTTTATAATATTACTTTCTCCTGGCATCCATTTTAAAAATTCAGGATACTCATTAGGTGCTACAATACTGAGGTCATGCTTGTATTGTGTTAAATAATGATAGAGTCCTAAGCAAGACCCAATAGCATCCCCATCTGGGTTTTTATGTGGTATTATCACTATCTTTTTTGGAGTAGATAGGAGTGTTTTTAATTCTTTTATTTGCGTTTCTTCCATGGTCGGCTAATATACAATTTAATAATATAATACTTAAAAAAGGAATAGTACATTTGTAGTCTTAAACTATATTTATGCGTGTAATTTTTGTTGCGTTATGTGTAGCTATTCTTTGCTGCGGATGTAAAACAGCTAAAACATCTATTTATCCCTTGCAAGGAGATGATTTTGTCATTGCTTTTGGATCTTGTAATAAGCAAGACGAAGAAAACGTATTATGGGATGATGTTTTATTGAATAAACCTTCTGTTTGGATTTGGGGAGGCGATAATATTTATTCAGATACTGATGATTTTCGCCAAATGAGAAAAGACTATGAAGAGCAGCGGTATCAAGATGGTTATAAGGCAATTGTAAAGTCAATGGATGTTATTGGTACTTGGGACGACCACGATTATGGTTTAGGCGATGGTGGTGCCGATTGGGAGATGAAAGAAAAAGCGCAGGAGTTGTTTCTTAATTTTATGAATGTCCCAAAATATGATCCAAGGAGAAAACAAGAAGGGGTTTACAGTTCTAAAACATATAAAACAAAGGCTGGAGATGTAAAAGTAATACTTTTAGATACGCGTTATTTTAGATCTCCACTTACAAAAAATTTAGGAGATAGTGGCAAACGCTATATGCCGAATCCAGCGGGGGTAGGTACAATATTGGGAAACAAACAATGGCAATGGCTTACTAACGAACTTACTAATTCTACAGCAGCTTTTAATATTATTGTAAGTAGTATACAGGTGCTCTCTAATAAACATGGATTTGAAGCTTGGGGGAATTTTCCGAGTGAGGTAGAAAAACTTTTTAAGCTTATAAAAACAAGCAATGCAAAACGAGTTATATTATTATCTGGCGACCGACATATTTCTGAGTTTTCGGAAATTAATATAAGCGATTTAGCGTATCCTATAATAGATTTTACTTCTAGCGGACTTACACATACGTATGAAGCTTATTCAGGAGAAGAAAACCCTTACAGAGTAGGCGAAGTAGTAAAAGTAAAAAGTTTCGGTTTGTTAAAATTGAATATGAAAAATTATCATGTAAAAATGGAGATGAGAGGCGATGGAAATAAGGTTTTAAACCAATTAGAACAAGGGTATTAGGGAGAATATACGGTTAGAATACGTATTTTGTGTTTCCTATGGGAATAAGTCAAATAAAACCCTTACTTTTGCGGCAAAATTAAAAAAGCCCAAAAAGGGCGTTTGTTAATGTGCAATTAACTATAAAATTGCAAAATTTGATTTAAAAGAAATGGCAACAAACAGAACATTTACAATGATTAAGCCAGATGCTGTAAAAAACGGACACATCGGGGCTATTCTTGAAAAAATTACTGCTTCAGGGTTTAATATCGTAGCGATGAAGTATACGCAGTTAAGTAAGCGTGATGCAGAAGCGTTTTATGCAATTCACAGTGAGCGTCCGTTCTTTGGAGAATTAGTAGAATTTATGACTAGCGGTCCAATTGTAGCAGCAATCTTAGAAAAAGATAATGCTGTGGACGATTTTAGAACCTTAATTGGTGCTACTAATCCAGAAGAAGCTGCAGAAGGAACTATCCGTAAATTATTTGCAACTTCTATTGGAGAAAATGCAGTTCATGGTTCAGATAGCGATGAAAATGCTGCTATAGAAGGTTCTTTCCATTTTTCTGGAAGAGAGATTTTCTAAGCAAAAAAGTATAATTATAAAAAAGCTCCATTTTCTTTTGAAAAATGGAGCTTTTTTTGTGATATCAAAACACCATTGTCTAGTAAGAGGAAGTTTACATATTGAAACTTTATTAATGGCAAAGGTTTGAGAAAAATTTCAGGAATATATCTCTTTTGCTATTAAAAATAGAGATGAAAATGTACTTTAGATGCCATCATTTTATGATAGTTACAATTTAGTATTTGCTCTTTTTTTCTGTAGCGAAGCGGTCTTACGTCTTTATCCAGAGAGATTATTTGCTTATCTTAAAACAATACTTTTTACAATTTCTTTTCCTAATTCGTCATTTAACATCTTTACAATTTTTTCCTTTCCATAGCTTAATTCTTGGCGTAACACAGAGGAGGATAAAGAGACATAGAGCGTGTCTTGCTTTAATTGCACTTGTGTGGTGTAGTTGTTTACGCCGTTTCCCATAAGGTTTTGCCAAGCGTTTCGAACGTCCACTTTATCCATGCCTGTCTCTAATTTGTTTTCATTTACAAATTCTTTCAGTGCATCACTTAATGAAATATATTCGTTTCGTCTTTTGGCCATTATTTTAAAGAGAATTTTTCAAAACGTTTGTAATAATAAGTTTTGTCTTGACTGTTTACGATACCAAATCTATCTTTGGTAAGTAAGATTATTTTTTCTTTTCGGACATTTCCATCGTTATTGTACTCAATGTAAAGTCCGTCGTTTTCTTTTTTTATACTGAAGTTTTCAAACTCTTTCATGTTAAGAAACCTTCCGTCTAATCGAGGCATTACTTTTTCTTTTGTTCCAGTAGAATCTTTTAATTGCCAATAGTCAATCACAGTATTTACTTTGTAATCTTTATTTTCTCCGGAAGGGAATGTAACTTTTTCAATTTCCCAATAGCCATTAAGAAGCGAGATGTCTTCGATTTGCGTTTTGTTGCAGCTTAAAAATATACTGCAAAGAATGATAAGAACTCTAATTTTCAAAGCTAAGTTTTTTGGAAAAACAAAGGTAGCTAAAAGTTGTTGGCTAAGTGAAATTTGAAAGGATAGATTTTTTAAATGTAAATTAGCGAATTAGCGATTTTTTAAATCAACACATTTTCAAATCATTAAAAAGCTTTTATATAAGGATATTTTTATATTTAGCTAACCAAAATTAAACAATGAACAAAATAAGAATCATAGGACTGGCAATATTAGTAATCGGAATCTTAGTTCAATATATTGCAGATCAAGAGGGAACAGATTTTATATCAGGGATTTTAATAGGAGTAGGAGCTGGATTATTAATAGCTGGAAATTTAAAAAGGAAATCTAGAGAATAATTTTTTAATGTAAATTATCAAATTAGCGAATTTTCAAATCAACCAAAAACTTTTCTATTTTAAAATAATCATTTTATAAGACTGATGTGTTTGTTTAACAACATTTTCGGTTCTTTCGGCATGGGTATCACTTATAAATATTTGTCCGAATTCGTCTTGATTTACTAGGGTTATAATCTGACTCACACGATTTTCATCAAGTTTGTCAAAAATATCGTCCAAAAGCAAAATAGGAGTGTGTCCAGCTTGTGCTTTAATAAAGTCAAATTGCGCAAGCTTTAAAGCAATTAAAAACGATTTTTGTTGCCCTTGACTTCCAAATTTCTTGATAGGGAAATCTCCTATTTCAAAACTTAAATCGTCTTTGTGGATTCCTACAGAAGTATATTGTAAAGCTTTATCTTTATTCAAATTTTCTTTAAAAAGGGTGTTGAGGTCTTTTTCTGTTAACCGACTTTGGTAGCTTAAATTAATTGCTTCTTTTCCACCAGAGATAGAGGCATAACGCTCTTTAAAAATAGGAATAAAAATGTCTAGAAAATCTTTGCGTGCTTCATGGATTTTATGCCCGTAATCGTGTAATTGGTCGTTGTAGACTTCAAGAGTATCAGCATTAAAAGTATTGTTGAGTGCAAAATATTTTAAAAGCGAATTACGTTGCGCTAAAACTTTATTGTAGTTTATTAGATTTTGTAAATAGGATTTATTGCTTTGAGAGATAACACTATCTATAAATTTTCGGCGTGTTTCACTTCCTTCAATAATAAGGTCTCTATCTGCAGGAGAAATAATTACAAGCGGAATAAAACCAATGTGTTCGGATAATTTGTCGTAAATTTTTCCGTTGCGTTTTATAATTTTTTTCTGCCCTTTTTTTAAGCTACAAATAATTCTTTCTTCTTTTTCATCTCTTAAAAATTCCCCATCAATTACAAAAAAACTCTCCTCGTGTTTAATGTTTTGAGAGGCAATTGGATTGAAATAGCTTTTTCCGAAGGAAAGTAAATAAATAGCATCTAGCGCATTTGTTTTTCCAATACCATTTTGACCTACAAAACAGTTTATTTTAGCATCAAATTCAAAACTTTGCGAATCGAAATTTTTAAAATTTATAAGCGATAATTTTTGTAATTGCATTTGTAGGATTCTACGGAATTATTTTTTCAGTTAAAAATAAATAGTAATGTTATAACATAGCTAAATTAATAGACTAATGGCGTTATTGGCAAATATAAAACGACGAAATTAGTAAAATAAAAAAGACAGATAAAAAATAATAAAATAAATTCCCTTTCCTATTTGAATAAAAATTTTATTTTTGCGAGGCTTAATAAAATATAGATATGGCAACGTATAAGAAAAGAGGCTATAAGAAACCAACGAAAAAGGAAGGAGATCTTTTGGAGAACGAGGTGTACGATGGTGAAAGTACTACAGAAGAAGTATTTAATACATTAAACGAAAGTGCTAGCAAAACAGAAGAGTGGGTTGCAAGTAACCAAAAGTTTATATTGGGTGGAATAGGAGTTGTAGTGCTTTTAGTGCTTGGGTTCTTGGGATACCAACAGTTTATTTTAAAACCTAAAGAGGCTGAGGCTTCTAATGAAATGTTTTTTGCGCAACAATATTTTGATGAGGCTGTAAATAGCACTGCAAAAGATTCGTTGTACGGATTAGCATTGAATGGAGCAGATGGAAAATATGGTTTAATCGATATTATCGATAATTACGGGGGTACAAAAGCTGCTAATCTTGCGCATTATAGTGCTGGAATGGCATTTTTAAATACTCAAAAGTATGATGAAGCAATTAAATATCTTCAAGATTTTAAATCTGATGATCCAATTTTAAGTGCTTTGGCAAAAGGAGGAATTGGAGATGCATTTGTGCAATTAGGACAAGAGCAAGACGGTTTGGAGTATTATGAAAAAGCAATTGCTACCTCTGAAAATGCTTTTACAACCCCTAAATTTTTATTTAAAGCGGGTGTAATTTCTTTACAGGCTGGAGATGCAGCTAAAGCATTAAAATATTTCAATAGAGTAAAAAATGAATATAGCGATTCTGAAGAAGGAAGAACTATAGATATTTATATTGGAAAAGCAGAAACGCTTAAAAAGTAATTGGTTGGTTGTTCCTTTATTAATGTAAATTGATATTGAATGATTAACTTAGCGTAAAAAGTATGGCTACAGAAAATAAAAATTTATCAGTATACGATAAAGCTACAATCCCAAATGCGAAAGATTTTCGATTTGGGATTGTTGTTTCAGAATGGAATTCAGAAATAACAGAAGGACTATGTCAAGGAGCTATGGATGCTTTATTGGATTGTGGGGCTGTTGTAGAAAATATCATTCGTTGGGATGTTCCAGGAAGTTTTGAGCTTACATATGGAACAAAGAAAATGATTAAAAAACACGAGCCAGATGCTATTATAGCTATTGGAAGTGTTATTCAAGGGGAGACTAAGCACTTTGACTTTGTTTGTGGAGCTACCGCAGAAGGGATAAAAGATCTTAATGTTAAATATGATACCCCAGTTATTTTTTGCGTCTTAACCGATAATACCATGCAACAAGCCATTGATAGGAGTGGAGGAAAGCATGGAAATAAGGGTACAGAGGCTGCTATTGCTGCTATAAAAATGGCTGCTTTAGGAAATTAATATCTTCTAGTTTCTAGGATTCCGTAATAGAATAATTATATTTTATTAGAGAGTCCTTAGTAATAATTTAGTTAGCATAAATAACTATTTTTCTTAACAACTTTTAGGATTTATAGGTGGTAAGTCTATTCCTTTTTGAGTAATTTTGATATTTATCGCAATAAATTTATATTGTTGATTGAAGAATTTTATTTTTCAGTCAGATAAACATTTACATTAAATTTAAAAAACCATAAAGCTGTGAGACTTCCTTCACTTTTTAAGACAAGCGCCAATAAGTCGTATAACTATACGCCAAGGTATTATGATGAAAGAAAAGAGCGTTTAGAAGAGCTTAAAAAGAGCAAAGAGAAACGTTCTGATGAGGAGTATTTTAAGGGGTATAGGAGAAAAGCATACCGAGATGATTGGAAAACGGTACGTTCTACTTCTTCTAGTATGAACTCACGAATTCGTTTTATAGTTATTTTAATTTTCTTACTAATGTTTGCAATGGTAGCGGTACGATATATTAATTTAGATAAACTTATTTAATGGCAGATATTATTCAGCTTTTACCAGACCATGTTGCAAATCAAATTGCAGCGGGGGAAGTGGTACAAAGACCCGCTTCTGTTGTTAAAGAACTTATAGAAAATGCAGTTGATGCAGGGAGCACTTCTATTAAACTAATTATTAAAGACGCTGGGAAAACACTTATTCAAGTAGTAGATAATGGTAAGGGAATGAGTGTTACCGATGCCAGAATGTCTTTTGAGCGCCATGCAACTTCTAAAATTAAAGCAGCAGAAGATTTATTTCAATTACATACAAAAGGGTTTCGTGGAGAAGCATTGGCTTCTATTGCGGCAATTGCTCATGTAGAAATGAATACCTGCCAGGAAGGAGATGAGGTTGGAACACAACTTAAAATTGAAGGAAGTAAAATTGTAGATCAAGGAGTTACAGTAACTCCAAAAGGGACTTCTTTACTGGTTAAAAATTTGTTTTTTAATATTCCTGCACGTAGGAATTTTTTAAAATCGGATACTGTAGAGCTTCGCCATATTATAGATGAATTTCAAAGGGTGGCTTTGGCGCATCCCACTATTCAGTTTGATTTTTATAATAATGGGAGTGAGCTTTTTAACCTTCCAGCATCCAATTTGCGACAACGAATTGTGCATATTTTTGGAGGGAAAACAAATGAAAAATTAGTTCCTGTAGAAGAAGATACAGAGGTTGTAAATCTGAGTGGGTTTATTTGTAAACCTGAATTTGCAAAGAAAACACGGGGGGAGCAATTCTTTTTTGTGAATAATAGATTTGTTAAAAATTCATATTTACATCATGCGGTTTGTTCCGCTTTTGAAGGACTTATGAAAGAGCAAACCCACCCTAGCTATTTTTTATTTTTAGAGGTAGATCCTTCTGGGATTGATATCAATATTCATCCAACAAAAACAGAAGTTAAGTTTGACGATGAGCATGCTCTTTACGCTATTTTAAGGGCTTCTGTTAAGCATAGTTTAGGGCAATTTAATGTGGCTCCAGTGCTTGATTTTGAGCGAGATGCCAATTTGGATACGCCTTATAATTACAAAAGTAAAAATGCAGACTTTCCAACGGTAGAGGTAGATGCAAATTTTAATCCGTTTGAAAAAGAAAGCAAAGGAGGGATTTCTGTTGGATATCAGAAAAGAGAGAAACCGCAGGCTAGTTGGGAGAATTTGTATGTAGGTCTAGAGCGAAAATCAGATTTTAGTTCTATTGAGTTAGAGTCAGAAGAAGTTACCGGTTCTTTGTTTAATAATGAAAATGAAGAGTTAGCTGCAACTACGTATCAGTTGCATAAAAAATATATTGTTACTACTATAAAATCGGGAATGGTTATTATAAACCAACACCGAGCACATCAACGGGTGTTGTATGAGCAATATTTAAAAAATATTACGGTTGATAAAGGGGTGAGTCAGCAATTGCTATTTCCTTTAATTTTGAGTTTTTCGAAAACTGAAATAGCATTATTGAAAGAATTAAAAGACAGTTTAGAAAATACAGGATTTTTATTTTCTAATTTTAAGGAAGATGAAGTGGAGGTAAGTGGAATTCCTTTAAATATTTCTGAAAGTGAAGTAGCAATTATAGTAGACCAATTGTTATCAGATTTTCAGTCGGAAGTGCCAGAGAGTTCATTGTCTCAAGCGGATATTTTAGCAAAGGCTATGTGTAAAACATTAGCAGTAAAAAGTGGAGAATTATTAAATATAACATCTCAAGAAGCGTTAGTAAATAATCTTTTTGCAACCAAAGAGCCAACAGTGTCCCCATTTAATAAGCCTACATATATTACAATGACCGTTGAAGAAATAGATAAACGATTTTTATAAAATTAAATTCCAAGTAATGGGAAGAATTACCGATGCAGTAAAGCATTTATTAATTATTAATGTGTTGTTTTTTATTGCAACACAGCTTATGGGGCAGCAGATGTACGATTTGTTTTCACTGTGGTTTCCTAAAAATGAACATTTTCAACTCTGGCAGGTTGTTACTCACATGTTTATGCATGGAGGTTTTATGCATATTTTGTTTAATATGTATGCTTTATGGGCTTTTGGAACTCCTTTGGAACAAATGTGGGGTAAAGGAAAATTCTTTTTCTTTTACTTTTCTGCAGGTTTAGGAGCCGCTTTAATACATACACTTGTAAACTATTATTATTTTAATGAAGGGATGCAAGCGTTGGTTGAGCAAGGTTATAATCAAGCAGAAATATTGAACATTCTTAGTCAAGGAAAGTACGACACTTCTTGGGCTAATGTGATATCTGAAAGTACCCTCCAAAATTTTATAGGTTCTTATATGACGCCTGCTGTAGGAGCGTCTGGAGCCATTTATGGAGTTTTAGTAGCTTTTGGAATGATGTTTCCTAATGCAGAATTGATGCTGATATTTTTACCTATTCCTATAAAAGCAAAGTATTTTATTCCAGTAATTATTGCCTTGGATTTATTTTCTGGGGTAACAGGATATTCTATTTTTGGACAAGGAATAGCACATTTTGCGCATTTAGGAGGTGCCTTGTTTGGTTTTATAATGATGTGGTACTGGAAACGAAATCAATTTAACGGAAATCGTTGGAATTGATTTTTATTAGATAGAGATAAAATATAGAATTACAACATGCCAAACCTTTTAATAATGGGGTTATAGTATTTTACAGAAATAAAATAGCGAATGAGTATTACAAACGATATTAAATATAAATTTTCAACATTAAATATAGCAGAAAAGCTCATTGTTGTAAATGTTGCTATATTCATTTTAAATGCATTGATAGTTTTTTTGCTACAACTAATGCCAGATGCTATAATGCAATGGTTTCAGTTGCCAAAAAGCTTTTTAGGCTTTATTGTACAGCCTTGGTCTATTGTTACCTACGCATTTTTTCACGGAGGCTTTATGCATCTTTTTTGGAATATGTTGTTGTTATATTTTTCATCAAGAATATTTTTAAACCTTTTTAGTAAGAGATATTTTTTAAATGTTTATTTCTTAGGAGCTGTTTTAGGCGGTGCTTTTTTCTTACTTAGCTATAATATATTTCCTGTTTTCTCGAGAGTAAATTCTCCTTTAATTGGAGCTTCTGCTGCTATTATGGCAATTCTTATTTTTGTTTGTACCTACATTCCTAATCAAGAAGTAAGATTAATTTTCTTCAATATTAAACTTTGGTATTTAGGAGTTGCTTTTGTGTTGTTGGATTTAGTACAGTTACCACTAGGAAATTCTGGCGGCCATATTGCGCATTTAGGAGGAGCTTTGTTGGGGTATGTGTATGCTAAAAAGCTTCAAGAAGGGAAAGATATAGGTTCGGGAGTTGATGGTTTTGTTTCGTCTATTTCTAATATTTTTAAAAGGAAAAAAAAATCTCCCTTAAAAACGGTTCATAAAGATACAAAACGGGCATCTGCTAATAAAGCTTCAAAAAATGAGCATCAGAAAAAAATAGATGCTATCTTAGATAAGATAAGTAAAAGTGGCTACGAGAGTTTGTCCAAAGAAGAAAAGGATTTTTTATTTAAAGCAGGCAAAGAATAAAAGGGACTTCATATAAATTATATTAAACATGAAAAAGCTTAACTGGATTAATAAAGGTGTTTTTACTTTGAATACAGTATTTGCTTTTTTATTACAAATAAGCCTTTTAGTACCATATATTCCTGTTAAATCGTTTCCTAAAACAGCTATTTTTAGTCTTGCAACGCCTGTACTAATTTTATTAAATATAGCCTTTCTTGTTTATTGGATTGTAAAGTGGAAACGACATTTTTTACTTTCGTTTATTATCCTCTTATTAGGGTATGGTCAAGTTTCTTCATTATATCAATTTTCTGGAACTAAAAATGTTGTTAGTCAGTCTGCAATTAAAGTAATGACCTACAACGTGCGTATTTTCGACCTTTATAAATGGTTGGATAGAGAAGGAGTATCCGAAGAAATTATGGATATGATAAAAGAGGAAAACCCAGACATTCTATGTTTACAAGAGTTTCACGATTCTAAAGAGAAGGAGTTTAAGAATTATAAATACCGTTTTATAAAATACAAGACTAAAGGTACTGGGCAAGCTATTTTTTCTAAATTCCCAATTGTGAAAAAGGGGTCTCTAAACTTTCCCAACTCTCAAAATAATGCAATTTTTATTGATATCTTAAAAGATAATGATACTGTTAGGGTGTATAATTTACATATGCAATCGTTCCATATTAATCCTCAAGATGAAGAAATTTCTCAAGAAAACTCCAGTAAATTAGCTAAACGGATGGGGACTGTGTTTTCAAAACAACAAGTCCAAACAGATATTTTTGTTTCTCATAAAGAACAATGTCCATATAAAACAATTACTTGTGGCGATTTAAACAATAATCAATATTCGGCAATTTATAAGCAAATTAAAGGAGACGATGTAGATACGTTTGATGAGCAGGGGAGTGGCACAGGGAAAACTTATTACTTTAAGTATTTTCCGTTTAGAATTGACTTTATTTTGGTGGATGAAACCATAGAGGTGATGTCTCATAAGAATAGATATGAGCTACTTTCAGATCATTATCCTATTATCTCTCAATTGAAAATTTAAGAGCGACTAGCGTGTTTATTTCATATATATGTTTTTTTTAAGAGTTATATGGGATATCTAAAATAATCATTCCGCTATGAAAATAGACATGGATGTTTCATGAGATAACAATCGGTTAGATCTGCAATTATATGTATCATTAAAGCGATACCTATAATTCGCGTTTTTTTGAAAAATAGCAATGCAAAATAAAGCGCAATTAGATAATAGCTATGCAGAAAATGGAATCCAATGCTACATCTATTAGCATCAAACATAGGAGAAGCCCAGAGGTGGTCTATGTCTATTAGAATTCCAAGTAAAAGAATCCCGCTTACTTTTAAAAAATCTTTTTTGTAAAATAAATACGCAACAAGAAGGGGAACTATAAAATGGATTCCGTAATGGACTATAAATCGGAGCATATACTTTTAAAAAATTCTACTTAGATTGGTTGTCTAAATAATTTAAAGCATTGGTTCCTTCGTTAAAGAGTAAATCCAAGCCGTTTAGATTTTCTATAAAACCATGTTTATCATCAAAAACTTGTGTGTAGACATCAAAATTATAGTTCTTTTCTTCTTTTGCTTTTGCTAAGTGTCGGTTATCTAAAACTCCACTGATCTCTTTTTCAAATTCCGTAGTAAAAGAAAAATCCAATTCTATTTGAAAGCAATCTGCTAAAATCTCAATACTTTCCATATTCATATCATAAAGAAATTTGTGTTGCTTTTCAAAAAAAGGAGCAAATTCATCTTCATAAAACTCAAAAAAAGGAGAAGTTCTATAGGCAGTTTGTATGGATTTCCAATGTTGCTTTTTCCAATCAAAATTGGTCTCTAGTTCAACATCTTTATACTTTTGATGTGCTTTATTTTTATTGTGTTTTATAGGAATAGAAAGCATTTGTATGCCATTTGGACTGTATATATAGGTTCTATTTCTATAAGTTTGCTTTTGGTAATTGTCTTCTTTCTCAAATATTAAGTTTTCAGCAGCCTTATTGATTTCAATCCAATGTGCTACAGAAGGAAAATATGTAGGATGAATAACAGTTTGCATTCTAGAGTTTGTAATTAAGTTAAAAGTTTTAAAGTTTAAAGTTTAAGGTTTTTTAATTATTGATAAAATCTTATTCATTAGAATTATACAATTTTCGGATTTATTGATGCTCCACAATCTTTTATTTTAATCCCTCATAGAGGTCTAATTCCCGAGAGCCTGTCTTGAGTATACTGAAGGGCTCTGCGTCGAAATGAATTAAATTTGTTTCCTTTGAATACCTTGTGGGCTTGCCCCGAGGTAGTTGATTGTAAAAAAAGCAACTTTATAACTTTTGTGATTTTAGAATTTAAATACTAACTACTTTCTTTTTTACGTTTTCTGAATTTACTTATTCCATACCAAAGAGCTATTGCTACTAAGAAATATACGAGGTAAGAACGTGGTTTTCCGTCACCACCAACTGTTGTAAATACTCGATCCCAACGTACTTTATTCCAAAAAGGACCACTAGCATTGGTATCGTAACTAAACCAAATAAACACTGGTTTTCCAACAATGTGATCTTCTGGAACAAATCCCCAATAACGACTATCCTCAGAGGCATGACGGTTGTCTCCCATCATCCAATAGTAGTCTTGTTTAAAAGTATAAGAATCTGCCGGATTTCCGTTAATTAAAATCTGATTTCCGTTTACGGAAAGGGTATTTCCTTCGTATTCTTCTATTACTTTTTTATAAATAGGAAGAACTTTTAGGTTTAAAGCAACTGTTTTTCCTTCTTGAGGAATGTATATTGGACCAAATTGATCTTGATTCCATTTATAATCTTTAGAATTAGGGAATACAGTACCCATTTGCGTGTTACCTTGGGTGTCTATATTTCTTTTAACGCTAATAACATTCGGATTATCCTCAAGCTGTTTAGCTGCTTCGGCAGTCATGGCGCTAAAGAAGTATACGCCTTGCTTAACTTGTCCAAATCGTCCTGTTACTCCATAGCGTTCATACATGTATTGAGGGGTTAACTGCCCTTTTGTTTGAACGTAATAAGAGAATTGAGGCTTGGCGCGGTCTGGTAAAACTGTTTGTTTTCCGTTAATAAATACATAGCCATCTTTAATAGAAAGAGAATCTCCTGGGAGTCCAACACAACGTTTTACATAATTAGATTTTTTGTCTATTGGTTTTCGGATCCTCTTGTTAGTTTTTACAAAAAACTGTTCTACAGTATCCGCAGGCCAGCTAAAAACTACAATCTCATTGCGTTTAATTTTTTGTAAACCCGGAAGTCTGAAATATGGTAATTGTGGTTTTTTTAAATATGATTTTGTTTTAATTACAGGAATGGTATCATGTACCATAGGGAAAGCAACCGTTGTCATTGGGGTTCTAGCACCGTAATGAAACTTACTGACAAATAGGAAATCGCCTACCAATAAGGTTTTTTCTAAAGACGAGGTTGGGATTACATAAGGTTGCATAAAATACGTATGAACCAAGGTGGCTGCTACCACAGCAAAAAGTATTGAGCTTACCCATTCTCCTGTAGCGGTACGAGGTTTTAAGCTTCTTTCTTCAATATATTTTACATCTAAAGCATAATTAACATAGAAAATATATAAACCCAGCGTAAGCACTACAAGCCAAGTATCGGCAGTGCTGTTTCTTCCAAAACTTCTAATTGTTTCTACCCAAACAACTGGAAACATAATAAGGTTTATAATTGGGATGAAAAGTAGGATTGTCCACCACCACGGGCGGTTGATTATTTTCATTAAAATTACTGCATTGTATACAGGAATTATTGCTTCCCAAGCTTTTCTTCCTGCTTTAACATATAGTTTCCAAGTTCCTAAAAAATGAATTACTTGAATTATCAGAAAGAAAATTAACCATTGTGTAATCGTCATAATAATATGCTTTGTTCCTATTTGATATGTCTATAAGACAATCAAAAAGGATTTTAGTTACGGTAAAAATATATTTTTTATCGGTTTAATAAGCGTATGTGCCTATATTTAGAACCCAAAAAGGATGTTTTTAACCCAAGTTTAACACATCTTTCATACTAAAAACTCCTGTTTTGCCGATAATCCATTCTGAAGCAACCACAGCTCCTAGAGCAAAACCTTCTCTGTTGTGAGCTGTATGCTTAATATCAATGGTGTCTACCTCGCTTTTATAAGAAATAGTATGTGTTCCAGGAACTTCAGGCTCTCGTAAAGCTGTAATCGGAATTTCATTTGATGCAGCCTCCTCAAGTTTCCAGGCTTCTTTGTTGGAGTTGTTTATAATTCCTTCAGCAAGTGTAATGGCTGTTCCACTAGGAGCATCTAATTTTTGAGTATGGTGAATTTCTTCAATAGCTACCTCATATTGAGAGAGGTTTTTCATCATTTCAGCTAAATATTCATTCAGCTGAAAAAAAACATTTACTCCTAAGCTAAAGTTAGAAGCATAGATAAAAGCGCCATTATTTTTGTTGCAGAGTTTTACTGCTTTATCATAGTTGTCAAGCCAACCAGTAGTTCCAGATATAACAGGAACATTATTCTCTAAACAAAGAGAAATATTTTTAAAAGCAACAGAAGGGATACTAAAATCGATGGCTACATCGGCAGTTTTAATATCAAAATCTTGTGTACTTTCGTCTACTTTGGCTACAATTTCATGTCCTCGGGAAATAGCAATTTGCTCAATCATTTTTCCCATTTTTCCATATCCAAGTAAAGCTATTTTCATGTTTTTATTTTTATTATTACTCTATGTTTTGTAGTGTTTTTTATTTCTATTTAGTTGTTTTTTCAGTCTTATTTTTGTCAACTGTAACATTTATTGTAGAATTCTGAAACTGAAGAATAAAGGCTATTGCTGCTATAACTAAAGCGAAAATAAAAGCACTTAATAATCCTGCTCAAAAGCTTTTCCAAAATCCTGATGTAAGAGGTTTTATCGTATCTTTTATTAATTGGGTGTAATTTTCTTTAGTTTCTTTTTCTATATCCGAGTAGATTTCGCTTATAGTGTTTTCAAAGAAAGCTTGCATAACTATCTCTGCTTTTATTTTATAAGCTTCTATTGAGGATGCTGTTGAAGATATTTCGTGAAAAGGTATTAATATTTTGTTCTTTATTTCAAGATTTTCTTCTTTTTTGGAAGTGATATAATCTATTTTATCTTGCTTGTAAATAGAATATGCAATATGACCAATTATGTCATTTTTATCATCTACTAATTTTTCGTAGATATAGTTAAACTTTTTGGACATAAGCGTGTAATGCTTTTTTGTAGGCTTCTTTGATATCTGAATTAGAAAAAGATTTTTTTACAATTCCGTTTTTGGTCTGGTACTGTATATTAATATCCCCGTTATAAGCATTCCTTGATTTTTCAGATATTCCGTTGCGAATAAGTAAAGAGTTTGCCTTACGTATAGTTGCAGAAGATATTTTATAATTTACAATCTTTTTAGACATTTTCTTAAACTTTGTATTAGTAAATATATTGCAAAATTTATTCCAAAACAACTTTATTTTATTTATAATGTCAGTTATACATTAGCTACAGCATACTTGAATATAGCTTGTAGCGTATAAATTAGTGATGATTTTTCACTTAAGCATGGACTTTTTTTATGATCCTCTTCAATAAGATAAATTAAAAAAATGGCAGACTTGTAAATATCTCTTAACTTTAATTAATTAGCTAATTAACTATGAGTTATATATGGCTTGCTGTACGCCGTTATCTTCTATTTTAAAACCCTCTGTGAGAGGTTAAAAGCTCAAACTTAACCGCATTCCATAGTTGGGAGTGTAGTCAATTTGATTGTATTCGTAATAAGGTTTTAATGCAAGTTTATCGCTCACGTTAAATTGTTTTAGATGTGCAGTAACATTGGCATCAATAATATTTAAGGCGTACAATCCTATCGTAATTAGGAGAGATAAATCTCTATTTTGTTGATAGTATTCTTGCGCATCTCTTAAAGCATCATCACTAACATCTGGAGTTCCGGGAATTACTCCATCTCCATTAATATCGTAAAACTCGTCGTCATAAAATCCTGCTAACCTACGTTTATAGGCATCCCGATATTTATTGTAATAATTGGTATTGTTAATGTAAAAATACATTCCAGTTCCAATTGCTCCATATACAATAGGTACTTTCCAATAGGTTTTATTGTAAATCTGACCTAAACCAGGGAGAATGGCAGAATAAAATGCAGCTTTTGCAGGAGAAAGCGGATCAATATCGATGTTTAAACTTGCTAAACTATCTATTTCTCGTTGCTTTCTAAGTTTGCGTTTTTCTCTTCTCGACAGAGTGTCAGAAGCAATTGCTAAAGTATCTACTTCTTCGTATTTCTGAAGAGAATCTTGGGCTTCTTTTTCAAGTTTTCGCAATTCTCTTTTGGTCATTTCATGCGTGGCATCGACCTCGGTATTTTTACTTACTGAGTCGATTACTTTTTCTTGAGCTGATGAAATAAAATGAAAAAGTAATAAAAATAAAACGGCAATACTTCTTTTAAACACTATTTAAAAAGTTTTGTGAGGCGTAAAAAGTCTTCTTTTGAATGAAAAGGAATAATAAACTTTCCTTTACCATTCTTTGCTATTTTAACGTCTACTTTAGAAGAAAAGTATTCGGTAAGTTCCTCTACATTTTTTGAGATGTACTCTGGAACTTCAGAAGTAGTGGTTTTTTCTGTTTTCTGTTCCTTTCCAGTTTGATATTCTCTAACTAATTTTTCGGTTTCTCTAACAGAAAGATTATTAGTAATTACCTTTTCGTAGATTTCTAACTGGTCTTTTTTATTTTCAATATTAATCAAAGCTCTTCCATGCCCCATGCTTACAAAACCGTCGCGCATTCCTGTTTGAATAATTGGGTCTAGTTTTAATAAACGTAGGTAATTGGTAATGGTAGAACGTTTTTTACCCACACGGTCACTAAGTTGCTCTTGCGTAATATTAATTTCGTCTATAAGACGTTGGTATGATAATGAAATTTCAATAGGGTCTAGATCCTGACGCTGAATGTTTTCAACTAATGCCATTTCTAGCGACTCTTGGTCGTTAGCAATACGGATATAAGCAGGGATTGCTTTTAATCCTGCTAATTTAGAAGCTCTTAAACGTCTTTCTCCAGAAACCAATTGGTATTGGTTAAACTCCATTTTTCTAACGGTAATTGGTTGTATAACACCCAATTCCTTAATAGAAGTAGAAAGTTCTTGTAACGTTTCTTCGTTAAAATTAGTACGTGGCTGAAATGGATTTACTTCAATGGCATCAATATCCAATTCCACAATACTACCTACTACTTTATCTGCATTTTTATCTGAAGCCGATTTAATATCGTTTTCAGGGTCGTTTAATAAAGCAGATAACCCTCTTCCTAAAGCTTGTTTTTTTGTTGCCTTTGCCATTTAAACTGTTTGCTTATTCTTTTTAATTATTTCATGTGCTAAGCTTAGGTAATTGGTAGCACCTTTACTTGTAGCATCATAATTAATAATTGTTTCTCCATAACTTGGTGCTTCACTTAAACGAACATTTCGTTGGATTATGGTATCAAATACCATTTCACTAAAGTGTTTTTGCACTTCTTCTACCACTTGGTTAGAAAGTCTTAATCTAGAGTCATACATGGTGAGTAATAACCCTTCTATATCTAGATTAGGATTGTGTATTTTCTGAACACTTTTTATAGTATTCAATAGTTTTCCAAGTCCTTCTAATGCAAAATATTCACATTGAATAGGAATGATAACCGAGTCTGATGCTGTTAAAGCATTTAATGTTAATAGGCCAAGAGAAGGCGCACAATCAATTAAAATATAATCGTAAGAATCCTTCAGTCGTTCCATAGCTTTAGCCAACATATATTCTCTTGAGTCTTTGTCTACCAATTCTATTTCGATAGCTACAAGATCTATATGGGCAGGTATTAAATCAACGTTTGGGGAATCCGTCTTAATAATAGTGTCTTCTGGTTTTACAGAATGCTCTAATAATTGATATGTACCTCCTTCAACCGACTCAACATCAATACCGAGACCAGAAGTAGCATTCGCTTGGGGGTCTGCATCAATAAGAAGTACTTTTTTCTCAAGTACTCCCAAAGAAGCAGCGAGGTTTACAGATGTTGTAGTTTTTCCAACACCACCTTTTTGATTAGCTACAGCAATTACTTTGCCCATGTTTGAAATTCGATTTAGTAAGGTAAATTATAGTTAGGTAAAAATACAACTATTTGCGAGTTTAGAAAATGAATTTTGTTAACAGTTATTCAACACCTCATCGAAGCATAGATTATCTATAGGATATTTATTTGTATTTCAGTTGATAATTTTTTTTATAGATGCTTTTTTCTGAAAGTTTTTTGGTTTTAAACATGGTTTAAAAATATTTTAATCTTTATAGATTATAGCCACAGATTCACGGATCTACTTCATTGCTTTTTATGGATAGTTTGTTTCTTCGTAGCAGAGGGGTATAGTTGTAAATTTGTGAATGAAAGAGAAGTCGGGAGTCCGAAGTCCGAAGAAAAAGAATCTTTATACGTGTTTCCTTCAACTTTCAACTCAAAGAGGCAAAGTAAAATAAGTAATAAAATTTTTTAATCCTTTAATCTTTCAATATTTTAATCTTATGTACAAAATACTTAATACTATTTTATTGCTTCTTTTTACTGCGAATCATTGCTTCTAGCATATCCCACATTTCTTCTGGTACAGCTTCTAACAAATTAAATTGACCAGCGCCTTTTAACCACTCTCCTCCATCTAAAGTAATTACTTCTCCGTTAAGATATGCTCCAAAATCTGAAACCATATAAGCGGCAAGATTTGCTAATTCTTGATGATCGCCAACTCTTTTTAAAGGCACTTTTTTAGCTAAGTCGAATTTCTCTTTTAAGTCGCCCGGCAACAATCTATCCCATGCACCTTTTGTAGGAAAGGGGCCTGGGGCAATTGCATTAAAACGCATTCCGTATTTTGCCCATTCTACGGCTAAACTTCTTGTAAGTGCTAATACTCCAGCTTTTGCTGTAGCAGATGGAACTACATATGCAGAGCCTGTCCAAGCATAGGTGGTTACAATATTTAATACATTGGTGTTTTCTTGCTTTGTATCTATCCAATGTTTTCCAAAAGCTAGTGTACAGTTTTTGGTCCCTTTTAATACAATGTCAATAATGGTATCAAATGCATTAGCAGAAAGTCTTTCTGTAGGAGATATAAAGTTACCAGCTGCATTATTAAGGAGTACATCTATTTTTCCAAATTTGGCAATTACTTTATCTCGCATTGCTTCTACTTGGTCATAATGGCGAACATCGCAAGCTACAGCAAAGCAAGTTCCACCTGTTTCAGCCTCTAGTTCTTTAGCTGTAGTTTCTAATTTTTCAAGACTTCTAGAGGTAATAGCAACATTGGCTCCTAACTCTAAAAAGTATTTGGTCATAGCCTTGCCTAAACCGCTACCACCACCTGTTACTACTATTGATTTTCCTTCAAGCGCTCCATCACGAAGCATTTTATCTGTGTATTTCATATGTATGTTTTTTAGTTAGTTGAAAGTTAAAAAGTTTAAAGTTGAAGGTTGAAAAGTTAAAGGTTGAAAGTTAAAAAATTAAAGATGTGTAAAGTCGCAAAGGGGATTAAATTCTGATGTTTCTAGTTTCCTGTTTCCTGTTTCTGGTTTCTTTTCTATTAATTTCAGGTTCAAAATCTCAAAATTGTAAAGATTTTTTTAAACTTCCGACTCCCAAGTCTTTCAATCCTTCAATCTTTCAATCCTTTAATCTTTTAATTATTTAATCTTCCGACTTCCTCACTCCTCAATCAAAATTTCTAAAATTTTAATAGCGGCTTCACTTACTTTGGTTCCAGGTCCAAAAACAGCTACAGCGCCAGCATCAAATAAAAATTGATAATCTTGTTTCGGAATCACTCCGCCTACAATGACCATAATATCATCTCGACCATATTTCTTTAGCGTATTAATTACCTCTGGAACTAAAGTTTTGTGTCCAGCTGCCAAAGAGGAAACCCCAAGGATATGAACATCGTTTTCTACGGCTTGCTTAGCAGCCTCTTGTGGTGTTTGGAAAAGCGGACCAATATCTACATCAAAACCAATATCTGCATACCCAGTAGCTACAACTTTGGCGCCTCTATCATGACCATCTTGTCCCATTTTGGCAATAAGAATTCTAGGTCTACGGCCCTCTTGCTCTGCAAATTTATCGGTCATCGATTTTGCTTTTTCAAAACTCTTATCTTGTTTTACTTCTTTTGAATACACGCCACTAAAAGATTGAATTTTTGCTTTGTATCTGCCAAAAACTTCTTCTAAAGCAGAGGAAATCTCTCCCAGAGTAGCTCTATTTTTGGCAGCTTCTATAGCTAAAGCTAGTAAATTATTTTCGCCCGATTTAGCCGATTGTGATAATTTTAATAAAGAAGCGGTAACAGCAGCCTCATTTCGTGTAGCTTTTATGCTTTCTAGGCGTTCAATTTGTTGTTTTCTAACGGTTTGGTTATCTACCTCTAGTATTTGGAGTGGATCTTCTTTCTCTAATCTATATTTATTTACCCCTACAATTATATCTTGATTGCTATCAATTCGAGCTTGTTTTCTTGCTGCGGCTTCTTCAATACGCATTTTAGGAATACCAGCTTCTATAGCTTTTGTCATGCCTCCTAAAGTCTCCACTTCTTCAATAAGTTTCCATGCTTTATTTGCAATTTCATGGGTGAGACTTTCTACATAATAGCTTCCTGCCCATGGGTCTACTGTTTTTGTAATTTCAGTTTCTTCTTGCAAAAACAATTGCGTATTTCTTGCTATTCTTGCTGAAAAATCTGTAGGAAGTGCAATAGCTTCATCTAAGGCATTGGTGTGAAGCGACTGTGTGCCGCCAAAAGTAGCAGCCGTAGCTTCTATACAAGTTCGAGCAACATTGTTAAAAGGATCTTGCTCGGTTAAACTCCAACCACTAGTTTGACAATGGGTGCGGAGCGATAAAGATTTTTCGTTCTTCGGATTAAATTGCTTGACTAATTTTGCCCATAGCATTCGAGCGGCTCTCATTTTAGCAATTTCCATAAAATGATTCATTCCAATCCCCCAGAAAAATGAGAGTCTGGGTGCAAATGTATCGATATCCATGCCGGCCTTTATCCCTGTTTTAATATATTCCAATCCATCTGCTAGTGTATATGCAAGTTCAATATCGGCAGTAGCGCCCGCTTCTTGCATATGGTAGCCAGAAATACTAATACTATTAAATTTTGGCATGTTCTTGCTGGTGAATTCAAAAATATCTGCAATAATCTTCATAGAAGGTGTAGGAGGATAGATATAGGTATTTCGAACCATAAATTCCTTTAAAATATCATTCTGAATAGTTCCAGAGAGGGTTTTTATATCCACCCCTTGTTCTTGAGCGGCAACAATATAAAAAGCCATTATAGGAAGTACCGCACCATTCATGGTCATAGAAACCGACATTTTATCAAGGGGAATTTGATCGAAAAGTATTTTCATATCTTCAACCGAATCGATAGCTACTCCAGCTTTTCCTACATCGCCAACTACTCTTTCATGATCCGAATCATAACCACGATGCGTTGCCAAATCAAAGGCTACTGAGAGTCCTTTTTGACCAGCTTCTAAATTTCTTCTATAAAAAGCATTACTTTCTTCAGCAGTAGAAAAACCAGCATATTGCCTTATAGTCCATGGTTTTCGAACATACATGGTGCTATATGGACCCCGAAGAAAAGGAGGAAAGCCTGCAGCAAAATTTAAATGCTCAAGCTGCTTCATATCGTCTTTATTGTAAACCGCTTTTAAATTTATTTTTTCAGCAGTAGGAAAAGAAATACTTTCAGAAGCATTTTCTTCTTTAGTTAAAGCTTTTTTTAAGGTAATATGTTGAAGGTCTTTCCGTTTCATAAAACTTCCTTTTTTAATCGTTCTTGTTCAGAAGCTTCTGCTAATCTTCGCTCTATAATTGGCTCGATTAGTGTTTTTCTGATTTCAGTTTTTACAAAAGGATAGAGCTCAAGCTCATTTTGCATGCGGTCTTTTTGATTCTGATATTTATTTGTGCCTACTAATATTTTACTTTTTTCGTTGAATTTTGTCTGCTCGGTATTTGCATTTTCTTTTATCTTTTTCTGAATAAGATGTTCTTTTAATAAAGTTAAAAAACCATTTTTTGCTTCAATCTTTTTAAATAATTCGAGTCCTTTTTTAGCTAAATCTTCCGTAATAGATTCAATATAATAACTTCCATCTGAAGGATTCTTTACTTTGTCAAAATAGCTTTCATGTTTAAGAATTAACAATTGATTTCTTGCAATTCTTGAAGCAAATTCCTTGTCTTTATGATAAAAACTATCATAAGGAAGTGTGCAAATAGTATCGGCACCACCAATTATAGCACTCATGGATTCTGTGGTGGTTCGCAACATGTTTACATTATAGTCGTACAGCGTTTTATTCCGCTTTGTTGGGGTGCAAAAAAGGAAACAATTAGCAGTAGAATTATATTCTGAAGCTATGGTTTTCCATAAAATACGCAATGCTTTTAGTTTCCCAATTTCAAAAAAGTAATTGCTCCCAACAGCTATTTTAAAAGTTACTGCAAAATCTTTTCTTTCTAAATAGGTAAAGTACTCATTTACATGTGCCAGCCCATAAGCTAGTTGTTGTACCATATTGGCACCAGCATTTTGGTATAAAGAAAGATCAACAGTTACAACGGTTTTAAATTGGGGAATATCGGTAAGAATGCTTTGGATGTTATTATAAATAGCAAAGTCTTTTTTAAAATTGAAATACCAATTCCCTGTTCGTGCAAGATTTCCAATAATGTCTATGTGTAGGAAAATATGTGCTTGTTTATTTTTAAAGAAATTAACAAGTTGCTTTACAAAATCAACAGATAAAAAAGCTGTTTCTATATGAATTGCTACAGTTTTAAAAGGAAAACTTTTAAATAATGTATGAAGGTCGGCTGTATCATCGGGGAAAAAGAAAAGGATACTTTGAGCCCCTTTCTTAATGTTTTCAATAGCTTTTACATTAGCTCCCGAAGCTTTAGCCACAAATATTTTTTCACAGATATTCCATTCAGGATTTATAATACTGTTGTTTTCTGCCGGAAAATCATCAGAATTATAGAAAGGTTTGATATTAATATCTTCGGGTGTTTTAGTTACCAAAGTATCATTATAATCTTCTCCTTTTAATTCAAACTGTATTTTTTGTTTCCACTGTTTAGTAGAGATTTCTGGAAACTCATTAAAAAGTGAATTAGTCATAGTGGCTTATTTCAGTTTTGGTTTAGGAAGTAGTCTTTGTTTTAGACCTAAAAAGTTAGTCGTTTTTTATACTATCGGCATATTCAATAAGGTAAATTTCTTCATCATCTTTTTTTAGATAGTATTCTTCTCTAGCAAATTTTTCTATTTCTTCTTTGCTGTTTAACTTCCGAAGAATAGATTTATCTTTTTCTATAGCTTCTTTTAGATGAACTTTTTGTTCCTCTAATTTTTCTATTTCTTTATCCAATTCTCTATGTGTAAACCACCAAGAATTGGCATCAAAAAATAACATCCAAATAACAAATACGGTTAGAACAAGCACGTAAATGTTGCTGAAAAATTTAAACCATCTAGATTTTCTTATTTCTTTAAATGTCATTTTATAGCAAGCGTTCGTTTATAATGGTTCTTACAATATCAACGGCAACAGTATTGTATCTATTGTTTGGAATAATAATATCTGCAAATTCTTTTGTAGGCTCAATAAATTGTTGGTGCATCGGTTTTAGCGTTGTTTGGTAACGTAATAAAACTTCGTCAATATCTCGCCCTCTTTCAGAAATATCTCTCTTTATTCTACGTATTAATCGCTCATCAGAATCGGCATGTACATATATTTTAATATCAAAAAGTTCTCGTACTTTAGGATTTGTAAGGATTAAAATACCTTCCACAATCATTACTTTGTGGGGGTGCGTAAGGATAGAATCTTTTGTTCTATTATGTTTTACAAAAGAATATACAGGTTGCTCTATAACTTCATTATTTTTTAAAGCTACTAAATGATCGTATAAAAGATCAAAATCGATAGCCCGTGGATGGTCAAAATTTATTTTTGTACGTTCATCATAGCTTAAATGAGAAGTTTCATTGTAATAAGAATCTTGAGAAATAACTCCTACTTCGTTCTCTGGAAGTTCGTTTACTATTTGATTAACAACGGTTGTTTTCCCACAGCCAGTTCCACCAGCAATTCCGATTATGAGCATATTCGTTTTATTTTTTACAAAAATATGAATTTTAGGTGTTAATTATAACACAAGATATAAACACTTCTTAATCTCGATATTATTTATGCTGTTATTTTTATCAGAATATAAGAAAAGTATTTTTATCTAAATATTATTGTCGTCCGATAAAAGCAGACAGCGTTTATAGCATTCCACATATATCAAGGGTTAATAGAGGTTTTTAAAATAGCCCCGTTGCTATTAAGAAAAATGAATAAAAAGAGGAGCTTAGTAATGTTTTTTCTTTAAGCTACTCATTTTGTGATAGTTAAGATTTAGTCTTTGTTCTTTTCTCTTGCAGCGAAGCGGTCTTGTATTTTTATTCGGACATTAATGGTTTCAAATATTCTGATTATCAGTTATTTATGATTTTATTTTTTTAAATTGAAGAAAAATAGAAAGGCATAAAAAAGTTATAACAATATTTAACGATTCTTATCTTGTAAGAAATTGACTCTTTTTGTAGTTTTAGCCCCGCAAATGAAACTACTCTATAAAATATTAATATCTTTCATTGTTGTCCTTATAACTGGCTACAGTTTACTGTTTGCTAATAGTAATAAGGAAGAATGTGGTATTTCTATTATAAATGGTATTGAAAGCTCTACACATTCTGGAGTTGAACTTATTAAAAATGCACAATCTTTAAGTGCATATTCTTTTTCTAATTCAGAAAAAAAGAATCACAGATTAGAAATAATAGAAAGCGAAGTTGAGGAAGAGGTAACTTCTTATAAAAAGCAAGTAGAGTTAAATAATTTTATTAATTCTACACTTTTCTCTTTAGCACTTATAGCTTTCTTTCCTTTTCCAAAAAAACATTTATTTCACTGTAAGAAATTACCTAACTCATTATCTTACAGATTGTATATCATATTTCGAGTATTCCGAATTTGATTTTAAAGTATTAGAAGGGCAAGAGTCATTGTCTTTCACTTCCGTTTAGTTAAAATTTAAACACAAAGTTATTAGCAACAATTAAGGTTGCTATAAGCATCTGCTGTGTTTTTCAAATTTTTAAATAACCTTAAATAATCCTTACGCTTTAAAAGCAAAATTGTTATGAAGAATACGCTCATAGTGATGAGCTTGTTTGCCTTGTTAAGTCATACAAGTTGTTCATCAAAAAAAGAAAAAGAAAAGAAGGAAGAAGTTAAATTTGCAGTAACTACTCCTAAAGTTAAAGACACAATTATTACCGAAGATTATGTGTGTCAAATACAATCCATTAGACATATAGAATTAAGAGCCCAAGAACGTGGGTATTTACAAAAAATATATGTAGATGAAGGTCAGCATGTAAAAAAAGGCCAATTATTATTTCAGATAATGCCAAAATTATATGAGGCAGAATTTGAGAAAGCAAAGGCAGAAGCAAATTTTGCAGAAATAGAATACAATAACACTAAAAATTTAGCTGATAACGATATTGTTTCGCCAAACGAATTAGCAATGGCGAAAGCAAAATGGGAGAAGGCTAAAGCTGAGTTGGCGCTATCTAATGTTCATCTTCAGTTTACAGAAATTAGAGCCCCATACGACGGAATTATAGACCGTTTTCTTGTAAGAGAAGGAAGTTTAGTAGACGAAGGAGAATTACTTTCGAGCCTTTCTGATAATAGTGAAATGTGGGTATACTACAATGTACCAGAAGCAGAATACTTGAATTACACTACTAGTTTTAGTAAAGAAAATCCTATAGATGTTAATTTATTGATGGCAAATAATCAACTGTTTAAGCACCAAGGAGAAGTAAGTACTATTGAGGCTGAATTTAATAATGAAACAGGGAACATTCCATTTAGAGCAACATTTCCAAATCCTGAAGGATTGCTTAGACATGGAGAAACAGGAAGTATTATGATGGAAGTTCCATTTAAAGACGCTATGATAATTCCTCAAAAAGCAACCTTCGAAATTTTAAGTAAGAAGTTTGTTTTTGTAATTGATAAAGATAATAAAGTGAGACAAACAGAGGTAAGTGTAAAAGCCGAGTTACCACACTTGTTTATTATAGATAAAGGTCTTTCCGCAAACGATAAGATATTACTCGAAGGGATCCGAATGGTTAAAGATGGTGAAAAGATAGCGTATGAGCTTGAAAAACCAGATGCTGTTTTAGCAAACTTAGATATGTACGCAGAGTAATTCAAACCCATAAAATTACAACAAAATGTTTAGTAAATTTATAAAAAGACCCGTGTTGGCTATTGTCATATCGGTGGTCCTCGTTTTTACGGGATTACTGGCCATGAAGCAATTGCCAATATCGCAATTTCCGCAAATTGCACCAACTACTGTTAATATCTTTATTGCATACCCGGGAGCAAGTGCAGATGTATTAGTAAATTCAACCTTAATTCCTTTAGAAACTTCTATAAATGGGGTACAAGGAATGCGTTATATAGCTTCAGATGCAACCAGTGCAGGAGAAGGAACTTTACGTATTATTTTCGAACCAGGTACAGACCCTAATCAGGCTGTAGTAAGAGTAAAAACTAGGGTTGACCAAGTAATGCCCCTTTTACCAGAACTAGTACAAAGAGAAGGAGTGGTAATTACCCCTGTACAGCCGAGTATGCTTATGTATGTTAACTTGTTTAGTAAGAATGAGAATAACGATGAGAAATTTCTATACAACTATGCATACACTAAAATAGTTCCAGAAATACAGCGTATAAAAGGAATTGCAAGTGCTAAAATTTTGGGAAGTCGTAAATATGCAATGAGAGTTTGGTTAAAGCCAGACCGTATGAGAGCTTATAAAGTTTCTGCTGAAGAAGTTTTAGAGGCTATGGACGAACAAAGTATTATAGCTAGGCCAGGAAGATTAGGTAGAAGTTCGGGTAAAAAGGCACAAGCTTTAGAATATGTGCTTACCTATCAAGGAAGGTACAATGAACCTGAAGATTATAAAAACATTATCATTAAAGCCAATGAAGATGGGGAGGTTTTAAAATTAAAAGATATAGCCGATGTTGAATTAGGGAGTGAATTTTTTGATATTTACTCCAATTTAGATGGAGATCCAGCGGCGTCTATAGTTTTAAAGCAAACCTTTGGAAGTAATGGTAGTGATGTAATAAAATCTGTAAAAGATAAACTTAAAGAGTTGGAAGCAGATTTACCTCCAGGGGTAGATTATCAAATTGGATATGACGTATCAAATTTCTTAGATGCTTCTATTGAACAAGTAGTACATACCTTACGAGATGCTTTTATTCTGGTAGGAATTGTTGTGTTCTTGTTTTTAGGAGATTGGCGCTCCACGCTGATTCCGATTATTGCAGTACCTGTATCTTTAATAGGAACCTTCTTTGTTATGCAAATGTTTGGACTCTCTATTAATTTAATTACCCTCTTTGCATTGGTATTGGCTATTGGTATTGTGGTAGATAATGCTATTGTGGTGGTAGAGGGAGTCCATGTTAAAATTCATGAAGAGAACCTCACGCCATACAAAGCCTCATATGCCGTATTAGAAGAAATGGGAGGAGCTATTGTTGCTATTACCCTTGTAATGGTTTCCGTATTTATTCCAATTTCCTTTATGTCTGGACCAGTGGGAGTTTTCTACCGTCAATTCTCTATAACAATGGCGGCTGCCATTATTTTATCGGCGGTTGTAGCATTGACGTTAACCCCAGTTTTATGTGCTATTTTATTAAAAAACAATCATGGTAAAAAGCGTAGATCTCCTGTAGATAAATTTATAGATTGGTTTAACTCTAAGTTTGATAAGCTTACAGGAAGGTATGTAAAACTACTTACATTAATAGTTAATCGTAGAGTAATAACTTTCGGACTTTTAACAGCTTTCTGTGTAGGGATATTCTTTACTAATCAGGTGTTGCCAGCAGGATTTATTCCGAATGAAGACCAAGGAATGATTTACGCCATTATTCAAACTCCTCCAGGAGCAACATTAGAGCGTACAAATGAAGTTGCAAAAAAGCTGCAAAAGATTTGTGAAGAAACCGAAGGAGTAAAATCTGTGTCCTCATTGGCAGGTTATGAAATTATGACCGAAGGTAGAGGGTCAAACGCTGGGACTTGCCTTATTAACTTAAAACCATGGGATGAGCGCCAACACAGTGTTCATGAAATAATGGAAGAGTTAGAAGAAGAAACCAAAGACCTTGGAGCTGTTATTGAGTACTTCGAGCCACCTGCGGTACCTGGTTTTGGATCTTCAGGAGGTTTTGCAATGCGTTTACTCGATAAAACAAGTTCAACAGACTTTCATGAGTTCGAAAGCGTAAATAACGATTTTATGGATGCATTGAGAAAGCGACCAGAAATTACAGGTTTATTTACCTTCTTTGCTGCCAATTATCCACAATATGAGTTAGTAATTAATAATAAAGCTGCTATGCAAAAAGGAGTTTCTATTGGAAAAGCAATGGAAAACCTTAATATATTAATTGGGAGTACGTATGAACAAGGATTTATTAAATACGGAAGATTTTTTAAAGTATATACACAGGCAGCTCCAGAATATAGAGGAATGCCATCCGATTTAGAAAAGCTGTATGTTAAAAATGAAGAAGGAGAGATGGTTCCTTATTCTGCTTTCATGAAAATGGAAAAGAAATTAGGACCTAATGAAATTACCAGATACAACTTATATAATTCTGCCGCAATTAGAGGACTTCCAGCTAAAGGTTATACCAGTGGAGATGCTATTAAAGCTATCCGTGAAGTAGCCGAGCAAACGCTGCCAAGAGGATATGATATAGGTTGGGAAGGTCTTTCTTATGATGAAGCTTCTAGAGGAAATGAATCTTTATACATTTTCGGAGTCGTATTAATATTTGTGTATTTAGTACTTGCTGCTCAATATGAAAGTTTCTTATTGCCATTGGCAGTTATTCTTTCTTTACCTGTAGGGGTTTTTGGATCTTTCTTATTATTAAAATTAACAGGGTTAGCAAACGATGTGTATGCACAGATTGGAGTTATTATGCTGGTTGGATTACTGGGTAAAAATGCCGTATTGATTGTAGAATTTGCAGTTCAAAAAAGGCGACAAGGATCTAGTATTATTGATGCTGCTATTGAAGGAGCAAAAGTTAGGTTTAGACCAATTTTAATGACCTCCTTTGCCTTTGTTGCTGGATTAATTCCTTTAGTAATTGCAACTGGAGCAGGGGCAATAGGAAACAGAACTATTGGTAGCTCTGCCATGGGAGGAATGCTTATAGGAACTATTCTAGGGGTATTAGTTATTCCAGGGTTGTACTTTGTTTTTGCTAAAATGTCCGACGGACGTGAGCTTATAAAGGATGAAAATACGGAGCCTGTTTCAGAAGAGTTTATGCGTACCGGAGAAGGGGAGAGAAAAACAGAAATGAAGCTTCGCAGAATTGATAAACTCATGAAAAAATTAATGAAAAAATCTGACGATGAACAATAAAAAGGGAATTATGTTACACTCTAAAAAAACGTATCTGGTTGGGATTATTGCTATAACAACCCTTTATTCTTGTGTTCCAACTATTAAAAGTATGGAAGCAGATAAGTCGGTTCCAGAGCAATTTAAGAATCAAACTACAGACAGTTTGAATACCGCCCAAATTAAATGGAAGGAGTACTTTACCGACCCATATTTGGATAGCTTGATTGGAATTGCTTTGGAAAACAATCAGGAATTAAATATTACGTTACAAGAAATCCAAATTGCTAAGAGTGAAGTGAGAGCCAAAAAAGGAGAGTATATGCCTTCAATTGGACTTGGAGCTGGAGCAGGGCTTGAAAAACGTGCGCGTTATACAAGTTTAGGAGCTAATGATGCCACTACAGATATTAAACCAGGAGAAGAAATGCCAGATCCGCTTCCAGATTTTATGCTGGGAGCGCATGCCTCTTGGGAAGTAGATATTTGGGGTAAACTACACGATGCTAAGAAAGCAGCAGTGAGCAGGTATTTATCTTCTGTGGAAGGGAAAAATTTTGTGATTACTAATTTAATTGCTGAAATAGCTAACTCTTATTACGAATTATTAGCTCTTGATAATCAGCTTGAAATTGTAAAACAGAATGTTGAGATTCAATCTAATGCTTTAAGGATTGTAAAACTTCAAAAAGAAGCTGCTAAAGTTACAGAGTTAGCAGTTCGTAAATTTGAAGCAGAAGTGCTTCATACAAAGAGTTTACAATTTGATATTCAGCAGAAAATAACAGAAACGGAGAATAGAATTAATTTCTTAACAGGAAGATATCCTCAGCATATAGAGAGAGATTCAAAATCGTTTACAGAATTATCTCCTAGTATGATTCATACTGGAGTTCCCGCACAATTGCTAGAAAATCGTCCAGATATTAGACAAGCAGAATTGGAATTAGCAGCTTCTAAATTGGATGTTAAAGTTGCCAAAAAAAGATTTTATCCTAGTCTAGATATTACAGCAGGGATTGGATATCAGGCTTTTGATACCAAATATCTTTTTACTTCTCCTGAATCTCTATTGTATAATGTTGCAGGAGAGTTAACAGCGCCTTTAATTAATAGAAGTGCTATAAAAGCAACATATTACAGCGCAAACGCACAGCAAATACAAGCTGTTTATAATTATGAACAAACGGTTTTAAATGCGTATGTAGAAGTGGCAAATCAGCTAGCAAAAATAGATAATATTAAGCAAAGTTATGACCTTAGATCTCAGGAGGTAGCTGCGCTTACCAGATCAATAGATATTTCTAATATTCTGTTTAAATCTGCCAGAGCAGATTATATGGAAGTGTTGTTAACGCAACGCGATGCATTAGAGTCTAAGTTTGATCTTGTTGAAACAAAAATGGAACAAATGAGTGCGATGGTAGAAATGTATCGCGCACTTGGTGGCGGATGGAATTAGCATTCGTAATGATTAATTAATCCTGAATTTAGTGTTAGTAAGGTTCCCTCATTCTTACTTTAAAAATAGGATTAGTTTTTTTTGATTAGTGTTTGGTTGATGTCCATTTTGGATGCAACCAAAAGAACAGAATAGTGGTTAGAGATTAGTAAAACTATCTGTTTAAAGAAGCCTTCAGCATTTTTTTTGCTGAAGGCTTTTTGTATGTTAAAAAGATGAAAAAGAGTGCTAAAGTTTTGATAAACCACCTGAATATTATTGTGTTACGGTTTTATGATGTGTAAATTTAAGTAACCAAAAAGTTAGAAATTATGAAAAAAGAAGCATTAATTTCCATATTATATAAATGTGTTGCCAAATGTTACCATTGTGCAGATGCTTGTTTGGAAGAACCAATGGATATGAGTAACTGTATTCGATTAAATAATGTATGTGCTACTACATGTAATGCTTTAGCAGAAGTATTATCAACCAATTTCAAGGAAACCTCAGGGTTGATTAATTTCTGCTTCTTTGTTTGTCAGCAATGTGAAAAGGAGTGCGAGCAACACACTAATAATCATTGTCAAGTTTGTGCACAGGCTTGTAAGGAATGTGCTAATGCTTGTCAGGAATATCTACAAGAACACGATTAAATCCCTCATTGAGGGTTTTATTCCCCAGAGTCGAGTTTACCAAAGGGCTCTACGTCGAAATGGGTTAAATTATTTTCCTTTGAATAGCACGTAGGCTTGCCTTGAGGTAGTTGATTTAACTATTAAAATTTTAAGAAAATGCCAAATCCAAGAATAAAAAATGAAGAGCAGTATGAGGCTTTACGAGATAAAGGTTATAGTAAAGAAAAATCTGCCCGAATAGCAAATACACCAGATTCAGGAAAAAAAGGAGGGAAAGCAAAACCTTATGAGCAATGGACAAAAGAGGAGTTGTATGACCAAGCCAAAAATGTTGGTATTTCTGGACGCTCTAAAATGAAGAAAAAAGAATTAATAACAGCTTTACGGAATAACTAAATAATTTATAATTCTTAACTTCAGGATAGTACAGGATAAGAGGTTTCTTACAATGGCATACTTTTAAGAATCTAAATTATAAGTCTTAAAATCTTAAGAAAAGCCAATATGAAAGCCAACTACCTATGGATGCTGTTATTTACAATTGCAGGATTATTTAATACCAGTGCACAACATAAAATGGAAGATTTAAACAGAGGGTTAGTCGCCATAAGAACAAATCCTAAGGAGGTATATGTGGCTTGGAGATTATTGGAAAGCGACTCTAAAAATGTTTCTTTTAATGTGTATCGAGATGGGGTTTTATTAAATAATCAACCTATAAAACAATCTACAAATTTCCTTGATGCTACTATTAAAAACGCTACTTACCAAATAAAAGCTGTTCTGGATAATAAAGAGGTCTTAGTTTCTGAGAAGGTAAAAGTATGGCAACAGAATTATTTAGAAATTCCATTACAAATTCCACAAGGAGGAACAACTCCCGATGGGGTTTCTTATACTTACACTGCTAATGATGCAAGTGTGGGAGATTTAGATGGCGATGGTCAATATGAAGTTATTCTTAAATGGAACCCTACTAATGCAAAAGATAATTCGCACGAGGGTTACACTGGGAATGTTTATATAGATGCATATACAATGACTGGAAAGTTAAAATGGCGTGTAGATTTAGGGATTAATATACGTGCTGGAGCGCATTATACGCAATTTATGGTATATGATTTGGATGGCGATGGAAAAGCAGAAATGGCTTGTAAAACAGCAGATGGAACTAAAGATGGACTCGGAAATATCATCGGAGAAACAAATAAAGATTACAGAAATAAAGTAGGAAGGATAACACAAGGGTCAGAATATCTTACCGTTTTTGATGGAGAAACAGGAAAAGCTATATCAACCACAGATTATGTGCCTGCTAGAGGAGATTTAGAAGCTTGGGGAGATACTTATGGTAATAGGGTAGATCGTTTTTTAGGCGGGGTAGCATATTTAGATGGTCAACATCCTAGTTTGGTAATGTGTAGAGGTTATTATACACGAACTGTAATTGCAGCTTGGGATTTTAAAGATGGGCAACTTCTTAAACGTTGGGTTTTTGATACAGATGATAAAGTAAATCAAGAGTATGCAGGACAAGGAAATCATAGTTTAAGTATTGCAGATGTAGATGAAGATGGGAAAGATGAAATTATTTATGGTTCGATGACGGTTGATAATGATGGAACAGGTCTTTATACAACTGGTTTAGGACATGGAGATGCATTACATGTGTCTGATTTTGATCCAAACAGACCAGGGTTAGAAGTTTTTATGCCTCATGAAAATAAAAAAGATGGAGTTACTTTTAGAAGCGCTCGTACAGGAGAGATCATTTGGCAGCATAAAAAAAATATTGATGTAGGAAGAGGACTTGCAGCCGATATAGATTCTACTCATTTAGGAGCCGAGTTCTGGGCAATGGGAGATATGGGAGTGTATAATGTTAAAGGAAAAGTAGTAGATTCAAAGATTCCATCTATAAATTTTGCTATTTGGTGGGATAACGATTTACAACGAGAACTCCTAGATGGAACAACCATTTCTAAATATGGGATAGGAACTATTTTTACTGCTGAAAACTGTAGCTCCAATAATGGAACTAAGGCTACTCCAAGTCTCCAAGCAGATCTGTTTGGAGATTGGAGAGAAGAGGTTATGTTTCGAACGTCAGATAATTCGGCTTTACGCATTTATATAAATTCTGATGTTTCTACTAGAAGATTAACCACGCTAATGCACAATAGACAATACAGAATGGCTATTGTATGGCAAAATGTAGGTTATAACCAACCTCCATGGCCTTCTTTTTATTTAGGATATGGTATGGATTCTTTAGATAAAACAACTATTAATAAATAACAATAGCAAAAGTTGATACTTTGTATAGAACAATACCCTGCTGTAAATGCTTAAAAATATGTTACAGGACAGAACAGGATGTATTACCATAGCATAAGTTTTAATTTGTGTGAATTATTAATTAACTCACTAAACTAAATTATGCTTCTTCCAAAGTTCACAACCAAAGAAAAGTCGGCTTCAAATAAGCACTTCATTTATTTTATAATATTTGCGTCTTTTCTATTTCCTTTTTCACAGGGTTATGCACAATACACCCAAAAATCGGGAACCGATTCAGACACTCCTTTACATTTATTAAAACCGAAGTATGATGTTCCATACGGGGTTCCAGAAAAGCAAGATGTGCTTAATTCATTAGAAAAAGTATATAATTATTTAAATGAAACTACTCCTGCGGAAATAGTGGATGCAACTACCAAGGAAGTAGTTGTTATAAAAGACTTTTCCAAGCATGATAAAATTGCTTTCAAGCAAGGAGATTTTAGATTAATTAGTTACGAATGGGGGGTAACCTATGCTGGAATGCTTTTAGCAGGAACTGTTACAGGCGACAAAAAATTTAGCGATTATACGATGGATAGAATACAATTCTTGTCGGAAATATATCCATCCATGGTGGCTCGAGATAAGGAAAATCCAGATGCATCAAACCCAATAAAGTCTGTAATACATCCGCATGCCTTAGATGATGCTGGAGCTATTTGTGCCGCTATGATTAAAGCAAAAGGGCAAGGATTCTCAGGAGAATTAGATGGAATGATTAATAACTATATTGATTATATAAGTAATAAACAATATAGATTAAAAGATGGAACCCTAGCTAGAAATAGACCTATGAAGAATTCCTTATGGTTAGACGATCTTTTTATGAGCGTACCTGCGCTAGCGCAAATGGGAAAGTATACCAAAGACAATAAGTATTATGATGATGCGGTAAAACAGGTATTACAGTTTTCTGAGCGAATGTTTGATACCGAAAAGAATTTATACATGCATGCATGGATTGAGAGTATGGAAGAGCATCCAAAATTTCATTGGGGGAGAGCAAATGGTTGGGCAATTATGACAATGGTGGAATTACTTGAAGTGCTTCCAGAGGATTATAAAGGTAGAAAAGAAGTATTAAAACTCTTACAAAATCATATTAAAGGTTTGGCAAGCTATCAATCTGCTACTGGTTTATGGCATCAATTAATAGATAAAAATGACTCATTTTTAGAGACTTCAGCAACCGCTATTTTTACGTACGCCATAGCTCGTTCCATAAATAAAGGATATGTAGATGCAAAAGCTTATGGACCTGTTGTTTGTTTGGCTTGGAATGCTATTAGTACAAAAATAAATAATAAAGGACAGGTAGAAGGAACTTGTGTAGGAACTGGAATGGGCTTTGACCCAGCGTATTATTATTACAGACCTGTAAATGTATATGCAGCTCATGGTTATGGTCCTGTATTGCTAGCAGGAGCAGAAATGATTTCTTTATTGGAGAATAATTATCCTAAAATGAATGATAGTGCCGTAATGTTCTACTCGCATCCAATTACAACTGATGCTCCTATTTTTAAAGAAGAATAAAAAATTTAAGATATGAAAGTCCAGTTAAAGACAACACTAACTTTATTTTGCCTAACAGTTTTTTTGTTTGTTAGTAGTTTATCAGCACAAATAGGAAGACGTTTTCCTTCAGAAAAAAAAGTGATTAAAGATTCTGTAACTGGTACGGAATTAACTTTTTTGACTAGTCAGCCTCATGGGGATTCTAAAATATACCCAACCCATAATCAATGGACTTCAGATGGGGAATGGGTTATTTTTAGATCTCATCGAGTAGAAGGAGAAGCAATGGCTGTAAATGAAAAATCTGGAGAAATTGTTCAGGTAACTGAGGGAGGGTATTCTGGGATGTTAAATGTAGCTCGTAATAGTATGAAGTTATATTTTATGAGGAAAGTATCTGAAAGTAAAGAGGTTGAAATTGTGGTAGTTAATTTAGAAAAGCTTTTTGACGACAGTTCAAACGGAAATTTAAAATCGGCTGATGCCTATCAAAAACTATGTGGTGTTACTCCAGAAGAATTGGGCGCTGGTGGGGATATGGCTTTAGATGCTGATGAAGAATGGGCTTGGTTTCGGGTAGGAAAAGAAGCTGCACAAAAACATTTAGCTAAAGGAATAAAGATTGAAGAAGATTTTGGCCCGAGAAATATGGGAGCAGGTCCTGGCGGAATTGCTGGGATGAATCTTAATACAGGGGAAATAAAATATGTTACTTCGGTTCCGTTTCAAGTAGGGCACATCCAAACCAACCCTTGGGTTTCTGGTCAAATTATATTTTGTTGGGAAACTGGCGGGAAATCTCCACAAAGAACGTGGATAGTGAATGCTGACGGAAGTGGTTTGAGACCGCTTTACCCTGAGTCAAAATATGAGTGGGTAACCCATGAGGCGGTTATAACACCCAATGAAGTTGCATTTGCTATTATGGGACATCGACAAATTCCAGAGTCTACCGTTAAAGTATCTGCGGGAACGGATGTTAAGGGGGCCAATCCTGGTCAAGATTCAGAGTGGGGACCTTCTGGAACAAGAGAAAAACCTACAGGACTTGGAATTGTAAATATAAATACTAGAGAAATGACTATTGTAGGGCAAACCCCTTCAGGGAGTGGTTTATGGCATGTGCATGGATCTCCAGATGGACGTTTTGCCGTTGGTGATGATTTTTCAAGAAGTATTTATTTAATTAATAGGAAGACCCGAGAAATGATGTTGTTATCCACGGGGCATAAACAAACAGCTGCCGATCATCCGCACCCTACTTTTAGCCCTGATGGTACTAAAATAGAAATTCAATCGGCTATGCTTTCTAAAGATGGCAGAAGCTTAAATATTTGTATTATTCCTGTGCCTAAAAAGTGGCTTTAAAAATGTATAATTTCTAATTACCAATTAAACCCGAAATATGCATTAGACAATCTATTACAGCTTTAAAGTGCTTCAAAATCAGTCACGCTGTTTCTGTTTTCGATCTCACCATAGCGGTGCTATGGCTCCATCTCCAAACCGCCTGATTTTCTTCCACTTTAAACCTTCACTACGAATTCTAATGCATAATCCGGGTTAAATTAAGAGTTACTTTTTGATCTCTGTTACAGGTAATTGTTATGTCTTTTTCATTAAAATGTAGTTCCGCTACTTGAATGCTACTTCTGCGGGTTTCATAACTGTCTTTTCCTTTATTTGAAGGAACTCTTCCTGGATGCGTAAAATAGAAAATATAGGCTTTACCATTATCAATAACCACATCAGGATGCCCACCTTTTACTTGGTCATCAATACCTTTTCCTGGTTCTTTTAAAATGTTATGTTCCTGTTTGTTCCAATTGGTAAGATCGGTAGAATTATAAACAGATAAGCCATCCCAGCTATCGCATATCATCCAGTATAATTCTTTCCATTTAAATACTACAGGCCCTTCACCGCGTTTTTTTACCGCTTTTTTACTTGGGTTAGGCCATTGGTTTAAGTTATCACTATCAGTATAATATATAGATTTTCCATCGTTTTCATTGTTGTAAAATAGTCGCCAATTCCCATTCGGAAGTTTTATTATATCTGCATCAATTACTCTTTCTGAAGCTAGTTTTAACTCCATTACAAAATCCCAATTTATTAAATCGCTACTTGTTAAATGAATAATTTTTCGTTTGTGATACCAATCAGAAAAAATACCGGGAACATAAGTTAAAAACATATGATATATTCCCTTGATCTCTATTACCTCTGGAGCCCAATAGGAATATTGGTCAGTAGGTTGATAGTCTATTGTACATATCCCTTTGTAACTCCAAGTTGATCCATTATTGGATGAGGTTGCAATGCCTATTTCTGTTCCATGTACCCAACTAACATTATCTAAGCTATCAATATTTGCCCTTCTATTGGTGTAAAACATATACCACAATTGCTCTTTTTTATTCCAAATAACGCAAGGATCTGCAGCCCCATCATGTATAGGGTCTCTATATAAAGGCTTATCTGCAACATGAGAATTTTCATGTTGCGCATTTAATAGGTTGGAAAGACCTATAAAAACCACTAAGATTATAATTTTCATTTAAAACATTTTTTGAAGTCCTTCCCATTTTACATTCCAATTTCCATCTTTTGGGAATCCTGGATTTTTAACGGTATTTCCATCCCATCCAGCACACATAAGGGCAACAGCTGTAAGTACGCCACCATTTCCTGGAAGGTATAAAGTTAAGCGTTCGTCCTGAAAATTATGCCCATTTGGAAGGTAGGTATTGGTACGAATATCCATAAGTAAGGCTTCAACTGCTTTTTCTGGCATCTGTAAGCGTGTTGCTGTCATAGCTGCCATTGGGAAATCCCAACCCCAAGTATCTTCCCAAGTCCAATCTGTCCAAACAAGATTAAACGTATTCTTCATAATGTCGAGATCGACTTTTTTAGTTAAAGGAAGCATGCCTAAAGTTCCTAAAACTGATGGATGGTCTGTTTTAAAAACGGGATTTGTGTAAGAATCTTGGGCGCTTTCTGTAGCTAGATATACATCATTTAAAATAGGTAAATCTGATAAATTATTCATTACCTCAATCCACTTTTTAGGAGGAGTTTCTCCCAGTCTTTGTTTCCATTCAATAGCCGTTTTTAACCCCCAATACCAATAATTAAGTTCGTAAGTTGGATTATAGGTTTCGGTTGCCTTAAAACGTTCTTGTGCGGCAATCACACCTGGTCCTAGTTCATATCTATTTTTTTCTTCGTTATAATTTGCAAAAGAAGCCATAAAATCGGCAGTTGCATATACATTGTCTTTGTAGGTATTTAGAATGTCTTTTGAAGGATTTTCTTGATAAAAGAGTTCTGCAAAAGTTATGTAATGGGGTTGTTGCCAAATAAGAAAAGAACCTACAGATGACGGACTTTCATTTCCATAAGGATCTGTCATTTTTTGCCATCTCAGTCCATCAAAACCTTGTCTTTTGGCTATCTCAAATGCTTTTCCACTGGCTTTATCATACCATTGCATAGCGTTTTTTAGTAAATCACTTCGGTTCCATAACGCAAAATGGACACCATGCCACCAATGCATTTCAAGATGTGGTTTTCCATACCAGCTATTATAAGTAAGTCCAGTTTCTTGAGGAGGTTGATTGGAGGTACATTGCAATTTGGTTAAATATTGAGAGAGAACCACACGTCGCTCAATTTCAAATGCTCTAGGATCTGTACACGATGAAAAGTCAATAGCACCACCACTTAGCCAAAAATCTTTCCAATTTTCTTCACTATTAGTTACCGCTTTATCAAAGTTAGAAATGTTTTGATTTTTATTTTCAGGGGTAAATTTACAAGTGAAAGAAAAATTGTTTTCAGTAGGAGAAATAATAAAATAATGCTCTTCTTTTTCAGTAATGCTAGCCGATTTTTCTTTCCATTGAAAATAGGTATGGTAGGTTAAAGAATCCATTTTATGAGTTACCAAAGCCTTTTTTGGATTAATAGATTTTAAGGTACTTGTATAATTCTCAGAACCATTCCAATTTACGCCAGTATCTTTCCAGTTATTTGAAGGATATGGAATACGATATCTAATTTTAAGTTGTCCTTTATTAATTAAGTCGGATGTTACTTTTACGGCAATTAGATCTTCATCTTGATGAGAAAGGGTTTCAACCTTAACAGGCACACCTTCAACAGAAAAACTACTGGTAATGATTCCGGTCCATAAATTTAACTCCTGATTCATATCCGTAAGATCTTTCGGACTGATTAGCTCTCCATTCTTCTTAGTAATTTCAAAACCAATATTTCCAAGCTGGATACGATGCGGGTTTTCTCTAAACCAATTAACTGCATCGTTATTTCGTTTTGGAGTTTTTATCTGTACGGAATACGAAACTTTACGTCCATATTGGTCATAGTCTTTAAGCGTTTCTTCAAAAGTGTAGGAATTCGGGTTTTTATTGGAGTCCCATCCCCATTCGGATTGTGTTCCTAATGCAATGCCTCCTTGATAATAGTCTGGAAATGTTTGAAGTCCAGTTATATCTGTAGTAAAAGCAAACTTTCCGTTTCCTACAGTGAGAGAAGCCAAAGTATCAACCGAAGTTACAACAACGTTATGGCGAGTAACCAGTGCTTTTCTATCTATTTTTTGAGCAAATCCCTGATGAATTATACTAATAAATAAAAGAAAAATGTAAAGCTTAATGGTGGAAGTAGTTTTCATAATAATTATTTTAAGAGAGTAATACTCATAATGCCGATAACAACATCATTAGCAATGGTTTTTAATTCTATGTTTTTTAATTCTTTAGTTGCGTCTAACGGAAGGTCTAAAATAGTGGCAGCACCACCATCTATAGCAAAGTTGGTAAATCCTTTAATAGATGTATAATCTTTAAAATCAAGAAAGATTTCTCCTGTTTTTAGATGAACACGAGGTGGTTTTGACGCTTTAGTAGTAAAAGCAAAATTATCGGTATAATAATCTTGCTCTATAGGCCACCAATTTTCAGGGTTTTTAAGGGGTAAGTTTGTATGAGTCCCATCTTTATAATGAACTATAATTTCTCCATTTGTAATATTACTTTGCATTGGATTAGTAGTTCCAGCCATTAGAAGGTATAGGTGTTTGGCTTTCCCAGAAAGTTTTATTTGTATCTTTTCAGGGAAATTATCCCATTGGGAAGTAAATACAATATCATTGGCGTTTTTTGGAGCTATTTTAAAAGGAATGTTATTATAAATAATATTTCCATTGTTTGCTGCCGCTTTTTGCTTAATTCCTGTAGCATCTATTTCTGGAGCAATAAAAGGGTAGCACCAATTTCCAATGCCTTGTGTAGGAAGTTGTAGGGTAGGAGATGTAGGACGAGGTTCCATATATTCTTGTTTAAATATATTAGTTACCTTACTGTTAAAGCTTCTACCTATATCTATAGTTTCAAAACTGCTGTTAGCTGCTGCTTTTACTTTCCAATTTTGAAAAGTGCCAACTTTGTAGCGTTTATTTTTTTTAGATGAAACGTGTAATAAATTAGAACCAGGAATTAAAGCATTTTCTTCAATGTTAAGAGTAGAATTCTTTTTATTTAGAACACCTTTCTTAGTATTGTTTATCCAATATTGAAGAGATTCTTGCTGAGGATTTTTTCTTTTTAAGGTAATTTGTGAGCCCTTATCTAGCGTTACAACCTTAGCCAATTTAATGGCTGGAATCAATTTTACATCTATGGGCTGCCACCATGTAAAAGCTCCTTGCTTTAGTTGAAGGAAAAAGGTTTTAGCTCCAAGAGATTCATTAAAATTACCCGAAAAATCATGTTTATTAAGATATTGGTTTCTAAAAACTAATTGTGGATCGTATATTTTTTTGAATTGAACTGTTTTATTTAACAGTTTAAAAGTATCGTTAGGGGTATAATTTACTGGAAATTGAACTTTCTCAATTTTAGTTCCTTTCCATGTAATATCTATTTTATAATCAGTTCTATAAATATCAGTAATTATAATTTTTGGTTTTACAATTGCCGTAGTATCAACGTACCAAGAGGTTACTTTTTCATCATTAATCTTGATCTGTTCAATAGCTTCTCTCTCAGCATTTACTATTAATTTCAGTTTCATCTTTTTTGGAAACGAAGGAGAAATATGGTAAACACTTTTATTGTTTTTTGAAGTAAAAGAATAGTGGATATCTGGAAGTTTAATACTTGCATTATCCCAACTTTCAGGAAATCCGGGTTGAAGGGTTAGGGTGTCTGAAATAGCATTAGGTTTTATTCCGTAGAGTCCTTCTACAAGGCTTCTAGCAGCCATTCCAATTGGGTCGGCAAAATCTCTGTAGAGTTCTCCCCGCATGGCATCGTAGAAAGATAATTGTTGAAAACCTCCTGGAGATGCCCCTAAATACATACTCTCCATAATTCCACTTTGCCACAATTTATATGCCTTTTCTGGACGTTGTCCTAGCCAATAAGCTAACGAAGTATGCAAAACTTCTGCTAATGCAACATTGTTAACAGACCAAGTGTAAGGTTGCCAATTGGTTGTAGAAATTAGTTCCAAATTATCAAAAGGTAAACCTTCTGCTTTTACTGGAATATGAGGAATTTCAGTATCAATATAGCGGAGCATTTGATAGGCTTGAAATTTATCTGCAACCCCTTCATCTATAGTGTGATAAATACTCCAAACCCCTGGACTATCATGTGTTAATTGGTTTCCTAATAAATCTTTGTACTCTGAAAAAACACCCTTTTTTGGAATCCAAAGCTCATTATTTAAAGCCTTTTTTATTTGATTACTTTCTTGGGTGTAATTATCTTTATTAGAACTTGTGATATTATTTTTTTCGGCAATTGCACCAGCAAGTTTATTAGCACTGTAATTATATGCAGAAGAATAACTTACCGATCCTCCACTATATTGGAGGGCATCGCTAGCCCAAATGGTTGCATAAGCATCGTAGAGATGGTTGTTGTCTGAATCAAAATTTCTTTTTTCCCAAGCTAAATGTCGCTCAATGGCAGGCCATAACTCTTTAATCAGCGCATCGTCTCCCGTCCATAAATAATGACGGAACAACTGATTAAAAAACACCGAATTCATATCATAATGATGTGCAATGGTATTATTGTTGGGCCGTCTACTAATATATCCACTACTAAACATGGCTGTGCCAATTTCTTCTTTCTGTCTAGCAAAATTTCTTGTTGTATCTGGTACAACGGGTCCTGTTGGAGGATCGATTACTTGCGAATTTACATAACTTGTAAAATGAGATTCGGCTCTATCATGCCATCCTAAGGGGTTGGCTACATAAGCACCGCGCCATGCATTTAAATGCATTCGCCATGCAATAGATCCGTGTAAAAAAGCGGGACTTTCCCAAATAGCATCTGCAGCGGTTGCCAATGCTCCCCCAATTGTATTGATGTATGGATTAGGAGTTTGTACCGTTAAAATTTGAGCTGTTTTATTAACTTTTTCAACCCCTGCTTTAAAATCGGATTCCAATGATGCTTCTATTGCTAATGCATCAGAATTTTCAAACTTCCAATAGAGCGGTTGTTTTAAGGAGTTTACTTTTCCTATTATTACTGGAAAAGAATCTTTTTCAGATTGATATACAGCTAATGGATTTTCTTGATTGGAGGCAGATGCTATTTTAATTTCTGAAGTAGGAAAAACCCCAGACATTGTTCTGTAATTTCCTTTTTTCTCTTTATTATTTTCTGAACCGTATTTTACTATAAACGAATTATTAGTAACCGAATATTGATTATTGATGCAATATTTTGGTTGAAGATAAAAAACAGACTCTGGATCGGCTCCTATATCTCCATCTCGATGAAACTTTTTACCACTAGCACCTCCATATACCCAAATAAGTTTGACGGTTTCTGGTATATCTATAGAAGTAGCTTGGAGCATAAACCCTTCACTTTTTGCTAAAGCAACTACTTTAAGGTGTATGCTTCCCTGTTTTAATAAAGAATCCGAAATTTGATAATTCATAATTCCTGGGGTATAAACAGTAGTTATACTATCAAATTCGGTTAACCATTTACTTGAGCCATCTTGAGTAATAATTCCTAGTTTAAAATTACCTCCCATTCCAGGCATATACATTGCAAATTCTGGTAAATCTCCAGTTTCTACTCTAAATCCTGTATTTGTACCGTATAAAGCTCTGTTGAATTTTCGCTCCCCATTTTGTAATTTAAAACCTTTTTCAAAGGGGAGGTAATGTACTTTTCGAATGCTATCATGCCAATATTGAGAATTTTGGGCATTCAAAAATGAAACTAAAATAACGGTAAATAAAAATGTTATGCAGATTCTAAATAGGGTCATGCTTTAAGGAGTGTTAAAATGAATTCCTTCTGTATTATTCAGGGTTATTTCTGACTTGTCTTCAGTTTTTATAGAAACATTTTCTAAATTCCAGTCTTTACTGTATGAAATTCCTCCAGCAGTTTTAGCTTCTATATGAACATCATTTAAAGAGATATTTTCAATAATTGAATTCTCTAATCCTTTTACGTTCATGGCTTTTTCTGCTCCTTTAACATCAATATTACTTAATGAAATATTTTTAAATGTAGGGATACCCTTAGATGCTGGAACCTCTTTAAGGAGTTTTTTCCAGTGTATTGGAATACTGTCTATATCATACCCTTCAGGAAGTTTTGAATAGCTATAACTAGGATTCCAGTTCATGGAAATTTTCACAAATGTTTTCACACTATCCATCTGAATATTTTGCAAGGAGATATCCTCAACCGTTCCGCCACGGGTAAGAGCCGATTTTATATTTAAACCATTGCTGGTTCCTAAACCTTTAATGTTAGAAACATACACATGTCTAATACTTCCAGCAGTCTCACTTCCTAGGGTGAATAATCCAGCACCTTTTCTTGCAATACAATTCCTTATAACTACATATTCGGTAGGTCTATTTACACGTTGTCCATCCCAATCGCGACCTGCTTTTAAACAAAAATTATCATCATTACAATCGATATCACAATTTTGTATTAACACCCATTTAGAAGAATCAATATCAATGCCATCTGTGCTGGGACCGTGTCCGCCAATATTATTTTTTATAATGAGCCCGTCTACAGTTATTTTTTCAGAATAGAGGACGTGTACTGTCCAAAAACCAGCTTTTTGTATGTTTAAATCTTTTAAGGCAATATTCTTTGAATCGGAAATCAAGATGGTTCGAGGACGCTTAGCATCGTAATCTACAATCCATCGCAATCCTTTTGGCTCGTATTCATTTTTTCGTAAATCCCAATAATAATCCCAAAACACTTTTCCTTGTCCGTCAATTAAACCTTCCCCATCTATAATTACATTTTCTTGATTGGAAACATTGATAAGAGCCGCTGGCCATTTCATTTCAATTCCAGCAACACGAGTGTCAATTTCTTTATAATCATTAATATCCTGACTCCCTAAAATGGTAACATTTTTACCAATTTTAAAACGAATATTTTTTTTAATGAATATTGAACCAGATAAATAAGTTCCTGGTTTAAACGCTATCGTACCGCCACCATTTTTTGCACATTTATCAATAGCTTTTTGAATAGCCTCTGTATTGATGGTTTTGCCATCGCCAATTCCACCAAAATCATTTACAAAATATACGGTATCCTTGATAATAGCATTTTCTGCACCAACTTTATCAATCCAAGCAGGAGTGTCTTGTTGTGGGGTGTTTTCTGACTTGTTTTTACAGGATAAACATATGCTAAATAAGCATAGTATGAAGCATCCACGTCTAATTTTTAGAAACACAGTAGAATGATTATTTGGCTGTTCCAGATGACCATTAAAAAGCAATAAAAATAGATATTTGGAAAAAGTGGTGATTTGGTAAATAGGTTTCATTTTTTTAATTTCTTAGATACCGTAAGTTTCTAAAATATCATGAAAAGTGCATCCTGTACATCCATGTATGAAAAAAGTGACTGTCTATAAAGCAATTTGTAGTTATCAAAATAAGCCTGTCAAAATTTTTAAATAACTAACATTCAAAAGATTCTTTGACCTACTCAGGATGATATTTAGAATTTAGATGCTTTATGGAGAGTCACTTACATTTTTTTAAATTGTATGTTTTTTCTGATAGTACTTGCTGAATAAAATATATAAAATCCCACAGCAGAGCCATGTTGGTAAGGTGACAAAGGATAAGAAAATATCAAATTTTACAGAAATAAAATAGAATACCCCAAAGCTTATTAACCAAGCCCATAATACGGCATAATTAAATGAGATATTTGTTTTTTCAGCAAAGAAAGAGCTAAAGCCACTTTTTTCAGCAAAGAAATGGTCAAAAACAATAATGGCACCAATAGGAGCAAGAATAAATCCGTACAGCGCTACAAAATCTAATAATTTCATTGCAAAAGCAGGAAAAAGACCAGCAATTGTAGCAATGGAACCCGCTAAAATAGTAACCCAAAAAGTAGAAGCTTTTGGGATTATGGCTTGAAAGGCCAAACCTGCTCTATAAATTGTAGGATTGGCTGTTGTCCAGCCCGCTAATATAACTGCAATAATCCCGAAAACACCAATGGCATTATAAGCTAAGGGACCGGGAGCTACCGTTGGAGCTTGACCTCCTGCTAAAAAAGCCTGTGCTTCTGGAGATTTTAAATATACTGCATACAATAAAGCAGCAGAGATCCAAGCTATATAATGACCAATGTATATTCCTCCAGCAGTTGTCCATCCAATAGATGGTTTTTTTGCGAATCTAAAAACAGAGAGATCGGACATTCCAATATGCATGGCTGCATTAGCAAACCACGACCATAAGAAAACATGCCAAAAAGTATATTTTATTTGTCCTGGAAAAGGTTCACTTCCTTCTCCCCATAGATTCCAAAAATCTGAAAAACTATGTACATTAAGTTGAGATAGCGCTACGATCCCGCAAACTATAAAAGCGAGTACAATTATAGGCGACATATAGTTTGCAGCTTTGGCTACCGTATTGTAACCTTTGGCAGCAATTAAAGAAATAATGGCACCTAATATCAATACAATAACAACCCAAGTAATACTATTAGGCATTGTATCTGTTAATTTGGGCATTTCCATATCAAAAGGAATTCCTACAGCAGTAGCAGAAACGGTAATCATGGCTCCAGCTAGAAAACAAAATAAAATTCCGTTTGCCAAATTGTAAACCGTCACTAATTTTTTACCACATATTTTTTCCAAATGAAAATAAAGAGTATATCTAAATTTAGTCCCTATTTCTGCTGTTAAAAATCGCCAGCTCAATACCGCCATTAAATTCCCTAATAAAAGACCTACAATAAGGTCAAAAGCGCTTACTCCAGTGGTAAGAAATAGAGGACCAATTACAAATTCGGTTCCTGCGGCGTGTTCCCCAGCATACATTCCTAAAAAACTTTTCCATCCTTTAAGTTTTGATTCTGGAACACGTTGTCTTTCATATTCTCCTCCTGCAATTTGCTCTATATCATCTTCAATGCTGTATTGTGTCATAATTTGGTTTTAGTGGTTAATTAAATGTTTAGGTAAATCGGCTATTTTTTCACAACACAATTGATCCATTACTTGTTTTAATTGAACTTTTAGCATGGAAATTGTATGGTCGCCACCTTGGTTACCCAATGCTGCAGCCCCATACATAAAAGATCTTCCCATGAAGGTAAATTTGGCACCGCTTGCTAAACTTCTAGCAATATCAGGTCCCGAACGGAGTCCGCTATCCATCATCACTTCAATCTGATTTCCGTATTTTTCTGCAATGTTTGTAAGAGGTTTGATGGTAGATTCTCCAGCATCCAATTGTCTCCCTCCATGATTGGAAACAATAACACCATCAAAACCTAATCGAATAGCTTCTTGAGTATCCTCTTCAGAAGCAACTCCTTTTAAAACCAATTTTCCTTTCCATTGATCGCGGATTGGTTTTATACGTTCTTCGTTAAGTCTCCCAGAAAAAGTTTCATCCATAAACTTCCCTAATTGTTTTAAATTAAGTCCGTTTGGCATATAGGGTTTTATATTTTCAAAATTTGGTTGTCCATGTTTTAAAGTTTCAAGAGCCCAACTTGGTTTTCCTAGAATTTGCAAGATATTTTGTAAACTCATTTTTGGAGGTAGCGCTAGCCCATTCCTAAAATCTCGTGGGCGGTAACCAAAAGTAGGAACATCACATAATAATACTAAAACTGGGCATTGAGCATCTCCAGCTCTTTTTATAATATCTTTTCGGATGTAATCGTCAACTGGATTATAAAGTTGAAACCATGCGTTTCCCTCGGTGAGTTCACTTGCTCGTTCTATATTGCATGTGGTTACTGTACTTAAAATAAAGGGAATATTATGGTTAAAAGCCGCTTTTGCTAAAATTTCAGGCGAATTTGGCCACATGAGTCCCTGTAAACCTACTGGAGCAATACCAAAAGGAGCATCGTATTCCTTACCAAATAAGGTGGTTTTTATAGAACTATCGTTATAGTTTTTAAGGTATCTAGGCTCTAACTGAACCTCTCTAATCTCAGCAGTGTTTCGTTGGATATTAACATCTTCATTGCAACCGCCATCCAAATATTCAAAAGCAAACCTTGGAATTCTTTGTTGTGCTTTCTTCCTTAAATCATCAACCGAAGGATATTTATAGTTAAAGTTTAATGCCATAACTTGTTACTTTATAATTAGCGGAACATGTTTTTTTAATGAATAGTTCTTTTTAAGGAACTTAGAATTAAGCTGGGTGTCAGAAATACTAATAGCAGCGCCCAAGGCAGACCCTAAGGATGCATCGGTAGTACGTAATTCCATGTTTCTAAGATAGTGAGATAATAATTTAATATATACATCATTATCACTAAACCCGCCATCTACATACAATTTTGTTATTTGGTCATCTCCTTTGGCAGTTTCTATACTTTGCACCTGAAGCTTAACAAGCTCAATCATTAAATGATAATAAGCATCTTCAAAAGTATCGTATGGAAGTTCTGTGGCTGTTAGTTCGATATTATTTTTAATACTTTCCCATTTAAAAAGGTGCTCAAATTCTTTAGTTATTTCATAATAAGCATCTTCATCAAACTGAACAGTTTTATGATAATCTTCTGAAACCTGATACATTTCTGATAATTTTTTTACCTGAATTTTATATTCATTTCCCAGAAATAATCGAGAAGCTTTAACTTGTTTACCATTAATTCTCATATAGTTAATACAATTATTTGTAACCTCAACGGTGGTTAACTCAGAAGAAGTAAATGGATTTAAAGCGATACTCCAAGTACCAGTAGATACCAAAACAAAAGGTTCTGTTAAACTCCTTACATACGGTAAAAGAGCAGCAGAACTATCGTGAATTCCAACACCAATTTTAATACGTTTTCCGTTGTAATTCATATTAATACTCGTTTCTGTAGAAACGATAGGGGGTAAAATTTTATGAATTTCTTCTTTATATACCCATTGATGATAATCTTTTTTATTGTAATCCCATAATGCAGTATGGCAACCAATACTTGTATATTCACTCAAAGGAATTCCCGTAAAAATATAGCTGAGGTATTGTGGCAGATGCAATGAAAATTTTATTTTTTTAAACACCTCTGGTTTGGTATGTTTTAGCCAATACAACTGCATTCCAGAGTTTAAAAGACCTTCTTTAGAAGAACCTGTTTGCCGTGTGAACTCCAATTCAGGACCGTATTTTTTATAAAATGAATTGATTAAATCTTCTTCAATCGGTTTTGTATAATTGTACAAGGGGGTGAGTGCTTCTCCATTTTCATCTAAATGAACAAAACTGGCTCCATAGGAAGAAAAATTGATAGCTTTAACATCAAACTCTTCCGCTTCTAAAATTCTATGAAATAATTTTTTTAACCAATTCTGAAGTTTTCCCAAGTTTTCGGTAGGATAACCATCTTCATCTTCAATAGATTCAAAACGAGCATATTCGCGATATACCTCTTGAAAATCTTCATCGAAGAGAAAGAATTTTTTATTAGTTTTTCCAATATCAAAAACAGCAGTAACTTTCCTTTTCATGTTTCAATCGTTATAGTCCAGTTGCAACCGTATTTTTTCCTCTTTCTTTTATCAATTGTTCTCTTATGGAAAGCAATCTATATGTTTTTAAAGGATCTAAAGCTCCTTGTTGTTGCAGTCGAGCTTGTTTTACAAGCGGACGTACATCTGTTAAATAAGCGTTTTGAAGAATTTCCTGACATAAACTTACATCGTGATTTTCCTGTGCTTGTTTAAGTTTGGTTTGATCTACCAATAAGGCTTTGGCATATGTTATTTGAATGGTTTCTAATGATTGAATAAGGTCCTCCAAAGGGTCCTTTAGATTATGACTAGCGTCAATCATCCAAGAGAGTTCTGGATTTTGCGGATTGTTTTCCATTCCGTAAACCAATTCATTAAAAATTAAGAAAAGCGCATAAGGTTTTATAGAGCCCACTGTAATATCATCATCACCATATTTACTATCATTAAAATGAAAACCACCTAGTTTTCCTTTAAGCATAAGTGTAGAAACAATTTGCTCGATGTTAGTATTTGGTAAATGATGTCCAAGGTCTACAAGTGTAAAAGCTTTTTCACCACATTCATTAGCAAGCATAAAGGAAGTCCCCCAGTCCTGAATAACAGTGCTGTAAAAATAAGGTTCGTAGGGTTTGTACTCTATAAAAAGTTTCCAATCATTGGGTAACGATTTATAGATGTCTTTTAAACTGTTTTGGGTATGTGAAAGTGCCGTTTGAAAATTGCTTTGGCCAGGAAAAGAACTCCCATCTGCTAACCAAACAGTAATACTTTTAGAACCTAATTTTTCTCCAATATTAATAACTTCTTTATTATGAGCTATAGCTTGGTCTCTTACCGCTTGACTTGTATTGCTAAGCGATCCAAATTTATAAGACTCTTTTGCATTGGGTTGATCTTGAAAAGTATTGGAATTAACAGCATCAAATTTTATATCGAGGCTATTTGCTAATTCTTTAATTGCGTTATAATCCTTTGGAATGTCCCATGGAATATGTAATGAAACAGCTCCAGCACTTTTGGTAAGGCTATGAATTACTCCAATATCTTCTAGTTTTTGTTCTAGTGAAGAAGGCTCTCCATGGTAAGAAAATCTTCCAAACCTGGTACCTCCAGCTCCTAGAGCCCAACTTGGAATTGCTATTTGAAAATCGGCTAATTTATTTACAATTTGATCTACTTGAATATTTTGCCTCGAAAGAGAAGAAGCTAAGTTATCAAATTGATCTTTATGAATAGATATATCGTCTTTATTGGTATTTAGTTGGTCTGGGTTTAAGATCATAAGTTTAGATTATTTTAGGTTGTAAAACCAAAGTGAATTTAAAAATAAATCTCCATAGGTTGGTAAAAACCTATGGGAGATTTACTTAAGCTAACTAACAACTATTACATTTATCTAACAAATGCATTTGCCATTCCACCATCTACATTTATAATGTTTCCGGTAGATTTATCCAAAATAGCAACGAATGAAAATACTCCGTTAGCAATATCTTCTGGATAAATTATTTCGTTTAATAAGTTTCTTTTTGCATAATGAGCAGGAAGTTCATCTACAGAGATTCCATAGGCTTTAGCTCTTCCTTCCGCCCATTCTCCTTCCCAGATTTTGCTCCCTACAATAACACCATCTGGATTTACAGTATTTACTCGTATTTTAGCTTCTCCAAGTTCTGTTGCTAAAAGTCGAGTCATATGTTGTTGTGCGGCTTTGGCAGTTCCATAGCCAACATTATTAGGGCCAGCTACCAGTCCATTTTTACTTGCAATATTTACAATATCACCGCCGAGCCCTTGTTTCTTTAATATAGCTACTCCTTGTTGCGCCATTAAAAATTGACCTTTTACCAATATATTTTGTAGTAAATCCCAATCTTTTAATTCGGTATCTTCAAGAGATTTAGAAATGGCTAAACCAGCAGAATGAACAATAATGTCAACCCCTCCAAAGGCAAGACATGCCTTACTAAAAGCTTCTTTTATAGAATCCTCCTTAGTAACATCGCAAAGGGCAATGGCTACTTGGTCTTTTTTGTATGTTTTTTCTGCGTCTTTTAAATAGTCTTCATTAATGTCTGTAAGTACAACATTAGCACCTTCAGCAACTAATTTATCAGCAATAGATTTACCAATACCACCACCAGCGCCAGTAACAATAGCCACTTTTCTAGAAAGTGGTTGTTCAGCAGGCATCCGTTGTAGTTTTGCTTCTTCCAACAACCAATATTCAATATCAAAAGCCTCTTGTCTAGGTAAAGATGTATAGGCAGAAATGGCTTCTGCTCCTCTCATAACATTTATAGCATTTACGTAGAACTCACTTGCTACACGTGCTGTTTGTTTGTTTTTAGCAAAAGAGAACATTCCAACTCCTGGATATATAATTATAACAGGATTTGGGTCGCGCATTGCCGGACTATTATCATGCTTACACGCATTGTAATAATCGGCATATTCTTGTCGGTATTGCTCAAAAGCAGGCTGTAACTTTTTTAATATGGAATCGGTATTACTAACATCTTCCGCAGTATCCAAATTAAGTACAAGCGGTTGTATTTTAGTACGTAAGAAATGATCTGGGCATGAAGTTCCCATAGGCGCTAAACGCTCTAAATCATTACTATTTATATATTCTAGAACTACATCACTATCTGTAAAATGGCCTATCATAGGTTTTTCAGAAGAACATAGTCCTCTTAAAAGTGGCATTAATTCTGAAGCTTTTTCTTTTCTTTTTTCTGAAGGAAGACTTTTAATTTTTTCGCCTCCAAAAACACTTCCTTTTTCTTTTGTTTTCTGTTCTATATACGCAGAAGCTGTTTCAATAACTTCTAGGCTATTCATATAACATTCATAAGAAGTATCTCCCCAAGTAAAGAGTCCGTGACTACCTAAAACGATTCCTCGAATTCCAGGGTTTTCATTTAGACATTTTTCCAATTGGAGTCCTAAATCAAATCCTGGTCGCTGCCAAGGAACCCATCCCATAGTGTCACCCCAAATTTCTTTGGTAATTTTCTCACTATCTTCAGCTGCTGCAACCGCAATTAAGGCATCTGGATGTAAATGATCTATATGTTTAAATGGTAATAACCCATGCAAAGGCGTGTCAATAGATGGAGCTCTGCTATCCAAATCGTAAATACAATGGTTAAAAAGCCCCACCATTCTATCTTCGTCATCTAGACCTTTATATACATTTTTTAAGTTTCTTAGGCGGTTGGTGTATAGTCCTGCTATACCAGAACGTGTAAGGGTTCCAATATCTCCACCAGAACCTTTTATCCACATTACTTCAACATCCTCATTAGTTAAAGGATCTTTTTCGATGGTTTTACAGCTGGTATTTCCTCCGCCGTAATTAGTAATCCTAAGGTCTGCACCTAATATATTAGAGCGGTACAAGAAAAGGTCAACTTCTTTTCCTTTTAATGCATTAGCTTTTTTATCATCCCAAAGATAGTTTACGTACTTAAAGGTTTTGTCCATTTTTAATTCTAAATTGATTTTGATAAATCAAATGTAATTCTTAAATCATACCATTGTATCCTGTAGTGTACTGCATAGGGCGAAAAAAGAGTTTCTGATAAAAACGATTATATTGATAAAAATTATTTAATTTTACGCAATTAATCCTTTAAATAACCGCCGAAATCACAATAAATTATGAGTTCCTCCGTGGCACAACCTATTATAAATATAACCATTAACGAAACCTCTAGGGTTCCTAAATACAAACAGATTGTTGATTCTATAATTAACGATATTAGTAAAGGGAGACTCCAAGTGGGACAGAAAATTCCTTCAATAAATGAATTGAGTGAAGCTTGTTACTTATCTAGAGATACGGTAGAAAAAGCATATAAACAATTAAAGGAAAGAAAAGTAATTGTATCTGTAAAAGGGAAGGGGTATTATACTGCTAAAACCGATCTTATATCCAAAGCAAATATCTTTTTCATGATTAATAAGCCTAGTTCTTATAAAATGATGATCTACAATTCTTTTGTAAATGCTATCGGGGTAAATGCACATGTAAACTTATTTATTTACCATTGTGAGGAGTCATTATTTGTTAAAACACTAGAAAAACATATGGGCGCTTATGATTATTATGTAATCATGCCTCATTTTAAGTTAGACGATTTGAGTCATGTTAGCTATACCGAAATGGTATTGGATACCATCAATCAAATCCCAAAAGACAAACTTATTATAATGGATAATGCAAAACCATTTATTCAAGGAGATTATGGGTCTGTTTTTCAAGATTTTCAAGAAGACATATACAATGCTCTTAAAGAAGGATTGGATAGGTTAAAAAAATATGATAAAATATTATTAGTATATCCTACAAAATCTGTTCATCCATATCCAAAACGAATTCTTCATGGTTTTAGACAATTTTGTGTAGAATACAATTTTGATTTTGAGATTTTAGATGAAATCTATGATGATATGGAGCTTCAGAGTAAAGATATTTATATTACAATTGAAGAAATGGATTTGGTAAATTTAGTAAGACAAATCCGTAAGAAAGGACTTGTTTTGGGGTCAGATATTGGAATTATTTCATATAATGAAACTCCACTAAAAGAATTATTAGGAATAACTGTTATTAGTACAGATTTTAAGGCAATGGGAGAAACTGCTGCCTATATGGTTCTAAAAAATAAAAAGGAAAAGGTGAAGAATGTGTTTAAATACATTGAAAGAAATTCCTTATAATAGTAGCGGTCATCATAGTACAGGATGGAGGTTATATGAAGCCTTGATATATTTAGGCAAAATATAACTCCAACCAATGCACATAAAACAAATAAGATTTTTCCTTATAATCTTAATTATTTCAAATTCTACATTTGGCCAAAACGCTAGTATTAAAGAACTACACTATTATTTTGGTACAAAAGAGTCAAATAACGCTGTACCTGTTTCTCATGCTAAGGTTTTTAAAGAAAACTACGGATTTGATTTCCTGACTTCTTCTTTTGTTAAAATGAAAAAGCATTATATGCTCGCTACAGAAACGGTTTATTTCTCAATAGCAATCCCAGATGGAAATTACAAAGTAACTATTAAATTAGGAAGTGAAACCGCCTCAACAATAAATACCATAAAAGCAGAATCAAGGAGAGCTATGGTTTGTGAGGAACAAACAAATGTAGGGGAGGTTATAAGTAAAACCTTTGCTATAGATGTTAAAAATGCTAAAATAAATAATACGGAAACTGTTAATTTGAAAGACAGGGAAAGATTAGCTTTAAATTGGGATGAAAAGTTAACTCTTGAATTTGCAAAAGGAACAGCTGTTAGAGAATTAATAATTACCAAAATAGATGCTATTAAGACACTTTTTTTGGCAGGAGATTCTACGGTAACCGATCAAGATTTATCGCCTTGGGCTTCATGGGGGCAGTTTATTACACAGTATTTTAATGATGAAATTGTGGTAGCCAATTATGCGTCTTCTGGAGCTTCATTGGCTTCTTTTAAAGGAAGAAAAAGATGGGCAAAAGTTTTATCACTTATCAAAAAAGGAGATTATGTAATGATTGAATTTGGGCATAATGATGGAAAAAGAAAAGGAGAGGGAATAGGTCCGTGGCAATCGTATTCAGATTTGCTAAAAGAATATGTGAAAGGTGCAAGAGAAAAAGGTGCAACTCCAATTTTGATAACCCCAACTCAACGCCGTTGGTTTGACAAAAATGGTAAGCTAAATGACACACATGGAGACTATCCAGCTGCTATGAGAAAAGTAGCAAAAGACCTAAATGTAGCATTGATAGATCTAACAAAAATGACTACTGTGCTCTATGAAAGTTGGGGGGATGAAATCTCTAGAAATGCATTTGTACAATATCCAGCTCAAACTTTTCCAGGACAAAATAAAGCGCTTGAAGACAATACTCATTTCAATGATTTTGGTGCGAATGAGATTGCTTTATGTGTTGTTGATGGGATAGGAAAAAACACTACTGGATTAGAGAAATATTTGAAGAAAATAAGTAATTACACTCCAAATAAACCAAATAATATAAAAAACTGGACTTTCCCAATGAGTCCGAGATTTAAAGCTATCAAACCAGATGGAAACTAACAAACCAACAAGAATGAAAAGTGTTATAGTAAGATTATTAGTAGTGGTTTGCATATTGTCTATACAGATAATATGGGGACAAGAAACGGCTAAAATATATCTGTCAGGAAAAGATTTTAAGCATCCAGTAAAATGGGAGTTTATGTGTACTGATGGAGCAAATAGTAATAAATGGACTACCATAAATGTGCCTTCTCAGTGGGAATTGGAAGGCTTCGGAACGTATACCTACGGAAGATGGTATAAAGAATTAGATCAAGAAGAGCCTAGTAAAGAAGAGGGGTTTTATAAGTATGAATTTGAAGTCCCTAATCGCTATGAAAATCAACAAGTGAAGATCTTTTTTGGTGGCGCTATGACCGATACTGAGGTTAAAGTAAACGGACAAATAGCTGGGGCAATTCATCAAGGAGGTTTTTATGAGTTTAGTTATGATATTTCAGATTTGTTAAAAACAGAAGGGAAAAACCTTTTAGAGGTTCATGTAAAAAAGCATTCCGAAAACGCCTCTGTAAACAATGCAGAACGAAAAGCAGACTGGTGGCTATTCGGTGGGATATACAGACCTGTTTGGCTTGAAATTAAACCGAAATCGAATATCGAGCATATTGCAATAGATGCAAAAATGAATGGGAATATGACTCTTGATTTCAAAGGAACTAATATTCCTAAAAATGCCTTTGTTGAGGCTTCAATAAGCCTTGTAGGTGGAACCAATACTACTTCGTCATCACAAAAAATAGCTATAAATGCAGCTAATGCTTTATTAGAATTTCATTGGAATGAAATACAAATTTGGTCGCCAGAAACTCCCAATTTATACAGTTTAAAACTTCAATTAAAACAAGGGAATAAAGTCCTGCATGAAGTAAACCAGCGTTTTGGTTTTAGAACCATAGATTTCAGAAAAAAGGATGGGATTTATGTAAATGGAAAAAAAATAATAATGAAGGGAATCAATCGGCATACCATTTGGCCCGAATCTGGAAGAAGCACAGATAAAGAAATTAGCATAATGGATGTTAATTTGTTAAAAGATATGAATATGAATGCAGTTCGAGGACATTATCCTCCAGATGATCATTTTCTAGAGGTATGCGATTCTTTAGGATTGTTTGTCTTGGACGAACTAGCTGGTTGGCAAAATCCATATGATATTGAAACTGGAACAAAACTAATAGAAGAAACGGTTTCTAGAGATGTAAACCATCCTTCGGTTATTATCTGGGATCAAGGCAATGAAGGAGGATGGAGAGATGAGTTGGATTCAGTCTTTTATAAGCACGATCCGCAAAAGCGAATAGTTATTCATCCGTGGGCGGATTATAATGGTTGGGATACGCATCATTATCCTACATATTTAACAGGAGTGCATAGATTTGTAAGTGGAGAAAATGTGTTTTTTCCTACTGAATTTATGCATGGAACGTATGATAATGGTCACGGATCTGGACTAGAAGATTTCTGGAACCGATTTAAGGAGAGTCCGCTTTTTGCTGGTGGATTTATGTGGGCATTTTCAGACGAAGCTGTATTAAGAACAGATTGGAAAGGAGATAGAAAATACGATTCAAAGGGTTCTTTGGCTCCCGATGGAATTTTAGGGCCTCATAGAGAAAAAGAAGGAAGTTTCTACACCGTAAAAGATGTTTGGAGTCCTATTCAGTTTGATCCGCTACGGATTACATCTTCTTTTGATGGTGAGTTTTTTATATCCAACGAATATATTTATACAAATTTAAATAGCTGTACTTTAAGTTATGAGGTATTTTCTATAGATAAAGATGCTCTTTATTCAACTAAAAAAGCAACCTCCATAACTAATGGAAAAATTGAATTACCTTCTATAAAGCCAGGAGAGAAAAGAGGAGTAAGTATGGATATAACTTCGACTTTTTTTAAAGGAGATTGGTTGGAGGTTAAAGCCCACGATCAGCATGGGAGACTTATAAACACATGGACATGGCCTATTCATCAGCCAACATATTATACTCAAAAATTAATAAAAGTTGGAAGTGAAAAAAAGGCAGAAGTAGAAGAATTAAACAGTTCTGTGGTCTTAAAATCCAAAAATATCCGTGTTGAAATAGGAAAAGAAGATGGAATTATAAAAAGTATTTACCGCGGAAAAAAATTAGTTCCATTTAATAAAGGTCCTTACCCTATTGGAATGAAAGCAGAAGTAAAGCAGGTGGATACTAAAATGGAAGCCAATAACGCGGTTTGTATAGTACATTATACTGGAGGAATAGATCATATAAAGTGGATATTATTTCCTGACGGAAGGTTAAAAATGCAAATGCTAGCATTAAAAAATTCAGGGAGAAGTAGTGGTTTTGATGGTGCTTTTTACGAAGGAGATATTGATAAGTTTGGCATTACATTTTCGTACCCAGAAGATCAAGTAGAAGGGATGAAATGGTTTGGAAGAGGACCATACAGAGTTTGGAAAAATAGAATTAAAGGAACCAATTACGGTTTATGGGAAAAAGAGTATAATAATACAATTACTGGAGAGAGTTTTGAAAATTTAATTTATCCAGAATTTAAAGGGTATCATGCTAATTTAGTAGCTACAACGATAGCAGCAAAAGATGATACTTTTAGGGTATTTAGCGAATCTGAAAATGTATTTTTAAGATTATTCACTCCAGATGAGCCTAAATATGCTTTGAAGGGTGCCGATGCGTACCCAGATTTTCCTCCAGGAGATATTTCCTTTATGTATGAAATTCCAGCAATGAAATCTTTTAAACCAGTTTCTCAGCATGGTCCCCATAGTCAGCCTTCTAATATTCGTATAAAAAGTGGGGACGATGGAATTTCTATGAACTTATGGTTTGATTTTAGATAAATAAAATAATTAATGTCCGAGTAAAAATACAAGACCGCTTCGCTATAAGAAAAAAGAACAAAGACTAAATCTTAACTATTATAAAATATGTAGTTTAAAGAAACAATATTACAGAAAACCAACCCTCTTTTTATTCATTTTTATTAATAGAAAGGGGCTATTTTGAGGATCTCATTTAAAACTTGATATAAATGGAAGCCGATAAATTCCGTTAATTTTTATCGGACAACAATAAAATAATTACTGATGAAAAATTCAATAGCTATATTACTTTGCGTTAGCATTTTCTTTATTCAATGTAAAGAAGCAGATTCTAATTCTAAAAAACCTACGGTTTATACTGTAGGAGACTCAACCGTAAAAAATGGACAGGGCAATGGCGCCGCAGGTTTATGGGGTTGGGGAGATTTTATAAATCAGTTTTTAGATACTACAAAAGTAAAAGTTAAAAACCATGCATTAGGAGGAACTAGTAGCAGAACCTATATTCAAAAAGGTTTGTGGAAACCAGTACTAGATAGTTTGAAAAAAGGAGATTATGTATTGCTTCAATTTGGACATAACGATGATGGTCCAATTAACGATGATTTTAGAGCGCGTGGTACTATAAAAGGAATTGGGAGTGAATCTGAAGAAATAGACAATATGCTTACAGGTAAACATGAGGTTGTGCATACTTATGGATGGTACCTGAGTAAAATAATTAAAGAAGCTAAGTCAAAAGGGGCAATTCCAGTAGTAATGTCTCCTATTCCTAGAAATAAGTGGGAAGGAAAAAAAGTACCAAGAAATAATGATTCTTATGGGTTATGGGCAAAACAAGTTGCAGCTCGAGAGCATGTAACTTTTATCGACTTAAATGAACAGATGGCTCAAAAGATGGAAACCTTGGGAGAGGATAAAATTTATGGAAATTTATTTTATAAAAAAGACCACACACATACCAGCGCAAAAGGAGCAGTTTTAGCCGCTTCTATTATAACGCAAGAACTTAAAAAAACAAATAATTCCTTAAAGGATTTTGTGCTAGAAAACCCCACTATAATTCTTCCTAAAAAAACAAATATTTATTTAATAGGAGATTCTACAGTAGCAAATAATGGAATCCCTGAGGCTGTAGGATGGGGAGTAGAACTTCATAAATATTTAGACACCACTCGCGTTAATATTATTAATAAAGCTAGAGGAGGAAGGAGTAGTCGTACATTTTATAATGAAAAACTCTGGCAAGCCGTATACGATACTTTACAAAAAGGAGATTTTGTGTTGATGCAATTTGGACATAATGATGGCGGACATATAGACCAGCCAAAATATAGAGGTTCCATACAAGGGATTAGCGATTCTACAATGGTTGTTACAAAAAATGACAGCATCAAAGAAACGGTGCATACCTACGGTTGGTATATGGCTACTTTTATTAATCAAGCAAAAGAAAAAGGAGCAATTCCGATAGTATTTAGTCATATTCCAAGAAACGAATGGAAGGGCAATAGTGTGGAAAGAGCCGATAAAACTTATGGCTTATGGGCTAAACAAATAGCTCAAAAAAACAATGCAGCGTTTATTGATTTAAATGATAGTATTTCTGTAGCTTACGAGAAAATAGGAGCTAAGAAAATTAAACAATTTTTCCCGAAAGATCATACACATACCAATGCAGATGGGGCTTCTTTTAATGCATCGATAGTGGTAATATGTTTAAAGGCTGATAAAAGTCTTGGTTTAAGAGATTTGGTATTGAGTCAAAAAGAAATAGATAGGCTCTCTCAGATTGCTCTAAATACTTCAATTGAAAATAAAAAATAACAATATTTCGTATGGTAAAGTTTTGGTTGGGTATAATTATTTTGTTGATTTCTTTTAAAGGAAGTACACAAACTATAGAAAGAGATATTGTTTTTGACATTTATACTCAAGGTAAATTAACCGCTGTTTTTTATGATGCTGATGGAAATTCTTTAGATTCTATTTCGGCAAACTTACTAGCTGATGATATTGCTCGGGTAACAGGACACAGACCTACTGTTAAGCCAGAAAAAAAGGAAATACACGAATCTGCTATTTTAATTGGAAGTGTAACTTCTAATTTTATTAAAAAAAATCTTCAGGATTCTCCAAAGACAGAATTTTTAGCACAAAAGGAAAGTTATTTATTACAAGCTTCGAAAGATAAAAAACAATTAATTATTGCAGGTACCGATGCAAGGGGAACAGCTTATGGAGTGTTTTCCATTTCAAAAAAACTGGGTGTAAATCCGTGGTATTGGTGGGCAGATGTTCCTGTTGAAAAAAAGGAAGAATTAAAAATAAATGTACAAACATTTTATTCCAAAGAGCCTTCTGTAAGCTATAGAGGAATATTTTTAAACGATGAAGATTGGGGGTTACAGCCTTGGGCTGCTAATAACTTTGAGACAGAAACTAAAGATATTGGTCCTAAAACATACGAGCAGATTTTTGAGCTTTTATTGCGTTTAAATGCCAATACAATTTGGCCAGCAATGCACCCGAGCACCAAAGCATTTTTTTATTATCCAAGGAATCCAGAAATAGCAAAAAAATACCATATTGTTGTTGGAAGCTCCCATGCTGAACCAATGTTGAGAAATAATGTAGACGAATGGGACAAAGAAAAAATGGGGAGTTTTAACTATAAAACCAATAAGGAAAACGTTTACAATTATTGGGAAACTCGTGTTAAAGAAGCTGAAAAAATGGATGCTATTTATACCATTGGAATGCGTGGCGTTCACGACAGTGGTATGGAGGGTGTAAGTAGTAAAGAAGAAGCGGTGGCTGTTCTAAATGATGTTATTAACGACCAACGATTTTTAATAAAAAAGTACATCAATAAAGAAGTTTCTGCCGTTCCACAGGCATTTACCGTTTACAAGGAAGTTTTGGATTTGTATAAAAACGGACTTGAAATTCCAGACGACATTACTTTGGTTTGGACAGACGATAATTATGGGTACATCCGTTCTTTAAGTAATGCAGAAGAGCGCAAACGAACTGGTGGAGGAGGGGTTTATTACCATGCTTCTTATTGGGGACGCCCGCATGATTATCTATGGCTAAGCACCACTCATCCATCTTTGATAAGAGAAGAGATGATGAAAGCTTATAATTTAAACAACAAAGAAATATGGATTTTAAATGTAGGCGATATAAAACCTGCTGAATATAATACCCAGTTGTTTTTGGACATGGCATACAATGCTGAAAAATTTCGGGATCCGAGCTATGTAGAAGAGCATCAACAAGAGTTTTATGCTACAATTTTTGGAGCTGACTTAGCAAAAAGTATTGGTGAGGTACAAAATAGGTATTACAAATTGGCTTTTGAACGAAAACCAGAATTTATGGGGTGGAGTCAAACCGAACCTACCACATCCATATATCAAACCGCCTATAAGACTTTGAGTTATGGAGATGAGGTTCAACAGCGGATTAATGCCTATGGGGATATTGAAGAAAAAGTAGATTTAATAGAGGGAAAACTACCAGAAAATTTAAAAAGCACTTATTTTCAATTAGTTAAGTATCCTGTAAAAGCTTCCGCCGCAATAAATAAAAAGTTTCTGTATCGAGATAAGTCGCTTACCTATGCTAAACAGTTTAGGAAAAGTGCTCATAAATACAAAGATTTGTCTTACAATTCTTATAAAGACATTGTAGAATTGACAAAAACATATAATCAAATTTCTAATGGGAAATGGAATGGAATAATGGATATGAAGCCTAGACGATTACCTGTTTTTGATAAACCTGAAATAGATTTGTCGGATGTATATTACAAGCAACTTGCAGGGATTGTGGTGGAAGATACGCTAACAACAGAAACTGGAATTGATAAGCTTCCAACTTTTTATGTAAACAATTTTGCTTCATATTTTATAGATATCTATCTTAAAGCAGCCAATAATGCTCAATGGAAATTTGAGTCGTTACCAGAATGGGTTAAAGTTTCAAAATCTTCAGGAAAATTAAATGAAGACGATTTAGAAGAAAGAGTATATGTTACAATTGACTGGAAAGCATGGAGAACTGCTGGAAAACCACTTTCAGAAATTATTAAAATTGAAATGAATGGAAGGGAGAAAAAGATTCAAATAAATGTTTCAAACAAGTATGCTTCTATTCCAGAAGATAGTTTTACTGAAAAAAATGGGGTAGCTATGGTATATGCTCATAGTTATTTAAAAAATAAAGCTTCAGAAAAAATTAAGTGGAATAAAATAGAAGGATTGGGGCATTCAGGAGCCGTAATGCAAGCGGAGTCTTTTGAAAACCTTCCAATATTAAATTATAAAGAGGCTTCCGTTTTAGAATATGAATTTTATACCGAGACTGTAACAGATAAAGCAACATTGTTAATTACAGCGTTGCCAACTCACCCTTTAACGACTAATGGAGATGTAAGAATAGCTGTACAATGGAATGATGATCCTATTGAAATTATAGATTTTAAAACGAAAGGCAGGAGTGAAACTTGGAAGCAAAATGTATTGAGTAACAAAGCAATTAAGGAAGTTGAGGTAGCTATTAAAGCTTTTGGGAAACAAACGCTAAAGATTTATAGTGTTGATGCTGGGGTTTGTTTAGATTATTTTATCTTGAAAACAAATACTAATACAGTACCGTATAAATTAATGTCCGAAACAAAAAATAACTAACAAATACTGCATGATATTTCAAGAAAGTTGGCGATGGTTTGGTCCAGAAGACTCGGTGAGTTTAGCAACTATTAAACAGGCAGGGGCAGTTGGAGTAGTAACTGCATTGCATCAAATTCCGGTAGGAGAGGTTTGGAGTGTAGCTGCTATTCAAGAACGAAAAAAAATAATAGAACAAGGTGTAAAAGAACAAAATGGACTGCTTTGGAATGTGGTGGAAAGTTTGCCAATACACGAACATATAAAGCAAGGAAAGAGCGATAGAAATGTTTATATAGAAAATTACAAGCAGAGTATTAAGAATTTGGCTTCGTGTGGAATTCGTTGTATTTGTTATAATTTTATGCCTATTTTAGATTGGCTACGCACCGATGTTAATTACTCATTACCAGATGGTAGCTCCACCTTACTCTATAATATGCGGGATGTAGCCTTGTTTGATATGTATGTGCTTAAAAGAGAAAATGCAAGGGGTTTTTATTCGGAAGAATTATTAAAGGAGGTAGATACGTATTATAATGAAATTTCTAAAGAAGATCTGGAAGTAATAAAATCAAGTTTGCTATTGGCGCTTCCTGGAGATAGTAATAATTTTACTTTAGAGCGATTAAAAGAAGGAATACAGGCTTATAAAGATATAAATAGAGAAAAGTTAAGAGAGAATTTAATTTATTTTTTAAATGAAGTTATTCCTGTTGCTGAAGCCGAAGAAGTTACCCTTGCAATTCATCCAGACGATCCGCCATGGTCTGTATTTGGCTTACCACGCATTGTTAGTAGTATAGAAGATCTAGACTATATTTTTTCTAGCGTACCATCTTTATACAATGGATTAACTTTTTGTAGTGGTAGTTTAGGAGCGTCAGAAAAGAATGATTTGCCAAAAATTATTGAAACTTTTTATGAGCGGATTCATTTTGTGCATTTAAGATCGGTGCATCGAACAGCACCTTTTTATTTCCATGAAGCAGCTCATTTAGAAGGAAGCGTAAATATGTTTAGACTAGTAAAAACATTTTATGAATGTGGAAAGAAGAAACCAGAAAAGAAATTACCAATGCGACCCGATCATGGTTATAAAATGCTGGACGATTTAAACAAAAACACATCTTATCCAGGTTATTCAGCTATAGGTAGATTAAAAGGTTTAGCAGAAATACGAGGTTTAGAAATGGCTATTGTAAAGAGCGGTGAGCTCTCTTAATCCATATGAAACATTTCTAACAATGAATTTTCAACAGGAGAATTGTCGGGGTTAGTTTCCATAATATCTGCCATATAACTCCACCATTTTTTTACTAAAGGATGATTGGGAATTTCCGATGGATTAAAGTCGTTTGTCAATTCCTGAACTGCAAACAGGGTTAAAGTAGTTTCATCTAAGAATATGGAATAGTTAGAAATACCTTTTTCAGAAAGTAATGCTTTAAGTTCTGGCCATATCTCATCATGTCTCTTTTTATATTCATTTATATAGCCAGGTTTTAGCTTCATGGTAAATGCGTTTCTATACATAGGTAAATTTTTTGGTTAATTTTGATTGAAATTATTAACATTCTCATGGATGTTTTTTTCCGTTCTAATGCTATCGGCAGTTACTTCTTTTAGATGGATACTTTCAATAGGCATTTCTTGTTGTCCTAAAATTCTAGATACAAATTCTACATTTTTTGCATGAATTTTATTCATATAAATATCTTTAATAGGAGTAAGCTTGCGTTCATAGGTGGGAACAAGATCTCGCCATTGGTAAAGCACATCAGTTTCAATCCCTAGAATTCCAGCATTTATTTTTCCTGCCTGAATGCTATCCATATAAATATTTTTTACATATCCTCCGCGACGTTCATTGGTTTTTATGAAAAGTAGATGATTGAGTTTTGCATTTTCAGCAACTTCACAATTAGACATATAAATGTTTTCAATCCCTCCAGAAAGCTCACTGCCAATGGCGAGTAATTGGTGTCCGTTGATGATTTTACAATTCTTGATTATTATATTTTTTGAAGGAGTATTTAATCGCCAAGCATCTTGATTTCTACCAGATTTTACAGCAATGGCATCATCACCTTGATCAAAAACACAATCTTCAATAATTATATTCTGACTCATCTCTGGGTCTACACCATCATTATTATGCCCGTGAGCAAATACCTTTACATTTTTTATGGTAACGTTTTTAGATAGGTAGGGATGAATAACCCAAAAAGGACTGTGCGTAATGGTAATGCTATCCATTAAAATATTTTCGGAACGGTTGAATTGGATAAATTGTGGTCGGAAATCAGAAGAATCGCTTACCATTTGACGTTCTTCAACAGGAATATCTTTTGCTGCAAGATTATAAAGACGTTTTAAACTATTCATGTGTCCTGGAGGTCTATCAAACCAATCCCTCCAAGTATCCATTTTTGCTTTTAACTCACCTTGTCCAGTAATGGCTATATTTTTACATTCGTACGCATAAATAAGTGGAGAGTAGTTGTAACATTCCAAACCTTCCCAAGTAGTATGAACTGGAGGTAAATAATCTTGTGGATTGTCTGAAAAAAGTAAGACAGCTCCTTTTTCTAAATAAAGATTTATATTACTTTTTAAATGAATTTTTCCTGTAAGCCATTCTCCTTTTGGGATAATAACTTTCCCGCCACCATTTTGATTTGCTTCTTCAATAGCTAGTTTAATAGCTTTAGTAGTTGCTTCTTGATTTCCTTTAATAGCTCCAAAATCTGCAATGGAATATTCTTCACTATTACTAAAATCTGGCACTTTTATGGAAACTTTTCCAAAAGGAGCAGTTATATGAGATGTTTGGACTGCTATTTCTTTTTTTTGTTGTTTACATGAAAACAGAAAACAAGTAAATAGGAATCCAACAAGTAAATATTTATTCATCATATTCTTAGAGTTTAATAGGGAACTAGATAAAAGTAGTGTTTGCTTTACCTTAAATTATCCTGTACTTACCTGAAGGTTGAGTTAAATAAAAAAACGCTTCGCCTTATTATAGACGAAGCGTTTAATACATGACGCTAGCATGTATGAAGAACAAAGTTTACTCGATAATCGAGATTTAAATCCCTCATTGAGGGTTTTATTCCCTGACGTTCTACGTCGAAATGGATTAAAGTATTTTTCCTTTGACTATCTCGCGGACTTGCCACGAGGTAGTTGATAAGGTATTATCTTTGCATAATTTTTTTATTAGTTACCATATCCTGGATTTTGCCAAATGGCCTTATCAGAAGGAGATAGGTTTGAGCCATCTTCATTGAGCAATCCATCAATAAAAGATTGAGGAATTGGTCGTAGTTCATGTTTGTTTTCAGTAATAGCTGCGGCAGCTTCTGGATTAAAAGCTCTAGCTCTTTTAACAAGAGTTCCTGTTCTAGAAAGAGTTTCCCATCTTTGCCATTCTCCTAATAATTCACGAGTACGTTCATTTAAAATAAAATGCAACGCTCTTTCATAATTGCTAGAAGCTCCTACTTTTGTTAATATTTTTTCATCTTCTGGAGGTAAATTGCTAGGAAAAGAACTAAGCTCTAAATTAGAAGGGTCTGTAGTTACATCAACATCTGGATTAGACAAATAATAAGTATTCATATTAAGATTTGAATTGATGTAATTTTCTGCGGCAGTACCCGTATTTAGGTTGTTATTTTCAAAAGCCATTCCTCCATCGGTATAATAAGATCTGTTTTCTCCAGCTTTCCATTCCGCTCTTCTTCTAACCTCATTAATATCATTCATAGCATTTCCATATTGATTTAATCTAACATAGCATTCTGCTCTAACAAGATAAGTTTCTGCAAGTCTTGCCATAGTAACGTCTCTATGTGCGTCTCCTTTTTCAGCAAAACGAGACCCATCGTCTGTTTTGTTAATTCCTGCAAAGAAGTTACAAATAGGCTGATTTTTAAAGTTAGGAGCTACATATTCTCCATTTTGATACAACACTAAAGAATTTGGAACCCATTGTCCAGTTTCATTTGTAAGGCCACCAGAGGTTGGTGTTTGGCGTTCTCCAATATTCCATTCTGCAAGTCTTCCTTCTGTATCTGTCCAATCTGGATTTTGAACAAAGGCACCAAAAGTATATCCATCATAGGTATTATCTTCTTCGGTATTAAGAATCATTACAATTCCAGGATCTCCAGGTTCAACATCATATCCTTCATCTGCAATATTATTTGCTCCATAAACGGTTTTAAAAGTTTTCCACATACGAGCATCGTTTACATGGTCAAAAACAGCATAACTGTATTCTGTAGGTCTACAACGTTGAAAGTCCATTCCACCAATCCATACACCACGGCGTACCCATCCTCCAGAAAAACTAGAGAATTGCGGATTAAAGTAGTTGTATGTTCTATTTCCAAAGCGTCCGCTAGTTGCTCCATCGGCATTGTATCCTGCAGCCATTAAGATTTCGTCTAATTGCTCAATTTCACAGTCTATTCCTGTCCAATTAGCATATAAATCGTTATAATCTGGAGTAAGAGGTCCACGTGCATTAATAGCATAAGAAGCTACATCTACAGCTTCGTTTAAGTCTGCATCAATGTAGGAACTATTCCAATCTTCATTACGCTCAGAAGCTCTAAATAAAAGGGCTTTCGCTAAAAAGTGTGCTGCTGTGGCTTTGGTCCAAGTAATCCCTTTTCCGTAGGTAAAAACTTCTCCTTCAAATAAATCATATGCATTTCTAAAATCTGAAATAATCTGTTCCCAGCATTGTTCCGCAGTAGGTCTTTCAAAATTTCTAACAATTCCATCTGCGGGCTCGGTTTGTAATACTACACTTCCGTATTGAGCGGTAAGTCTGTAGTAATTATAACCTCTTAAGAAATAAGCGTGTGCAAGGCAACGATTACGTACAGATTCGTCTTCAACAACTTCAGGAGCTTTTGCAATAATGGTATTAGCAGAAGCAATTCCGTAATACAATTGATCCCAAAGGTTGGCTGGAGAAGTAGCATTCCCGTTAGCAGCTCCAGTTTCTGGTGTTGCTCCAAGTGGTCCTAATCTATTATCGTATGTGTTCCACATTTCGTTGGTTAAATCGTTGGCATTGGTAAACTCATCTGTACCATAGAGTGTTGTACCATAAGCCCATTCATATCCAAAATGCCATCTTATATTACCATAAAGAGAGCGTGTAAGTTCTTCTATACCTTCAGGAGTATCAAAATAATCCGTAGAGTATTGAGTTGTCAATTCTTCATCTAGGAAATCTTTATTACAAGAAGTCAATGAAAGTCCTAATATGATGAAAAGGCAAATTCCTATGTTTTTTATAGTAGTCATAATCTTATTTTTTATATTCATTCGTCAGTACTAGGTTATTATAGTCCAATATTAATTCCTAAAGCAAAGCTTCTGTTAAAGAATGTGGAATTCACATCAAAGTCATACCAGTCTACAGTTTGATAAATACTACCTGGATTGATAGCTTGGAAATAGATTTTTAGATTGTTAAATCCATTTTTGTCGCAAAAATCTCTAGGGAAATTATATCCTAAGGAGATGTTTCTTATTTTAACAAAACCAGCATCTTTAAAGCCTAGAATTCCTGAAAAGTCATCTTGAGAACCTGAGGTTGCTTGTCCTAAAATTGGTTTTTGAAATTCTGCATCTGTGTTATCTGGAGTCCAGTAATCTACATCTATTTGATTAGAATGGGAAGTAAATGCTTGTCCTCCAATATTATCTTTATAGCCTAAACGAGAATAAATGTTCATGCTAAGTTCTATTCCTTTGTAAGAAAAAGCATTGTTCCATCCTAAAACCCATCTAGGATTGCTGTTTCCTAAAATTACACGATCCTCTTCTGTCATTTCATAATCTCCGTTTTGATCTTTTGGTCGCACATTTCCAGGCGTAAAATCATAACCATTGGCATTCCATAAAGCCATTTCCGCTTGGTCCTCTGGAGTATCTTGCCACATACCTTGGTTGTCATAACCGTATTCAATGGCTATAGAATTACCTATAAACCATCCATTATCTACCATGTCGTTTTTACCATAAGCTAACTCTTCAATTTCGTCTTTCTGCCAAGCTACATTAACATTAGTATCCCATGCAAAGCCTCCATTGGTTTGAATTGGAGTAGCATTTAGTGTTAACTCAACTCCACGGTTATTTGTTTTACCTATGTTAGCAATGATATTTGGATATCCAGTTAGGGTAGGGATGTTTACCGACATTAAGAGGTCGTTTGTAAAAGACTTATACATATCCAAACTACCGCTAATTCTATTACTAAACAAAGCAAAATCCAATCCTATGTTGTATTGAGTGGTTTTTTCCCATCCAAGATCAGAGTTAGCCATTGTTAATTGATCTCTAGAATAATATGGTTCATTGGTAGTATATCCTACTAAATTATCCATTCCGTTAAATGGAAGGTATATTTGAGTAATATCTCCTTTGGTAGCATATGGAGAAACCGCTGAGTTTCCTGTAACACCAAATCCTAAACGAAGTTTAAGATCATTAAGCCAAGTAGCTTCACTCATAAAGCTTTCTTGCTTAATTCTCCATGCCAAAGCAGCAGAAGGGAAGAAGTCCCATTTATTTCCTTCTCCTAACTGAGAAGCTCCATCCCAACGGCCAGAGAGTGTTAAAAGGTAACGGTCGTCAAAACCATAATTTGCTCTAACCATATAAGAGCTTAGTTGACGCTCTGTTAAGCCCGAACTCATTCCTGCATTATTATCTGGATTTGTAATATCTATAGTTCCAAAAGCATTCCATAAATAAGATTCTTTAGGAATGTTATTAGCACTCATAGCCGATTCTTCAATATTCCATGAGGAAGCGGTTTGTAAAAGGGTAAAACCTACATTGTGTTTTTCTGCAAAAGTTCTATTGTATAATAACATATTGTCTAGTGTCCACGAAAAATCTCTACGATTTCTTAGTCTTGCATAGTTAACACCTTCAGAACCGTCGGCATTGATTTTATAAGAAGAAGTACCATCTATATAAGCACCTTCTCTCCAATGACGAAAATCAGGACCAAAATTCATTTTGTATTGTAGTCCTTTTAACGGACTAATAATTTCGCCTAAATCTATAGTAGCAGAAAGACTTCCTAATAAACGCATGGTTTCAGATAACTGGGTACTTTTATCCCATTCGTCAATAATGGTATAAATACCAGATTCTCCTCCAGGATTAATTACTAGATTCCCATCAGCATCATAAGGAACTGCCATATTGTAAATTCCTTTTGCATTTCCATAGATTGCATCTGGACCAGAACCACTACGAGCTCCTAACCTAGACATTCCATAATCTTGTTCACTCCAAGTAGCATTCATGGTAGCGTTAAATGTAAACCAATCTGTTGCTTTTATTTCAGCACTCAGTTTTGCAGTATAACGCTCGTAAAATTGCCCTTTTTGAGTACCTTCGTTATTAAGGTATCCAAAAGAACCATAAGCATTCATCTTTTCGGTACCTCCACTAGCACTAATGTTATGTTCTGTAGTAACAGCAGTTTTTGTAACAAAATCTGTCCAATCTGTATTCATTACTCTAGAAGCGTCATAAGTTCCGTTTTGCCAGCCACTTAACACATTATCTCTAGAAGTTTGTCCATCCAAAGCACTATCAAAAATAACACGATCATTCTCTAAGGTTGGACTGTTTGGGTTTGCATAAGTTTGTGAATCAAGGTTATAAGCAGCCCATCGTCTAAATTCAATAAAATCGGCTGCACTCATAGAAGGAGCTCTATCAACAATATTAGAAGTAGTTACAACTCCAGTATAATCCAAGCTAAATCTACCCGGTTTCCCTTGTTTTGTAGATACTATAATTACCCCATTTGCACCACGAGATCCATAAATTGCAGTTGCTGAGGCATCTTTTAAAACCTCAATAGACTCAATATCTCTTGGGTTTAATGTTTCAATAGAACTATCGGACATAAGAGGTACCCCATCTACAACATATAAAGGATCGTTACTTGCAGTTAAAGAGCGACTTCCTCGAATTCGAACATCTCCAATTTCACCAGGACGCTGATTACTTGTAATGTCTATCCCTGCTGCTTTCCCTTGTAAAGCTTCAAAGGCATTATTAACAGGTTGGTTCATAAGTTCTTCAGATCCTACACTAACTAATGCTCCAGTAACGTCACTCTTTTTTGCAGTTCCATACCCAATTACAACTACTTCATCAAGTTCGTTGCTGTCCAATTTCATTACTGCATTATAGGTATTTTGTTGGGTAATAGTCTTCTCAATCGTTTGCGAGCCTACATACGTAAAAACCAATACTTCTCCTTGTGAAGCATTTATGCTGTAGTTTCCATCAAAATCTGTACTTACACCTCTTTGTGTTCCTTTTACAACTACATTAACACCAGGCATTGGAATCCCAGAATCATCTGTAACTGTACCAGTTATATTTTTACCTTGTCCATAAACTGAACCCGATATAAATATTAGGAGTAACGTACTTAGCCAAAGAAAAAAATTTTGTTTCATAAATAAATTAGTTTAGTTATCGATTTACCAAAAATATTTAATTGGTGTTTTTATACTATCCTGTTGTGTGCTGTAATCGATTACCCTTTTCTAAAGAATTTTAGTACTTAAATATCTTAAGTGTACTGTAAACACATATGTTTTGAAGCATTTAAGAATGTGATATTTTTATTGATTTTAAGTGAATATTTTGTAAGTTTTTATTTCATTTTATCTTTTTAAAGGCGCTTTTATTGTGTATTTATTAATATGAAGGGGGGGATTTTGTGATTACTCTATCGAAGGAAAGTACTTTTTATGTACTTAAAAATGAATCAAAATAGGCTAGTGCAGGACGGAGCAGGATGATATACTTTTGCTTAAACTATATATTTATACCTTTATTTAACCATACCAATCTATTTAAACCTATGAAAGTATTAAGCGTAACAAGCTGTATAGAGATATTTCTTCTTTTAATTTTAATATCTCCCCAATTTGTAACTTCTCAAGACGTCTTTCCAGATGGAACTACCATCCCAGATTGGTTTAAACAAGTGGAGGAAACCGATATTTCTAAATTGGGGAAACAATACGTTATTACCGATTTTGATGTTAAAATGGATAGTACGATAGTACAGACTGAAAAAATTCAAGGAGTTATTGACCAAGCGGGTACAAGTGGTGGTGGAGTAATTGTTATACCGAAAGGAGTTTTTTTAAGTGGCGCTTTATTTTTTAAGCAAAACACTCATTTATATTTGGAAAAGGGAGGTGTGCTAAAAGGAAGTGATGATATCAGTGATTTTCCAGTAGTAATGACAAGAATAGAAGGGCAGTCTGGGAAATATTTTCCAGCTTTGGTAAACGCTGATGGCTTGGATGGTTTTACAGTTTCTGGAAAAGGAACTATCAATGGAAATGGATTAAGGTATTGGAAGGCCTTTTGGTTGCGTAGAGAGTGGAATCCAGACTGTACCAATAAAGATGAAATGAGACCAAGACTTTTATATGTTTCCAATAGTAAGAATATTCAAATTTCTAATATTCACCTAAAAGATTCCCCTTTTTGGACAACTCATTTTTATAAGTGTGAAAATGTAAAATTACTCAATTTAAAGATTACCTCCCCTTCAAAACCAGTAAAAGCTCCTAGTACGGATGCTGTTGATATTGATGTATGTACTAACTTCTTAATTAAGAATTGTTATATGTCGGTTAACGATGATGCTGTTGCTCTAAAAGGAGGAAAGGGACCATTTGCTCATGAAGACCCAAATAATGGTGAGAATCGTAATATTTTAATAGAAGATAATACCTATGGTTTTTGTCACAGTGCTCTTACTTGTGGGAGTGAATCCTTACATAATTACAATGTACTTTTTAGACGTTCTACTGTGGAGGATGCCAGTAGGGTTTTTTGGTTAAAAATGAGACCAGATACCAATCAGAATTATGAATATATTGCCATAGAAGACATAAGTGGAAGCGCAAGAAATATGATTTATATAAAGCCATGGACTCAATTTTTTGACTTGAAAGGGGAGAAGGATATTAGAGCGTCTAAAGCGCAACATATAACTATGAAAAATTTAGAACTGACTTGCGATAAAGTTTTTAATATTCAAGAATCTAATCAGTATGAATTATCCAATTTCACCTTTGAAAATATTTCGGTAAATTCTAGTGATGGAGCCATTGAGAACACCAATTTTATTAAGGATTTAACGTTCAAAAAAGTTGATATTTCTTCAAAGTAGGAACTAAACAGCATGTGGTAAATAAGAGGAGGAAACTATTTTAGATGGCATTATTTTTTGCTGAGTTTTTTCGAATCAAAAGTATAATTCAATCGGCAAGGAAATCAGTAATAAACAGATAAGGTTAAATTGATTAAATGTATAAAAAAGTATATCTAGCAATTATATTGGGGCTTATTGGAGCCTTTGTTTCAGCACAAAACAATGCTAAGTGGCCTGAAGTTTCAAAAACCCAAAAAACGTGGACTCGTTGGTGGTGGATGGGAAATGCGGTAGACTCTATCGGCATAAAATATAATTTAGAAGCGTTGCACAAAGCTGGTATTGGGGGAGTAGAGATTACTCCTATTTATGGAGTGAAAGGAGAGGAGGATAATTTTATAGAATACCTTTCTCCGAGATGGATTCAGATGCTAGATTACACCCTTGAAGTTGCTGATAGTTTACACATGGGGGTAGATATGACGCTAGGAACTGGTTGGCCATATGGAGGGAAACAAGTAGAAGTTTCTCATGCTGCAAAAAAAATAGTAAGCGCCAAAAAACAGTTAAGCAAAGGAGCTAGCCTACATCAATTTATAGGAGATTCTGTTGTAAAAGGTACTACATTAAAGCTAAAAGGGATTTATGCCTACGGAGCTAACAATGTTTTTGTTGATTTAACTGAAAAGCTTTCCTATAAAAACAAAAAATGGGAGGCTAAAGATCAGGAATATACAGTGTATATAATTTATCAGGCTCCTACTGGGCAACAAGTAAAACGGGCAGCTCCGGGTGGTAAAGGTTACACACTAGATCATTATTCTAAAGCAGCTTTAGAGGATTATGTAAAACCTTTTGACAAGGCTTTTTCTGAAACCAAAGGAAAAGTACGCGCTATTTTTAATGACAGTTATGAGGTATATGGAACTGATTTTACCTCTCGATTTTTTGAAGAATTTGAAGAAAGAAGAGGGTATAGTTTAAAACCTTATTTAGATAAATTACTAGAAAAGAAAGATGATGAAATAAGCAATAGAATCCGAAGTGATTATAGAGAAACACTTTCAGATTTATTGCTAGAAGAATTTGATGAGCCATGGACTGCATGGGCGAATAAAAAGGGATTCAAAACAAAATTACAAGCGCATGGATCTCCCGGAAACTTGATAGATTTATATGCTTCTGCTGATATTCCAGAATGTGAAACTTTTGGTTCCATGCCATATGATATTCCGGGTTTTAGAAGAGAGGCCGAAAACATTAGGCAAGGAGATGCAGATCCTGCAATGTTGAAATTCTCATCTTCAGCGGCTCATATTTCAGGAAAAAAATTGGTGTCATCAGAAACTTTTACATGGCTCCGAGATCATTTTAAAACAGCACTTTCTCAATGTAAACCAGAAGCAGAAGATTTGCTTCTTAATGGAATTAATCATATTTTCTTACACGGTTCTACTTATTCTCCGCCGAGAGCTGCTTGGCCAGGATGGAAATTTTATGCTTCTGTTAATTTTAATTATAACAATAGTATTTGGGAAGATGCTTCGGGCTTATTTTCATATATCTCGAATTGCCAATCTTTTCTTCAACTAGGAAAACCAGATAACGAGGTGCTTCTATATTATCCTATTTATGATAGTTGGGATTCCTATTTAAAAGGCGATTTATTTTTTCAGTTTAAAATACATTCTTTAGATGAATGGCTTACAAATACCAAATTTTACAAAACCAATAAAGAATTAACAGAAAAAGGATATGCTGCAGATTATGTGTCGGATAGATTTATTGAGCAAATAGAAGTAAAAGAAGGAAAAATTGTACTTCCTGGAGGTGTCTATAAAGCCTTGGTTGTTCCAGATTGCAAATTAATGCCTTTAAAAACATTACAGAAGCTTAGAAATCTTCAAAAACAAGGGGCTCATATTATATTTCAAGGAGTTCCAAAGAGCATTCCAGGTTATTATGGAGTAGAAGAGCAAGAACAAAAGCTTAAAACACTTACAAAGGATATTAATATTGAAAACAGTTTATTTGATGCGTTAACTAATAGTAATGTAAGAAACGAAAATTTAGTTGAAACTGGTTTGAAATATATCCGAAGAGACCTAGACGGAGAAAAAATATATTATGTTGTAAACCATACAGCAGAAGCCAAAGATGAAGTTCTTTTGAATTTTTCTACGGAACAAATTACCATTTACAATCCTTTAAATGGAGATGTAGGGAAAGCAAAAATTACTTCAGAAGCAGATAAAACCAACGTAAAATTAAAGATAGCACCAGGAGAAGCTTATATTTTAAAAACGGGACTGGACACCGCTGTTGCTCCATGGGTGTACACTAATCCAATTGCCGAAAAGGAAGTAATAAAAACGCCTTGGAAGTTGTCTTTTAAACAAGGAGGTCCAGAAATCCCATCAGCAAAAAAACTATCAGAACTTACTTTTTGGACTGAGATTGATGATGCAAAAGCTACTGCATTTTCAGGGAGCGGAATTTATGAAACTACTTTTGAATTGGATAAAACAGCGGACTATTGGGAGTTAGATTTAGGGCAAGTAAGGGAAAGTGCTAAAGTGTGGATTAATAATGAGTATGTAGGTATTGTGTGGGCTATTCCATTTAAAATAAAAACCAATTTGTTTAAAAAAGGAGTTAATACTTTAAAAATTCAAGTCACCAATTTACCAGCAAATCGGATTAAAAATTTAGAAGAAAGCGGAAAGGAGTGGAAGCTATTCTATGAGATAAATATGGTAGATAAGGATTATAAAAAATTTGATGCTACTAAATGGAAGGTTACTCCTTCTGGACTTATGGGGCCAGTAACCATAACTCCTTTAATTCAGCAATAAAAAACATTAATGTCTAAGTAAGATACAAGACCACTTTGCTATAAGAATAAAGAACAAAGACAGAAGACAAGAAGAGCAAAGAGCAAAGACAAAAAGACTAAAAAACTCATTTAAATCTTGATATAAGCAAAGTCCAATGAATTCCGTTAACTTTTATCGGACAACAATAATTAAAAAACAATAAATATTAACAGATGAAAAAAAACCTATTACTAATAATCACACTTTGCATAGTTGCAAGTAGTTATGCACAAGACACTTTTAAAAAAGAAGAGATATTAAAAAATCTTATGTTAGCAAATGCATACTTTATGGATAAATGGCCTGATACAGGAAAAACCATTATAACCAATAAAGAGCGCCCTAGTAATATATGGACACGTGGAGTGTATTATGAAGGACTTATGGCATTGCATGAAATTTATCCTAAAGAATCCTATTATCAATATGCTTTGGATTGGGCAAATTCTCACAAATGGGGATTTAATGGAGGGAATACCACTAGAAATGCCGATAATTATTGTGCTGCACAGACGTATATAGATTTGTATAATTTAGAGCCTGAGGCTAGCAAGCTTAAAAACACACGTGCTTGCATGCAAATGTTGCTATCTACCCCACAGTTAAACGATTGGGATTGGATAGATGCGATACAAATGGGGATGCCAGTTTTGGCAAAAATGGGTGTATTGGATAATAATCCTGCATTTTATGAAAAGATGTACAATATGTATATGTTTACAAGAGATAAAGAAGGAGCTAATGGATTGTATAATCCTAAAGATGGCTTATGGTGGAGAGACGCAGATTTTGATCCGCCGTATACCGAGCCAAATGGAGAAGATTCTTATTGGAGTAGAGGAAATGGCTGGGTAATTGCAGCATTGGCAAAAGTATTGGCTATTGTTCCAGAATCAACACCACATCGAGACCAATACATAAAGGATTTAAAAGCGATGGCTAAAGCTTTAGTTCCATTGCAACGAAAAGATGGTTTTTGGAATGTAAGTTTGCATGATGAAAATAACTATGGAGGCAAAGAAGCAACAGGAACTTCCCTTTTTATATATGCAATGGCTTATGGAGTTAATCAAGGAATTTTGGATAAAGAAACGTATGTACCAGTTATCAAAAAAGGTTGGGAAGCTTTGATAAAAGATAGTTTGCATGAAAATGGATTTTTAGGATATGTACAATCCACTGGAAAGGAACCTAAAGCAGGACAACCTTTGTCGTATGATAAAGTTCCAGATTTTGAAGATTATGGATTAGGGTGTTTTCTTTTAGCAGGTACTGAGATTTATCGTATGAATTTAGAATAGATTATGAGGAATAAGGCATTTTTAACATTTTTATTTATTTTAATAACTGGTTTAGGGTATTCTCAAGACCAAAAAGTTATTAATATTTGGGATGAGATTCCAGAAAGTATAAAAGCAAAAGATTATACAGAAGAAGTAAAATATACTGAGGATAATGTTCCGAATAGAGTATCTAAAGTAAGTAAACCTACTTTGACAGTTTTTTTGCCTGAAAAAAAATACAATGAAAAAAGGCCAGCTATACTAATTTGTCCCGGTGGAGGTTATTCCCATTTATCTATTAATAAAGAAGGTTATAAAATAGCAAAGTGGTTAAACAGTATAGGAATTGCTGCCTTTGTGCTTAAATATAGACTTCCTAGTAATCAAATTATGAAGGATAAAAAAATAGGTCCTTTGCAAGATGCTCAAAGAGCTATTAGAGTTATTAGGAAAAATGCCGAAAATTGGAATATAAACACAGAAAAAGTAGGAGTGATAGGATTTTCGGCTGGAGGACATTTAGCAGCTACTTTATCAACTCAATATAATAAAAAGGTATATAATTTTGATGAAAATATAAGTGCAAGGCCAGACTTCTCTATTCTTTTGTATCCTGTTATTTCCATGGAAGATACTTATACTCATAAGGGATCTCAAACCCATTTATTAGGAGAAAACCCTTCCGAAGCTTTAAAAAAGGAGTTTACTTCAAGCTATCAAATAAATTCTCAAACGCCACCTGCATTTTTGGTTCACGCTATTGATGATCAAGCAGTACCTGTAGAAAACAGTATTGAATACTTCAAGTCGCTAAAAAAAGAAAATGTAGCTGTAGAACTACACCTTTATGAAAAAGGAGGGCATGGATTTGGGATGGGAAATAATGAGTTGACAAAGCAGTGGACTGAGGCTTGCGAAAAGTGGCTATTAGCAAATAATATTTTACCCAATAAAAAGGTTTATCTATTCTCTTATTTTAAAGGAAATGGAGAAGACGGACTTCATTATGCCTATAGTATGGATGGATATACTTGGAAGGCATTAAACAATGATGCATCTTTTTTAACTCCAGTTGTAGGAGAGAGTAAACTAATGAGAGACCCTTGTATTATAAGAGGGAGGGATGGTAATTTTCATATGGTTTGGACCTGTGGATGGACAGAGAAGGGAATAGGTTATGCAAGTTCTCCAGATTTGATACATTGGTCTAAACAGCAGTACTTCCCAGTGATGGAGACTGAAGAAAAGGCTAGAAATTGTTGGGCTCCAGAGATTACCTATGATGCCAAACAGGACTTGTATTTGATTTATTGGGCAACAACTATAGCAGGTAAATATCCAGAGACACAATCAAAAGAAGAAAGTGGGTATAACCACCGAATGTATTATACAACTACTAAAAATTTTAAAGAATTCTCTGCTACCGAGTTGCTTTACGAACCTGGATTTAATGTTATAGATGCAACTGTTGTTCCTAAAAATGGACAATATGTTATGTTTTTAAAAGATGAAACTAGAGAACTAGCAGCCAAAAATATTAGAATTGCATTTGCAGATACTGTAACGGGACCTTATGAAAATGCAGGGAAACCTATTACAGGAAATTACTGGGCTGAAGGGCCAACTACAGCCCAAATTGACGGAGATTGGATTGTTTATTTTGATAAATATATCGATAAGAAGTATGGGGCAGTTAAGTCTCCTGACTTAAAAAAATGGACAGATATTTCTGATGAAGTTACATTTCCAAAAGGAATGCGACACGGAAGTGTAATAGAAATTTCCATTGAAGAATTTAATAAAAATTTTAGTGCAGACGATTAAAATGTTCGTAACATGTTTTCGAGTTATTAAATCCCTTATTGAGGGTTTTATTCCCCAGAGCTTGCCCTGAGTTTATCGAAGAGCTCTACGTCGAAATGGATTAAAATATTTTTCCTTTGAATACCTCGTAGGCTTGCCTCGAAGTAGTTGATTAAAAAAATAGCGGGGGCTCAGCCCCCGCTATTTTTTTAACTTTACACACTTAGTGAGATATATTTGATTTTTAAATACATGCTAATCTATGGATACACTACCTTCCAATCATCTTTCATGCTAGCTATAGTCCATCCTTTTTCGGTTGCTTCGTCTAGTGCTTTGTCAAAAGTACCTATATGAGATTTTCGATCGTATGCCCATTCTCTATTAGCATCTGTATGATGCACATACAATTTAAAGGTTTTATGCTTATTTGCATCTGTCCAACGAAGCATTTGTAAGTCGCCATCAGAATTTCCTGCAGCAAATACTGGTTTGCGACCAATATAGCGGTTAATTCCTACAGGTTTTCCTTCTTTGTCATCTACTAAGTCAATAGCAGGTAATCTTTTAATTATCGGACTCCCATTATTGTAATCGTATTCAGTTTTTACACTACTTCCTATTACTTGATTTTTTGGAATACCATACACTTCTTCTGCCCAAGGACGCATAAATTCAATTCCGCCACCAGATACTATAAAAGTTTTAAAATCATTATCACGTAGATATTGCAATAACTCTAACATGGGTTGAAATACCATTTCAGTAAACAACTTCTTTTTGGTAGGATGTTGCGCAGTGGCAATCCAATCTGTTACCAAATTTTCAAACTCGTCGGTAGTTGTTCCAGCGTGGGTAGCCATTACAATTTGAAGTAATCCTTTTTCACCCTGCTTCATCAATTCTTCCATATTATTTTCAAGCACCGCTTTAAAAGGTTGTTTACTTTTCCATTCTGGATGTTCGGGAGCCATTGTTTTTATTCGATCTAACGCAAAGAAAAACTGAAAGTAAATAGGCTGTTCAGACCATAATGTTCCGTCATTATCAAATGTTGCAATTCTATCTGCTATTGGAATAAAGTTGGCGCTTTCCTTTGTGGTAACATCGGTTACATACTCTATAATAGCTTTCTTGGTTTTTCCATCATTCCAAGACGGTAGAGGATCTGCTTGTTCTACTACCGTTGTAACTTCAGCTTCAGTAATAGCTTCAGTTGTATTTTGTTTACATGCTATAAAAGAGCAGAGAAAAATACTTAACATTATAATGTTTATTGCCTTGAATTTCATTTTCATGGTTTTTTAGAATTTGGTTATTTTCAGTGTTATAAAGAATAAAAAAAGCGAATAATAAGCACTTAATTTATGAACTAAAGAGGTTGCGGGAGACCATTTGTAGGAGGAGAATAATGTAAGACTAAAATAATAAATTTTCTTGAATATAAACTCTTATTCAATCTCTTATGGAGATTATATAGAAGATGAGTATTGGAATTTTATTAAGATAGTGCAATTTTGATGAAACATTGCACATCTTTTATATGATTTTAAATGAAATCAAACAAATGCATAAAAAACGAAAAACACTGAAAATCATACGATTAACAGTGTTTTATTTCTTCCCATTTCTAGGTTAGTCGGGGTGGCAGAACTAACTTGCCACTAGACAATATTTTAATAACCAGACACTTATATTGTTTCAATAAAACGAGGTAACCGAATAGGTAACCTTTGCCTCGATTTTATTCGTGAAAACAAAGATATATGAATATCTTAAACTAAAAAACAATAAATACCTTCAAATTTTATCTATTTTTTTGTGTGCTAATCCTTTAGCATCTGAATACCTTCTGTATAATTATGAAAAAACTAAAAGCTTGGGCAAAAAAGCTAAAGCTACAATTGGTGCTACTGCATTTGGCCTATAAGGATAAAAGAACACCTTGGTATGCCAAGGCATTGATATTCGTAATCATTGCCTATGCGCTGAGCCCCATAGACCTTATTCCAGATTTTATCCCGATAATTGGCTATTTGGACGATCTAATTTTGTTGCCGATAGGCATTTATTTAGCTTTCAGGCTTATCCCTGATGATGTGAAAGCGGAGTGTTTGACAAGGGCAAAAGACTATAATTGGAACAAAAAGAACAACTGGGTGATCGGGGGCATAATCATTTTGATTTGGGCGTTTATGGGTTTTTGGATTTTTAAAAGCGTATCCCCAATCAAATAGTTCAGAATAAAAGCTAAATGTGTTAATTCCAATTTTCAAGAAACCATCATTACCGGAATATCGGAATGGCGCATCACCCGTTCTGCAACACTCCCCATCAAAAGATGTTTTAACCCTGTCCTTCCGTGAGTTCCCAGTACAAGTAGATTGGCCTTCCAGTTTTGTGCGTTTTTTAGGATATCCTCTTCCGGATTGCCCTCGGGCATAAATTTCATAAGTTCATTGCCATTGTACATTTCTGCCAATTCATCCAAGGTTTGCTCCGCCTCTTTCTTTAATACAATCAAGGCCTGTTCGTGTGTGATCCCGGCATCTACATTGCCAAATGCTTTCGATTTTTCGATTACAAAAAGCAATGCGGCCTTAGCCCCTAATTGATGAGCGAGTTCCAAGCCTTTTTTGGCGGCTTTCATTGAATACTCACTGCTATCTACGGCAATTAAAATTTTCTTGTACGCCATATCTATTTATTTTTGAATTAAAAAAGTTATTGTGGATGTTCCATTTTATTTTTGGTTTTGGGAACAAAAAACAACATAAACAGAAATACTAAGATACTCATTATTGCGGTAAGCAGAAAGGTAACCGATGCGCCGTAAAATGTCCATAACAACCCGGCAAACGCACTGGCAACCATCAATGCGATACTTTGCAGGGCTACAAATAGCCCCATTGCCGTGCCCACTTCTTCATTTTTGACCAGGCTGGCCACCCACGCTTTTGAGATGCCTTCGGTGGCTGCCATATAAATTCCATAAATCCCGAAAAGAACATAAAAAAGGGTATTGTTTCCCGCTTCTGCCATTCCGAAGTAAATGCCCGAAAAAAGGATCAGTCCAAAAAGGAAAATCTTTTTTATACCGATATGGTCTGCCAATAATCCAAGCGGAAATGCGGCAACGGCATAGATGAAGTTATAAAAGATATAAACTGTGAGGACATTGTTTTCGCTTCCCGTGGCTTCGTTCACTTTTAGCAATAACAACATATCCGAACTATTGAAAAGTGCAAAAGCAATAAGGCCCACAATTAACCTTTTGTATGTGGGGCTTGCAATTTTCCAATACTTAAAAAATGAAAAGAACCCCGGGGAACTTATTTGCTTTTTTGTTGGCAATGGTTTCTCCTTTATAAAATAGGTAATGCCTACCGAAATAATCCCCGGCACAAAAGCAATATAAAAAAGCCACCTAAGTTGGCCCGGATAAAAATATAAAAACAGTAGTGCAAGTGCAGGGCCGAATACCGCGCCCAAGGTGTCCCAGCCTCTATGAAAACTGAATACCTGCCCTTTGGTCTTTAACGTGGCCTCTCCTGAAAGCAGCGCATCCCTTGGTGCGGTACGAAAACCTTTCCCAAGACGGTCAATAGTCCTTGAAAAAAATATCCAAATCGGATAAATGAAAACGGCCATCATCGGTTTGGAAAGTGCGCTCAAAAGATAGCCCACCCGTACAAAGGGCATCCGTTTTCCAACTCTGTCGCTCCAGTTTCCAAAGTAGCCTTTGCTAAGTCCTGCGGTCGCTTCGGCAAGTCCTTCCAGAACACCTATTAAAAATATGGAAAACCCAATGTTTTGAAGGTAAACCGGAATAATGGGATACAGTATTTCGCTTGCGATATCGGCAAACATACTTACCAATGAAAGTATCCAGACCAGACGGGTTATATTTTTAAACATTAAAAGGTTGTTTTGCGGTTTTTTTTATATAGAAAAAATACAATTTGCTTATTGAATAGCCTAAACCTATTCCTAACAATGCGGCTACTATTACATCCCCCGGATAGTGAACGCCATTATAAATCCGACTGTAGGAAACCAGAAGTGCCCAAAAGCCCAATATCCATTTCAACCAGTTGAATTTTTTTGGTAAAATAAAAAATAAAAATGAAGCAAGGGCAAAAGCGTTGGCCGCGTGGGACGACACAAACCCATATTGACCTCCCGGCCCGGCTTTGCTCAAATGGATTAATCCTTCCAATGCCGGATTATGAGATGGCCGCAAGCGTTTTACCATATGCTTTATAAGGTGCGAGGCTATCTGATCTGCCAAAGTAATAAGAATCCCAATGGAAATGAAAATCGGGATACTCCATTTTTTGTAATGCCATATCAAAAGAGCTGCGATAGCAATGTAAAAGGGTACCCAAAACAGTTTATCACTTGCCCAATACATAATCGGATCAAAAAAAGCTTTGTGCTTTCCGTTAAGGTAAAGGAAAAGCTTAGTGTCAAGTGAGCTGAATTTTTCTATCATTATCAACTATTTTTGGGTGGTTGCCATAATTTTTCTTAGATCGTATATTGATAAAGCTTGACCTATTCAATTCTTTATTTTTTCAATTCAATTTCACTTTTTACCACTACGATTTTTGTTTCCTCAAGCAATAGCTTTTGATGTTGTAAGAATTCATTGATTTTTTCTTCTGTATCTGTGAGTTCTACCACGTGTGGATGTTTATAATGCCTTGTTTCACTAATTCCCCAGTGAATTTTTCCTTTTTCAAAATACCCTTTGCTCACGTTAAAATTCAACGCCTGATCTAAATCAAAAGCTTTGGCTTTTTTTATCAATTCTGAAGCAAAATCCCCGGCCTTCAACCTGTTCCAAAAAGAAAGGTTTTTGATTTTTTGACCGTATTCAAAGTAAATCCTGATGGTTATATGGTTTTTCATTTATTATTGTTTTTATTTCGTCTATGTTTAATTTCAGCTAATTGAAGGCCTTTTTCGCGGGTATATACCGGATGCTTGGGGCTTCCTATAATTTGGGAGGAATAAACCCCGGAGTGGCCGGAGAATAAATAAGCAGTACTACAAGCTAACGCTATAAAGACACCTGATTCTATTCCGAAAAGTTCTATTCCCATTACCGTACAGGCAATAGGTGTATTGGTTGCCCCGGCAAAAACGGCCACAAATCCCATACCTGCCAACAAACCCATTGGCAAAGGAATAAACCAAATCAAAACGTTGCCCAATGTAGCCCCGATATAGAACAAAGGGGTTACTTCACCTCCCTTAAAGCCTGCGCCAAGGGTAAACGAGGTGAATAAAACTTTTAATAAAAAATCATAAGAATTGAGATGAATATTAAAAGAATCGACAATAGTTGGAATGCCAAGCCCTATATATTTGGTGGTTCCCATAAAATAAATAGCGATTGCCAAAATAACCCCACCAATTACCGGTCGTAAAGGCGGATAATTGATATATTTTTTAAACAAATCTCCCCAAAAATGGGTCGATTTGGAAAACAGCATCCCTACCAGTCCAAAAATAATCCCTGCCAATAATGCCCATAACAAATTTGCCGGGTTCATATTAGCTACTTCGGTTATATGATATTGGGTATGGGAAACGCCCCAAATCCTGCAAAAATAATCAGCAAAAACAGCCGCCATAAAACTTGGGATAATAGCATCCAATCTTATACGCCCCAATACCAAAACTTCAAGGGCAAAGATCCCCCCGGCCAAGGGTGTTCCAAACACCGAAGCAAAACCGGCACTTATCCCGGCAATCAACACAATTTTACGGTTTCGTCTTGAAAGTTTGAACAGCTTCGTAAACCTGTCGGCCACTGCGCCACCTACCTGAACTGCCGTTCCTTCACGTCCTGCCGACCCCCCGAAGAAATGGGTGAGAACAGTTCCGAACAATACCAAAGGTGCCATCCGGAAAGGAATGATCTTTTTTGGGGAGTGAAATTCCTCCAACAATAAATTATTGCCCTTAACAACGCTGTTACCATATAAATGATAGGATAGCCCGATTATAAAACCACCTACGGGCAATAAGGCAATAATCCATAAATGGGATTCCCGCCAAGCCGTTGCCCATTCCAGGCTTAAAAGAAAAAACGCAGAAATACTTCCGGCAATGGCACCTATTAACAAGCAGATCAAGATCCACTTTAAAAGGTATAGCAGGGAGGGTATTTGTTCTATTGAGGCTAAAGATTCTTTAATTTTTTTCAGATTCATACGGCCTAATTAATTATTTTTAAAGGCTTTTATCCCCGTAAACACAGCTTCTTTGCCCAATTCCTGTTCTATCCTGATGAGTTGATTGAACTTTGCAATGCGCTCGCCACGGCTACCGCTTCCCGTTTTTATTTTTCCGGCTGCCGTTGCCACGGCCAAATCTGCGATAAAAGTATCCTCGGTCTTCCCGCTTCGGTGGGAAATGAAAAAACCGTATTTGTTCTTCTTTGCCAATGCTATTGTTTCTAAGGTTTCGGTAACTGTACCTATTTGGTTCAACTTGATGAGAATGGAATTACAGGCGTTTTTATCGATGGCTTCCTGTAACAGTCTTTTGTTGGTACACAGCAGATCGTCCCCGATCAATTCGATCTTGCTCCCCAGTTCATTTGTGAGGGTCCGCCATCCTTCCCAGTCGTTTTCCGCCATTCCATCTTCCAACGAAATAATGGGATATTGATCTACCCAGCTTTTCCAAAGATCAATGAGCTGGTCGCTTGAATATTTTTTTTGAGTGCTTTTAAATAAAACATAGTTCCCATCCTGCCATAGTTCGCTCGCTGCGGGATCCAAGCAAATGGAAATATCGATGCCCGGTTTATAGCCCGCTTTTTCAATGGCTTCAAGGATTACTTCAATCGCTTCTTCATTAGATTTTAAATTAGGTGCAAACCCGCCTTCATCGCCAACTCCGGTAAAGTAATTTTTATTTTTCAGGATACTTTTCAAGGCGTGGAAAGTTTCTTCTCCCATTCGGATAGCTTCATAAAAAGCGGGGGCGTTATGGGGGGCAATCATAAATTCCTGAAAATCCACATTGTTATCGGCGTGAGCCCCGCCATTTATCACGTTCATACAGGGCACCGGCATTGTGAATTTTCCATCGGTATTCAAATAACGGTATAAAGGCTCTTTCGAAAATGCTGCTGCCGCTCTGGCAAATGCCATAGAAACGGGCAGTATGGCATTGGCGCCAAGATTTGATTTGTTGGGGGTGCCGTCCAGTTCCATTAGAAAATTGTCCAACTCCTGTTGGTTATCGAACACTTTATTGGAAAGGGCCGGTGCGATAATTTGGTTAACGTTGTTTACCGCCTTTAATACCCCTTTGCCATTGTATCGCGTTTTGTCCCCGTCCCGGAGTTCAACAGCTTCCTTTTCCCCGGTACTTGCACCGGAAGGGCAGATGGCACGGCCAAAAAATCCTTTTTCTAAAGTAACTTCTGCTTCCACAGTTGGATTTCCACGGGAGTCCAAAACTTCCCTTGCAATAAGTTTTTGAATTTTCATAATTTTAGTTTTTAAATTCTTTTTGATAGTCTGTAATTGCTTGTTGAATAATTTCTTTCGCCATTGCCGCATTTTGAAATTCTTCCACCCGGACAGTTTTATTTTCCAGCTTTTTGTAATCCTCAAAAAAGTTTTTGAGCTCCAGGGCAAAGTGTTTGGGCAGTTCTGAAACATCGTTGATATGGTTTACGCTCATATCATTTTTCGCGACCGCGATTATTTTATCGTCGGCTTCGTCATTATCTATCATCCGCATTACCCCGATTACTTTGGCCTCCAAAATACAGAGCGGTTGCACATCGATTTGCGAAAGCACCAATATATCTAGAGGGTCGTGGTCCTCTCCTAAAGTTTGGGGGATAAACCCATAATTTTCGGGATAATTGACCGAAGAAAACAGCACCCGGTCCAACCGGAGCATCCCGGTTTCCTTATCCAGTTCATATTTAGCCTTACTTCCCTTGGGGATTTCAATAATGGCCTGAACCATTTCAGGTTGTTCGTTTCCGATGGGCACGTGGTGCCAAGGATTAAAGTTTTTCATATTCATATTTTTGTTAAAGTTATTCCCCCAAATACAGCTAATAAGCCAAGCGTGAAACTGCTTATTGCGTAGATGGCAAAAGTGAGGTAGTTGGAATTCTGAAGTAAAATTGTGTTTTCTAAAGTAAAGGATGAAAATGTGGTGAAGCCCCCGCAAAAACCGGTTGTAAGAAAAAGCCGCAGTTCCGGCGTGAGCCATTCAAAGCGTTGCCCAAGGCCAAAAATCACCCCGATCAACAAACAGCCCAATATGTTTGCCGCAAATGTTCCGTAAGGAAATGCAGAGGGGAAGTGTTTGGTCAACCATATTGCCGTGAGATACCTTGCAATACTGCCCAAAAAACCCCCAGTGCCCACCAATAAAAAAATCCTACCCATAACCGTTTTAGATTAAATTGAGTAGGAGTCATTAGCTTTTTGGGCGGTTTTGGCGAACTCCATCGCCTTTGTATGTTAAGTGTGCGAATTTAAGATTATTATTTGAAAATGCTTATTTTATTTCCAATTTCTGAAACGAATAACATTATTCTTGACCTGCTGATTGTTCAACAGTATTCTCGGCCAAAATGATTGACCCAAAAAATTTCGTTTTTAAAAAAGATAAGTAAAAAAAAACCACCTAGTTAAGACTGTTGAAATCCAGTAAGTTGATCAATTTATGTTTTAAAAATATTATTCTATGACCGTTTTAAAACTTACTTATATTAGTCCCTGTACGGCCTTAATTTTTAAATGGATCAGTAGCCGCCTTCCGATGAGTTTTTTATTAAAAGAAGAAAATTGCTGTATGTGATCAAAATCTATTTGTTACCGTGTCTTCCCAAAGAAAATGATTATACTATTCCCCGTTATTTATTTTCTTTAAAATCCCTTTAGAATTTTATATTACTTTTATTTTTTAATTATTAACAACAAATGAAATATTTAATTGCCGAAGACGAGAAAGATTTACAAATTTCCATCGCTAAATATTTAAGCAGTGATGCAAATATTTGTGAAACCGCATCAGATTATCTTGAGGCTTCTGAAAAATTAGAATTATATGAGTATGATCTTGTGATACTCGATATCAACCTGGTAACGGGAAGTGGTCTTGTCTTGCTCAAAAAACTTAAAAAGCAACATAAAAAATGCGGGGTTATTATCATATCGGCAAATAGTTCCCTGGACAATAAACTGGAAGGGCTCGATCTGGGTGCTGATGATTATATCACTAAACCCTTTCATCTTGCAGAACTAAATTCTCGTATCAAAGCGGTACTCAGAAGAGGACAGTTTGGTGGAAATGATACCATTACATTTAAAGAGATACGACTTGATACGTTGGCACGTAGTGCTTATGTAAACGATAAACCAATCACACTCACACGGAAGGAATATGACCTTCTGTTGTTTTTTATCATTAACCAAGGCCGAGTGCTTTCCAAGGCCATTATTGCAGAACATTTATGGGGTGATGATAGTGACTTACTTGACAATTTTGATTTTATTTATGTACACATTAATAATCTAAGGAAAAAGCTCACAAAAGAAGGGGCTAAATATATACAGACCGCCTACGGTAGCGGTTATAAATTTATAGCAGATTAGTACCAAAAGTAAAAATAAAACACCTCTTTTGAGAAAGGCATCTAAAACCTTTCTGATTACCAGTGTCATTATTATGACGCTTTCTGGTATTGGTCTTTATTTTTATCTGAAACAATTATTACAAAATGAGATAGAAGAAGAGCTCTTTTCAAATAAAGACCGTGTAGAACATTTACTGGAACAAAATCCTAATCTGTTAGGCGTCCCCCCAATAATGATGGCCGAAAAAACAGAAAAACCACACAAAAACATTCTCGTAGATACGCTTATCTATGATCCACTTCAAGATGAAATAGAGCTTTTTAGGCAATTATCTGGAACAAAAAACATCAATGGACAAGAATATAAGGTCACCGTGCGGTCAATGGTAATCGAATCGGAGGACATTTTATCTACCATTGTGTTTATGTTTTTGATGGTAATATTCCTTGCTTTTATTTTCTTGTTCTATCTTAACAAATCCCGGAATAAAAAACTTTGGAAGCCTTTTTTTAGTAATCTTGAACGGCTTAAAAAATTTTCCTTAAAGGCTGATAGCCCATTGACCTTTGAAGATTCTGAAATATTGGAATTTTACGAACTCAATAAAGAGATAAAAATACTGACATCAAAAATCCAGACAGATTATCGTAACCTCAAACAATTTACCGAAGATGTCTCTCACGAAATGCAAACACCACTAGCTATTATGCAAGCTAAAATTGATACGGTGATCAATGATGCCGAAATAAACGAAGTGCAATTCCATCAATTTTCCTCCCTACAATCTGATATTTCACGTTTAAAGCAGCTTAATAAGAAACTAATTCTTCTTGCTAAAATTGAAAACGATCAATTCACAGCGAATGAGACAATTTCAATTAATAATATTGTTGAAGAAACGATTGAAAACTTTAAAGAACTCACATCAATCGATATTCAGCTTAAGGAACAGAATACGATTAATATAATAATGGATCCTTCCCTTGCAACGGTTTTGTGCAACAACCTATTATCTAATGCAGTCAGACACAATCTTAATAATGATCGTATACTTATTACTATTTATGATACAAAGCTACAAGTCATAAATAGTGGAAATGAAACTTTAGACCGACCCGATCAGGTTTTTGAACGTTTTTATAAAGAAAGTAGGCGGAAAGACTCAACTGGATTGGGGCTTTCCATTGTTAAGAAAATTTGCGACTATTACGGGTTTTTGCCTTCATACCGTTTTCGGGCTTCAACAGAGTTACAGGAAGGACAAGGAAAGCATATATTTCAAATAGATTTCAATCTAAAAATGTAATTATCAGCAATAAGGGGAAAATTGCTACCAATAGAATCTCTTTAGAATCCCTTAAAGCCATCTTTAGAATTACAACGTAAGTTTACTCTATAACTAAAAAATATAATACAATGAAAAAAGCAATTTTAGGTATAGGCTTGCTATTTTTGGCCATTACCGCAGTAGCATTTACTACGAGAAACCAAGAGAAAGTACCCCAAACCGTAAAGAATGCTTTCGCTAAAAAATTCCCAACCGCAAAAAAGGTAGATTGGGGAAAAGAATCTAATGATGAATGGGAAGCCGAATTTAAAATGGACAATAGGGAATATTCCGCAAATTTCCTGCAAAATGGAACCTGGATGGAAACCGAGCACGAGATTGAAAAATCGGAAGTACCAAACACGGTAATTTCATCCCTTAAATCGAATTTCCCAGGGTATGATATTGAAAGTGCCGAAATGACCGAAACTACAGACGGCAAGTTCTACGAGTTCGAGATCGAAAAAGGAAATAGCGAAATGGAAGTGGTTATAGACAACAATGGCAAGGTGGTTAAAAAGTATTCCGAAGAAGATGAGGAAGTTGATGAAGATTAAATTTTTTCTTTGATTAAATTTGTAATGTCCAAATCTATACCTGATTTGGACATTTTTTTATAATTTGTTCTTAACCCAATTAACTGTTCTAATACTCCTTCTTCAAGTTTTATATTTGGATAGTAATTCAGTAATTTTTGAGCTCAATAATCGCCTTGGTTCTTAATTGATCACCTGAACGAGGAGGTTTTTCTTCAATTTTGATAGAGGTTTCAAGCAACCTTTCTATAACTGTTATTGCTTGCCCGTTTGTGTATTCCTTATCCGTTCTCAGATTGATGTCCTGACCGTTAGGTTTATGGCAATATTTTCAAAATAGGTAAATCTTAAAAATTGCTTTAGAATGCTTGTTTATTATTAAATCCATTTTTGAAATTAAACAATGAGCGAAACCTTTACCATTATAGTCCCTGTTTATAATGAAGAAGAAAATTTACGACGAGTTGAAAAAGAACTCCAAGAGTACATAGATTGCGCAGAAATACCTACTTCGGTTTTATTTGTAAATGATGGATCCAAAGATTCAAGTTTGAGCATTATAAGACAAATATGTGATCAAAGCCTTGTATTCAACTACATTGATTTTGACCAAAATTATGGTTTGAGTACTGCTATAAAAGCTGGATTTGACTATGCCGAGAGCTCGCTTATAGGCTACATCGACTCAGACCTTCAAACTAGTCCAATGGATTTTAATCTCCTGCTGGAATATATTGATGAATATGATTTAGTTACAGGAGTTCGTTCCAATAGAAAAGACAGTTTTACCAAAAACCTGTCCTCTATAATTGCCAATGGCGTACGCCGCAGTTTCACCCACGATGGTATGGACGACACAGGTTGTCCACTTAAAATTATTAAAAGAGACTGTGCCAAACGCATTACGATGTTTAAGGGACTGCACCGCTTTTTACCAGCAATGGTTCTCTTGCAAGAAGGAAAAGTGAAGCAAGTACCGATACAACATTTTCACAGGATTGCCGGTAAAGGGAAATTTGGTTTGTGGAACCGCCTGCTCGGCCCCTTAATGGATTGCTTTGCTTTCTTATGGATGAGAAAAAAATATATTAACTACAAGGTTGAGGATAAGGGGTGAATATTTGGTTGATATATAGTATTGGTTTTACTGCCCAACTCCTATTTTCAGGGCGCTCCATCTTGCAATGGGTTCTTTCTGAAAGGAACAAACGTGTGCTCACCCCGGTGCTTTTCTGGCAATTGAGCTTAATTGCATCATTTCTCTTATTTGTGTATGGTTATTTAAGAAATGATTTTGCGATAATGCTGGGACAGATTTTGACATATTTCATCTACATACGAAATATGCACTTACAAAATCAATGGATTAAATTTCCAAAGCTTTTACGTTGGTTCTTGTATCTATTTCCATTCATTATTCTCTATATTGGTTATAACAACAAAGTATATGACCGCGTTTTGTTGTTCCAGAATGAAAATATCCCATTTTGGTTATTGATACTTGGTATCATTGCACAAACAATCTTCACTTTGCGTTTTGTATATCAATGGTTCTACAGCGAAAAACGAAAAGAGTCTTAGCTCCCTATGGGCTTTTGGATATTAAGTTTAACAGGCTCAACGCTTATACTTTTCTATGCGGTTTTGCGAAAAGATCCTGTATTACTAGCAGGTCATTTACTCGGGATTTTTCTTTACACAAGAAATATTTTACTATTAAAAAAAGAAAAAACACTTCTTTAGATTTGCTTTAGATTCCGTTCAGGTTTTAATAAGAATCCCTTTCCTCATTTGCATTCTAAAAATGTAGATGTGACGCTTAAAAATTCCACCGACCGTTATTACCTTTTATTTCTTTTTATAGCCTTTCTTATACTTATTATAGGATTGGGAAGTTATGGGCTTGCAGAAACCAGTGAAGCTCGTTATGCAGAAATAAGCCGTGAAATGTTATTGAACGGCGATTACCTTAACCCTGAACTGTTGGGAATTTTTCACTTTCACAAGCCCCCCATCACCTATTACATTACAACTTTGGGTTATCAAATTTTTGGTGTTAATGAGTTCGGCGCTCGCTTCTTTTTGCAAGTGGCCATTATCATTCAGTTGTTATTAATATATCGTTTGGCATATTTACTCTATAAGGACAAGCGTATTGCCTTCATAGCAGGATTAGTATATTTTTCGTTTCCAATAGTCTTAATTTCAAGCCGTAACCTGACCACCGATGCATTCCTGACAACTTTTATCCTTGGAGCTATATATTGTTGGCAAGTGTATGACCATAAAAATAAGACTGTCTTTTTATACTTTTTTTATACTCTCGTGGGGGTTGCCTTATTGACCAAAGGACCGGTCGCCCTTCTATTTGTTCTTGCTTATATCATTACCAGAAAATTGATTTATGGAGATGGGGCGAAAATTACCAACCACCACGTAATTGGTTTTGTATTGTGCGCCTTAATAGGGGCTAGCTGGTATATAGCAGTAATTATGGAGCACCCCAAAATTTGGGATTATTTTATCAATAAACAGCTTGCGGGGAGGATGACAGGTAACGCATTTAAGGAAAGGTCGAAACCTTTTTGGTACTATTTCCCAATTTTGCTTGGCCTGCTTTTACCTTGGTGCTTATCACTAATTTCAAACTTTAAAAAGTATATAAAATCATTTTTTGCAAAGCAGAAGGAAACCAAAGTGTTAATCTATTCAAGTGCTATTTTGTTTTTTTTATTTTCTGCATTCAGCACAAAATTGATACTGTACATCTTGCCAATTTTCTGGATGGTTGCAATAATTATAGCGGTCGGGTTACCTAAGATTTCCAATACTTCTAAAAATATCGTAAATCTTACTTATGCCTCATTATTGACAATGCTTTTTGTTGGTCTGGTTTTTAGCTGGATTTTCAAAACCAATATGGAAAATGTTTCAATAAAAACACTTATAGTAGCACTTATTTCCCTTATCATTTTTGGATTAGTATATCATTTTATTGAAAATGAAAAGTTTTATAAGCCCCCTGTATTGGCCGCAACATTTGGCGGTGCAATAATTTTGATTTCAACTTCTTTTATGTCACATAATAGTCCCGTGACCAATTCTACGAAAGATATGGTTAAATTCATAGACAATGTTTCCAACGAAAGGAACAAAACTATTTTAGTTTACGATTACCTTCTCTCGTCTATTCCGTTTTATACTAATGATACCTTAATAACCCTAAAATATTCCCATCATACTACCCAGCGCGAAACACAATTTGAAAATAATGACACTTACAAACAAAATCTTTGGGATATGCATAAAGAAACCGAAATAAATAAGCTTTCTAAAATTTCAAAAAAACACTCCACCTATCTCCTTGTTCGCAATAAACGGGATTTAGATAAAAAATTTTCCTTTTTAAAAGAAAATTTCGACAGCGAAAAGCACTATCAAAAGTGGACGTTATATTACCACAAATAGGTTTATAACACTTTAGATTTCCTTTAGATTCTCTTCAAATTTCAAAAAGATTGGTAGGTTATTTTTGGTCAAAATTAAAATCATAAGCCTATAGGCCAAAGGTTACAGTCGGCATAACACAATAATTGTTTCCAATATTATTTTAAAAAATATGGCATTACAAACAGAATTTAAGGTACAGGGGGATTTCCTTTTTAAGAACCGTAGCTATTTACCGCTACTTTTTCTGGCAGCGGGATTCGGCGTGTATCTATATGGGATATATTTTGAGCCACGGCAAGTTGAAAAAGTACCTGAAGGTTATTATCAGTTTACCTGTTTAATGTTGAGTCTCTTGGGTTTGCTTATTCGGGTAACCACTATAGGGTATACACCTAGAAACACATCTGGCAGAAATACAAAAAACGGTCAAATAGCAGATGAATTGAATACCACTGGAATGTACTCGCTCTTGCGCCACCCTTTATACTTAGGGAATTTCTTTATGTGGTTCGGGATAGCAATGCTTACTGGAAATATTTGGTTTACAGTAGCTTTCGTATTGCTATACTGGTTGTACTACGAACGCATTATGTATGCTGAAGAAAGCTATTTGATCAAAAAATTTGGCACAGATTACCTAAGGTGGTCAGCCATTACACCCGCTTTTATACCAAATTTTAAAAATTACCGCAAGGCAAAATACCCTTTTTGCCCTAAAAAGGTCCTGAAAAAAGAAAAGAATGGGTTCGCGGCCATATTTATTGTTTTCTGGTTTTTCGAATGGATTGGCGGTATGGTTGAAAAACAAAAAATAACCGTTGAATTTAATTTTTGGTTTTATGCTGCCATAGCAAGCTGTTTCATATATCTCATTTTAAAAATAATGAAAAAGGGAAGTATGTTGACCGAAACCAATGTTTAGTGATCTAAAGTTTAAAATATAAGTGTTATTGTTATGGATAATTTGGGATTAATAGAAAAAACGAGGGTTTATTGCAAAAGTACAATGGAAGCCAACAGATGTAAGTATCTACCCTTCCACAATTGGCAGCACGCCAAAGATGTTGCGCGTAATTCAAAATGGATAGCCCAACACGAAAACCTTCCTGAAGATATAATGGAAGAGCTGGCCATTGCATCTTATTTTCACGACCTGGGACATATTAATGGTGCTACCAATCACGAAGAGCTGAGTTGTGAATATGCCCGAAATTTCCTTTCTAATGAAGACTTTCCGGAGGAGCGTATTATTAAGGTCCTTAAAAATATACAGGCAACCAAAATGCCTCAAAATCCAGAAACCGTATCACAAAAAGTTATTTGTGATGCAGACCTTGCCCATCTGGGCAAAAAAAATTTTCTTGTTAAGAACGCAAAGATTCGTAAAGAGTGGGCTCTATTCAATAATCAAAAATTTTCTGATGAGCAGTGGGTAGTAATGAATATCAAATTCTTAAACAAACATAACTTTCATACAAACTACGCCAAGAAATCCTATTCTGCACAAAAGTTGAAAAACATAAATAACCTCAAACAACTTCTAAACTAATTTGGTTTCGATCTAATAATGATTTAAATATGCAGATTTTAAGATATTTCAGATTCCTAGAAGACAAAGAAAAAGCTTACCATTTATTAATTATATTAACCCGTTGTGCATTTAGGCAATATTGATTTTTAGGTTATTGATATTTCTGTTGAATTCAAATATGTTTATATATTGAATGACCGTCATAGCCGTAATCTTAGATAATATTCTGTTTTTGAATCCCTCAAAAGATTTAG